>JAMPXI010000022.1 GCA_023701265.1 Desulfuromonadales bacterium | reverse complement strand
GTGGGAGCAACCGTGGGTGCCATCAGCAACGCCACCGTTACCATCGTGAATAACGACAACAACATTGAGTTCGAGTCGGTTAGCGGTTCCGTGAGCGAAGGCAGCGGCAGCATCACCATGTGGGTCAAACGTCTGGGCGACGCCAACGCGGCAGCCAGCGTCAAATACGCTACGGCCAACGGTACTGCCAAGGCCCGGAGCGATTACACCGCCAGGAGCGGCACGCTAAACTGGGCTGCTGGCGATGCCACCGCCAAGAGCATCGTCGTTCCCATCATCAACAATGCAACCCGGGAAAACAGCGAGACCTTCAAGGTCAACCTGAGTTTACCGGTCGGTGCCACCCTCGGCGTCAGCAAGACGGCCATCGTCACCATCGTCGACAACGACTGACAACCAGGCGAGAAAAGCCAGCAAAGCTCCTCACGCAGTAGATACAGCAAAAGCCGTAAGCCCAAGGGCTTACGGCTTTCATGTTTTCATCTTGAAAAACCCCAAAATCAGAACGGAATATCGTCGTCGGGATTGAATGGTGCATCCTCGGGAACGGACACCGGCTCACGCACCGAGGATGGCGCCGCCGGGCGGGATGCCGGCCGGGCAGCAGCCCCACCCCCACCCTCTTCGCCGGGTCGGCCACCGAGCATCTGCATATCCGAGATGACGATCTCGGTGATGTAGCGCTTGTTGCCGTCACGGTCATCATAAGTCCGACTCTGAATGCGCCCCTCGACGTAAACCTGCTTCCCTTTGACCAGATATTTGCCGCAGATTTCGGCCAACGGTCCCCAGGCCACGAGGTTGTGCCATTCGGTGCGTTCCTGCTGCTCGCCGCCCTTGTTCTTGAACTTCTCCGTGGTCGCCAGGGAAAAGGTGGCCACGGCCTGCCCGCTTGCCGTGTAACGCAGTTCCGGATCCTTGCCGAGGTTGCCTACCAGGATCGCTTTGTTGATTGCCATGTCAGCCTCCATTGCATTGGAATTGATGGCAGTCTAGCCGAAAGCCCGCAGGCTGTAAAGCACTGCGGGCTTTCGATGTGACGGGATATGTCAAAATGGGGGAGTGGGGCCGTTAGGCCACGGTGTGCCGGATATCCTTCCCCTTGACCATGAAGATCACCATTTCGGCGACGTTGGTGGCGTGGTCGGCGACCCGCTCCAGGCACTTGGCGATGTAGTTGACCTTGACCGCCCGGCTGATGCTGGTCGGATCGGACATCATGAAGACCAGCAGTTCGCGCTGGATCTGGTCGTTCAACCCGTCGACGAACGCATCGTCCTTGCAGACCTTCAGCGCCAGCTCCGCATCCCCCTTGACGAAGGCGTCGAGGGCCTCGCGCACCATGGTCGCCGCCGCCGCGGACATGCGCGGCAGGTCGATGTACGGCTTGAGCGGCGGCTCGGTATTCAGTTCCAGGACCCGCTTGGCGATGTTGCGACACTGGTCGCCGATCCGCTCCAGATCGGTGACGATCTTCAGCGCCAGGGTCAGGAAGCGCAGGTCGCGCGCCGCCGGCTGGCGGCGGGCCAGCACCTGCAGGCACTTTTCATCGATCTCCACCTCCATGTGGTTGATGTGGTGATCGAAGGCGATGGTCTGCTCGGCCAACGCCGAATCGCGTTCGACCAGCGACTTCATGGCGTTGGCGATCATCACCTCGACCTTACCGCCCATCTCCAGCAGCTTCTCACGGATTTCGTTCAGTTCCAGATCGTACTGGCGAATGATGTGTTCACGTTCCATGTTTCAAAACCCTTTCGGAAAAATTTGTTGGTGTAGGAGCGAAGCATGCTTCATCTGCTTCGCCCGAAGCAAGGGCAAAGCAGATCAATCTCTTGCTTTGCCCCTACAATTCAACAGATCAGAATCATCACCCAAAGCGCCCCGTAATATAATCCTCCGTCTGCTTCTTGTCCGGCATGGTGAAGAGTTTCTTGGTGTCGTTGAACTCGATGACCTCCCCCATGTAGAGGAATGCGGTGTGGTCGGAAACGCGCGCCGCCTGCTGCATGTTGTGGGTAACGATGAGGATCGCCACCTGTTCCTTCAGTTCAAGCATCAGCTCCTCGATGCTCGCTGTGGCGATCGGGTCGAGGGCCGAGGTCGGCTCGTCGAAGAGGATCAGTTCCGGGTCGATGGCCAGCGCCCGGGCGATGCACAGGCGCTGCTGTTGGCCACCGGAAAGGTTGCCGGCCAGTTCATTCAGGCGATCCTTGACCTCGTTCCACAACGCCGCCCCACGCAGCGCCTGCTCGACCTTGGTCTCGACCAGGTCCCGCTGGGTGATGCCACGCACCTTCAGGCCGTAGGCGACGTTCTCGAAGATCGACTTCGGAAACGGATTCGGCTTCTGAAAGACCATGCTGATGCGCATGCGCACCTCGATCGGGTCGACCGATGGGGCGAGGATGTCGACGTTGTCCGGATAGAGGACGATCTCCCCCTGGTAGCGGTTGCCGGGGTAGAGGTCGTGCATGCGATTGAAGCAGCGCAGGAAGGTCGACTTGCCGCATCCGGACGGGCCGATCAGGGCGGTGATCGAGTGATCATGGACCGGCAGCGAGATGTCCTTCAGGGCGTGGAATGCCCCGTAGTGGAAGTTGAGGTGGCGCGACTCGGCCTTGAGCGCGGCCGTGGCCGGCTCGCTGCCGGGAGCGTCGAAAATGTTGGTGGCCAGTTCTACCATTTGATCTTCCTCCGAATTCGGTAACGCAGCCAGATGGCCAGGGCATTCATGGCCAGAGTCATGACCAGCAGCACCACGCCGGCCGCGGCGGCATTGAGCTGGAAGGCTTCCTCCGGGCGCGAGGTCCAGTTGAACATCTGGATCGGTAGCACCGTGAACGGATCCTTCAGCCATTGAAACGACAGGAACGGAAACTCCCCGGTCACCGGCGGGGTGGGGAGAAACGCAATGAAGGTCAGGGCGCCGATGGTGATGATCGGCGCGGTCTCGCCGATGGCGCGCGACAGACCGATGATCACGCCGGTGAGGATCCCGCCAGCCGAGTAGGGGACAACGTGATGGGAAACCATCTGCCAGCGGGTGGCGCCGAGGGCGTAGGCCGCCTCGCGGATGATGCCGGGAACCGCGCGCAGCGCCTCGCGGGTGGCGACGATGACGATCGGCAGGATCAGCAGCGCCAGCGTCAGCCCGGCGGAGAGGATGCTCTGGCCGAAACCGAACTGGTAGACGAACAGCCCCAAGGCCAGCAGGCCGTAGATGATCGACGGCACTCCGGCGAGGTTCATGACGTTGATCTCGATGATTGCGGTCAGCCAGTTCTTCGGCGCGTACTCCTCGAGGTAGACGCCGGCGGCCACCCCGAGCGGGATGGCGCTGCAGGCGGTGACCAGCATGACCAGCAATGAGCCGACCCAGGCCGAGAGGATCCCGGCCTTTTCGGCGATGCGCGAGGGGAAGCTGGTGAAGAACTCGGGGGTCAGGCGCGGCGCGCCAGTCACTGCCAGCTGGGTGAAGAGGCCAAGCAGGACCAGCAGACCGATCAGCAGGGCGATCAGGCCGACGATAGTGAACACCCGTTCCCAAAGACGATGGCGGGCGATGAGTTTGCGGAGGTCGGCGGTTGGAGCGGGGGTCATGATAACATCTCCAGTTTAATAAATCTCACGGAAGCGCTTGCGCAACCAGTAGCCGAGGATATTGAACACCAGCGTGAAGAGCATCAGCGTCAGCCCGGCCGCAAAGATGGTCTTATAACCAAGACTGTCGTGCGGCAGGTCGCCCAGGCAGACCTGGACGATGAAGGCGCTGATGGTCGCGGCTGGCTCCAGCGGGTTCAACGTGAAGTTCGGCTGCATCCCGGCGGCGATGGCGACGATCATCGTTTCGCCGACCGCCCGCGAGATGCCGAGGATGTAGGCGGCGGCCAGCCCGGAGAAGGCGGCCGGCATCACCACGCGGATGGCGGTCTGCAGGCGGGTCGCGCCCATGGCGTAGGAGCCCTCGCGCAGGTGCATCGGCACCGCGCGCATGGCGTCTTCGCTCACCGAACTGACGTAGGGAATGATCATCACTCCCATGACCAGGCCGGCCGAGAGCATGTTGAAGCCGGGAAGGTCAGGGTAGATCTTCTGCAGCAATGGCGTCACCACCAGCAGGGCAAAGTAGCCGAAAACCACGGTCGGCACCGCGCCGAGCAGCTCCAGAATTGGCTTGACCGTCTCGCGCAATCGGTGCGAGGCGAACTCGCTCAGGTAGATGGCGATCACCGTCCCCAGCGGGATGGCAACCAACAGCGCCACCGCGGTAGTGGTCGCCGTGCCGGCGATCAGCGTCATGATGCCGAAGTGGGCATCGTCAAAGAGCGGCGTCCACTGCCGGTCGGTCAGGAAGTCGAGCAGCGACACCTCCTTGAACAGCGGTAGCGACTCGCTCACTAAAATGGCGACGATGGCGAAGGTGATCGCCACCGACGAGGCGGCAGCCAGGAACAACAGCCCCTCGATAAAGCGTTCGCGCAGCTGACGGCCACGGCGCCTGACCAGGCGGTGTCCGGCGGCGGGGCGGTTGGTGGCATTGACGTCTGTCGTCATTGGCTTGGTCATGACGTCCTCAGGGTTTCCATGGTTTTAAGCAAATTCCGTATACGCCGAAGGGGGAGCGCCTGGGCGCTCCCCACATTCGGTGCCTTTTCTGGACGATTTTTTCTGTTTACAGTTTTCCCTCACGTTGCAGCAGCTCCTCGACGCTGACACCCACTTCCGACTCACCGCCGAAGCCGGTGCCGAGCTTCTTTTTGGCGACATGCTCTTTGGCCAGTTGGTAGGCCTGCTCCGGCAACGCCACGTATTTGACTGCCGCCACCAGTTGCGGGGCCTGGTTCAGGTAGAAGTCGACGAACTCGCGGACTTCCGGCTTGTCGAGCGATTTGGCGTTGACGTAGATGAACACCGGCCGGGAGAGCGGCTGGTAGCTGCCGTTCTTGACCGTCTCCGGGGAAGGCGCCACCGCCGGTTTGCCGGCGGCGGGAACCACCGGTACAGCCCTGAGCTTCTGACTGTTCTCGGCGTAGTAAGCGTAGCCGAAGTAGCCGAGCGCCCCTTTGTCCATCGTCACCCCTTTGACCAGGACGTTGTCGTCCTCGCTGGCGGTGTAATCGCCGCGGCTCGACTTGGCCTTGCCAACCACCGCTTCGGTGAAGTAGTCGAAAGTGCCGGAGTCGGCGCCGGGGCCGAACAGTTTGAGGGCCTGGTCTGGCCAGGCCGGATTGACCTGGTTCCACTTGGTGACGTTCTGCTGGGCGCCTGGCTCCCAGATTTTCTTCAACTCGTCGACGGTGATACTTTTGAGCCAGTCGTTCTTCGGGTTGACCACCACGGTCAGGGCGTCATAAGCCACCGGCAGCTCGACATACTGGATGCCGGCCTCGCGGCAGGCGTCCATCTCCTTCTTCAGGATCGGCCGGGAGGCACCGGTGAGGTCGATCTCGCCGCGACAGAACTTCTTGAAGCCGCCGCCGGTGCCGGAGATGCCAACGGTCACACGGATGGCCCCGCGCTTGGCGGTCTGGAACTCTTCGGCCACCGCTTCGGTGATCGGGTAGACGGTGCTCGAACCGTCGATCTTGACGATTTTCTCCTCGGCGCGGGCGATGCCGGCGACGAGCAGGAGGGCGGCAAACATTGAAATCATGGTTTTGCTGAGTTGCATTTTGATGTTCCTTTCTCTTTTGGTTGTCATCTTCTTCTCTCGTGATTGTTGCCTACAGTTATACCCGCGATTTGTTGCAGTTGTGTTACAGCCAGGGAAAACTTTGGTGAACAATCACAATTCCTGCTGCAGGCGACGCGGCGAGAAGCGCACGGTAATGACCCGCGTCGCGGCCAGGGCGAGGACCAGGGAGATCAGCATGGCCACCTGTTCCCAGTTCATTTCCCGGTGCCAGAAAGCCATCGCCTCGGTGAGGACGGTCACCATGACCGTATCGATGATGTAGGTCACCTTGACCCGGTGCTCGGTGAAGTAGGCCAGGGCCGTGCGCAGGATCTCGATGACCGCCAGCACGGTAAGCATGTCGACCAGCAACGGCTTGAAGGCGTGGTGGAATCCCTCGGTAACAATTAGGCGCAAGTCGTAGAGGGTGTAGAGGCTGCCGGCGAGAATGGTCAGCAGGATGGCGACGATGAAGAGGAACAGCAGGGCCTGGGCCGAGGTTTCGAACCAGCGGTTCAGGCGTTGATCGATACGTTGTTCAAGAATGTCAGTTGCCACGATCTTTCTCCGGTTTTTGGTTTAGCATGCCGGAGCGATGTGGCGGTGGGGTTACGGGGAGGAAATAATTGTGAAAATTTTGGACACCACGCGTTGGCTTCACCCCCGTCGCAGGGTGAAGGTAAAGCACGCCCCCTGCCCCGGCACGCTCTCCACGCCGACCGTGCCGCCGTGGAGTTGGACGATGTGCTTGACAATGGCCAGTCCCAGCCCGGTCCCTCCCTGGTCGCGACTGCGTCCGGCGTCGACCCGGTAGAAGCGTTCGAAGATGCGGGTCTGCTCGTGGGGCGGGATGCCGGGGCCGGTGTCGCGGACGCTGATTTTGACCAGATCGCCGTCCGCCACGGCCGTGACCGTCACCTGGCCGCCGGGGGGCGAGTACTTGACGGCGTTGTCGAGCAGGTTGACCAGCACCTGCTCCAGCCGCTGCCGGTCGGCCAGGATGGCTAGCGCGGGAATCTCGCTGATGTCGATGGCGACGCCCCTGTCCGTCGCCTGCGGGTCGAGCAGATGGCCGCAGTGCGTAACCAGTTCGGTCAGATCGAGCGGCGCCAAGGCCAGAGTCGACCCTTTGGCCTCCAACTCCGAGAGGGTCAACAGATCACCGATCAGATTGGCCAATCGCTCGGCATGGGCCTGGATGATGGCTGCGAAGCGCGCGACGATTTCCGGGTCGGCGGCGCCGCCGGCCAGCGTTTCGGCGTAGCCGCGGATCACCGTGACCGGCGTGCGCAGCTCGTGGGAGACATTGGCGACGAAATCGCGGCGCACCCGCTCCAGCTGTTTCAGGTCGCTGATGTCGTGGAAGACCGCGACCACTCCGGCGGGAATGCCTGACTCGACCAGTGGAACCCAGTGGGTGAGCAGAGTGATTTCGCCCTGTCTGGGCAGGACGATCTCGGCGATCTGCTCGGCGTGGCTTTCCTGTACCTTGCGGAACGTTTCGAGCAGTGCCGGATGCCGGCAAACCTCGGCCAGCGGCCGACCGGCCGGCTCGGCAGCGACATCGAACAGCATCCTGAACGCCGGGTTGACCAGGGTGACGGTACCGGCGGCGTCGGTGACCAGCAGACCCTCACCCATGCCGCGCAGGATACCATCCAGTCGATTGCGCTGGGTGGACAGGCGGGCCATCTCGGTTTCCAGGCGCCCGGCCATCTCGTTCATCACCCGCGCCAGTTCCCCGAGTTCGTCGCGGCTGCGCACCGGCAGACGAGTCGCGAAGTCGCCGGCGCCGAAGCGGGCCGCGCCGTTGGACAATACCATGAGGGTCCGCGAGGTGACTCGGGAGAGGAGATAGCTCAACCCCAGCGAAAGGAGGGTGGCGAGCAGAAAGGCCACCCCCAGCACGGTATGCAGGCTGGCACGGGACTGATCGACAGCGGCAAGCGGCAGGGCCAGACGGATCACCAGAGGATCGCCAGTCACGGTGCTTCCTGTCACCGCGACATAGAGCATCCGGGTGCGTACGGTGGTGGAGTAGCGGATGGCGCTGCCGAAACCACCCTGCAGAGCCTCACGCACCTCCGGCCGATCGCGGTGGTTCTCCAGGGTGACCAGGCTGGTGGCAGGCACCTCCGAGTCGCCAACCACCTCGCCGCCGGCCGTCATGAAAGTGACCCGGGCACGGATCCGTTGGCCGATCTGCGCGGCGACCAGCGGGGCATCCGCACGCAGGTCGCGGATTTCACGACCGGCCATCAGTGCTGCCAGAGAAGCTTCACTGCGCAGATTGTCGCGGATGCCGTCGACCAGTTGATGCTCCAGGGTCGGACGCAAATAGGCGTAGAGCGTCCCCACCACCAACAGCAGCAGGATCAGGTAGGATCCCATCAGCTTCCAGCGAATGGAGAGCTTCACTCTTCCTCCAGCTTGTAGCCGAAACCGCGCAGGGTGCGGATCAGCCCCCCGGCACTTCCCAGCTTGGTGCGCAACCGGGTGATGTGGGTATCGACGGTGCGGGTGTCGCCGGCGTAGTTGTAGCCCCAGACATCCTGCAGCAGGCCGTCGCGGGTCTGGACGCGGCCGCGCCGTTCGACCAGGGTTAGCAGCAGCTTGTATTCGAGGGTAGTCAATTCGATCACGGCGCCGTCGACCGTGACCCGGTGCCGATCGATATCAATTTGCAGCGGCCCGATCTGCAGCCCCGTGCTATCGGTCGGGTTTTCGCCGCTGCGTCGCAGCAGGGCCTTGACCCGCAGCACCACTTCCCGCACCGAGAACGGCTTGACCACATAATCGTCGGCGCCGACCTCGAAGCCGACGACCCGGTCGAGCTCCTCGCCGCGCGCGGTGAGCATCAGCACCGGCACGCCGGAGGTCATCCGCTCCTGGCGCAGGCGCCGGCAAACCTCGGTCCCCAACAGGCCGGGGAGCATCAGGTCGAGGATAACCAGATCGGGAGGATGGGCCAAAGCCTCGGCCAGCCCTGCGGCCCCATCGTGGACCATGGTGGCGGCGAATCCGGCCTGTTGCAGGTTGAACGCCAGCAGTTCCGCCAGATCACGTTCGTCTTCGATGATCAGAATCCGCTGCATCAATTCCTCGTCTTCATCTGACGTGCTCTGATACCTAGCACAATATTGTTACAATCATGTGTCGGTTTACAGCAATGAAAAACGCCCTGCGAAACAGACAAGGGGGACAGAATTGAATTCTGTCCCCCTTTTCGCGTGTCCGGCGGGCCGTTGCTGTTACGCCCTGCTATTTCCCCAAAAACGGGCTCAGCGTCACGTAGGTAATGAACGCCATGATGGCCGAGGCCGGGATGGTCAGGACCCAGGCCCAGAGAATGCGGTAGGCAACGTTCCAGTTGACCGCGGTCAGACGCTTTGAGAGGCCGACGCCGAGAATGGTCGAAGTGATCACATGAGTGGTGCTGACCGGCATGCCGATCGACGAGGCCCCCAGAATGACTCCCGCCGAAGCCGTCTCCACGCAGAAGCCATGCACCGGCTGGAGCTTGACGAAATCCTTGCCGACGGTCTTGATGATCCGCCAGCCCCCAGCGGCAGTGCCGAGACCCATGGCCAGGGCGCAGGAGAGTTTGACCCACATCGGCACAACGAATTCGGGAAGCGTTCCGAAACTGACCAACGCCATGGTGATGACCCCCATCGACTTCTGGGCATCGGCGGTGCCGTGGGAGAAGGCCATGAACGCGGCGGACACGATCTGCAGGTGGCGAAAGCCCTTATTGAGCGGCCCCGGCGACTTGTTGCGGAACGCCCACAGGATCGCCAGCATAAAGATGAAGCCGATCGCCGTGCCGACGATCGGCGAGATGACCAGGGCGAGGATGATCTTCTTCAAACCGGCCCAGTGCAGTACCGCCGCCCCGGCATGGGCGACCGCCGCGCCGATCAGACCGCCGATGATGGCGTGCGACGAGGAGGAAGGAAGTCCCCAGTACCAGGTGATCAGGTCCCAGATGATCGCCCCCATGATCCCGGCAAAGACCACCATCTGGGTGACATCCTTGGCATCGACGATCCCCTTGCCGATCGTTGCCGCCACCTTGGTGGAGACCATCGCCCCGGCAAAGTTGAGAAACGCCGCCATGAAGATCGCACTCTTGACCGACAGGGCCCGGGTCGAGACGCAGGTGGCAATGGCGTTGGCGGTGTCGTGGAAGCCGTTGACGTAATCGAAAACCAACGCTGCCGCGATCACCAGCAACAGCATGAGGATCGATGCTTCAGGCATTTTTCACCACCACGCTTTCGAGGATGTTGGCGGCGTCCTCACATTTGTCGGTGGCTCTCTCAAGTGTCTCGTAAATTTCCTTCCACTTGATCAGCTGGATCGGGTCCTTCTCCTCGTCGAACAGCCGGCTGATCGCCTCGCGGCAGACCCGGTCGGCTTCGTTCTCGAGGGAATTGACCTCCATGCAGTACTCGGCAATCGGTTCGAGCTTGCCCCCGAGCAGGGCCACGGCCTTGTCGAGGGTCTGGCACGACTTGAGAATCAGGAAGGCCAGCTCTTTCGCCTCCTGGGTCGTCTTGTCAACGTTGTACATGACAATCCGCTGGGCCGAGGCGTCGATCAGGTCGAGGATGTCGTCCAGCGCCGCGGAGAGCGCATAGATGTCCTCGCGGTCGAGCGGGGTGACGAAGCTCTTGTTGAGCTTCTTGATGATTTCGTGGGTGAGATGGTCGGCCTTGTGCTCGACATCCTTGATCATCCTCTGGCTGAGCGCCGGGTCTTCAAACCGGTCCATCATATCCTTGAGCAACTGGGCGCCCTCGATGATGGTGGTAGTCATCTCCTTGAACATCACGAAAAACTTCTCGTCCTTGGGGATTAATCCGAACATTATGCCTCCGTGTTCCATCGGTTCTTGGTCTTGAAATTGATGAGCATACATAGCACAGTCGCTAACAATTTGTGAATATTTTCCTAACATTTTCCGGTCTGCCTTGGCAGCTCACTTCAACCTGTTATAATCACTGAATTAATCAAATGGAGACGCGGATGAGTGATCCAGCCAGGCAACGAATCGGGCTGTCTCCGGGCACCCTGCTGCACATCGGCGAGCGCCGTCTCGACAAGGCTGTGCTCGACCTTGTCAGCTATACGCCAGAGGCCATCGAGCAGCGGGACGAGCTCTCCCCCGACGAATGCCTGGAGAGCTGCCGCAACCCGGGACTGCACTGGGTCAACCTGCTCGGCATCCACGACGTCCCCCTGGTGGAGCAGCTCGGACGGGGATTCGGCCTGAACTCCCTGGCCCTGGAAGATCTGCTCAACACCGAACACCGACCGAAGGCCGAGAATTTCGGCGACAGCCTGCTGGTCATCCTCAAGACGCTGAGCTTCGACGAGAAGCTGGGGCGCCTGGCCAGCGAGCAGGTCAGCATCGCCCTGACCTCCAACGCCGTACTTTCGATCCAGGAACAGCCCGGTGACGTCTTCGACGGGGTGCGCGAACGCCTGCGCGCCCCTCATGGCCGGCACCGGCAGCGCGGTTCCGATTACCTGGCCTACTCGCTGATCGACTCGGTCGTCGACAGCTACTTTCCGGTTCTCGAGCGTCTCGGCGAAGTTCTGAACGACATCGAGGAAGATCTGGCCGACCGGCCCCAGCGCGCCACCCTGCAGCGCATTCATGCCCTCAAGCGCGATCTGATGATTGTGCGCAAGGCGGTCTGGCCGCTGCGCGAGGTGGTCTCCGGACTGGAGCGCGAAGGCTCGGAGCTGATCGACGAGCGGACCATTCCGTTCCTGCGCGACCTTTATGAGCACCTGATCCAGATCATCGACACGGTCGAGATTTACCGGGATTCCGTCTCCGGGCTGCTCGATCTGTATCTTTCCAGCGTCAGCCAGCGCACCAACGAGATTATGAAGGTACTGACCGTGATGGCCACCATCTTCATCCCGCTCACTTTCATGGTCGGTGTCTACGGCATGAACTTCGACTACATGCCGGAACTGCACTGGCGCTGGGGCTACCCGGCACTCTGGCTGCTGATGCTTTTCTGCGTCGCCGGCATGCTCGTCACGTTTCGGTGGCGACGCTGGCTATGACCATGCCCGGCACCTTGCATTTGCCGCACACAGCGCCTAACCTGCCGATGATACTGGGGCCATTGCCCAGCAGCTGCAACATGCCGCGAGAGGATGCTCCCGCATGAACCTTGCCGACCAGTTTCACGACGCCTGCGGGATGGGGCTGCTCACCCATCTCCGCCGGCAACCGAGCCACCAGTTGCTGCAGGACGCGATCCGCGCCCTCAGCCGCATGATGCACCGCGGGGCGATTGCCGCCGACGGCAAGACCGGTGACGGCTGCGGCCTGCTTTGCGCCATGCCGACCGCCTTCATGCGCCAGGTCGTCGCCGAGCAGGGGGTCTCCCTGCCGGAAAACTTCGCCGTGGCGACCCTGTTCCTGACCGACCCGCAACCACAACAGGAGCAGTTCCTTGAAGCCTGCGCCCGTAACGACCTGCAGGTCGTCCTCTTTCGCGAGGTGCCGCTCGATAGCGAAGCGCTGGGCGATTACGCCCTGGCGCGCCTGCCGCGGATCGTGCAGGCTTTCGTGGTGCCGAGGGAACTGACCGCCACCCGGCGCTTCGACGCCCTGCTCTACCTGACCCGCAAGGAGATCGAACATGCCCTGCAGGCGGACGCCGGCTTCTACGTGACCGCCTTCTCGCGCACCCTGCTCCCCTACAAAGGGCTGGTCATGCCGAAGAACCTGCGCCAGCTCTATCCGGATCTGCAGCGCGAAGAGTTTGCCACCCACCTGGTGCTCTTCCACCAGCGCTTTTCGACCAACACCCTGCCGCAGTGGCGGCTGGCCCAGCCGTTCCGCAACCTGGCCCACAACGGCGAGATCAACTCGATCCGCGCCAACCGCTTCAACGCGACGGCCAAGGCGGCGGCGATGGCCAGCCCGGTCTTCACCCCGGAGGAACTGGAGCGCATCCTGCCGATCGTGCAGCCGGTGGGGAGCGACAGCGCCAGTCTCGACAACATGTTCGAGTTCCTGCTGGTCAACGGCGTCGACTTCTTCAAGGCGGTGCGCATGCTGATCCCGCCGGCACGCCACAACGTGGCGCACATGCCGGCCAAGCTGCGCTCCTTCTACGAGTACACCTCCTCCTCCTGGGAGCCGTGGGACGGCCCGGCGGCGATCACCCTGACCGACGGCCGCTACGTCGGCTGCATCCTCGACCGCAACGGCCTGCGCCCGGCCAAGTACGTGGTCACCAACGACGACCGCCTGCTGCTGACCAGCGAGTACGGGGTGCTCGGCGTGCCGCCCGAACAGGTGCGCGAGCGCGGCCGCCTGCAAAGCGGCGAGATGATCGCCGCCGACCTGCAAACCGGGCAGATTTTCTCTTCCGGCGACATCGACCGCTACCTGATGGAATCCCAGCCCTACAGCGAATGGCTGACCGGGCGCACCTGGTACCTGATGGAGTTCATCGAGCACCAGTTCGACGACCTCACCGACTACCGCTGCGCCGACCTGCCGGTCCAGCAGCGCTACCACAACATTACCCACGAAACCGTGGAATACGTGATCAAGCCGATGCTGCGCGAGGGGAAGGAACCGACCGGGTCGATGGGCGACGATTCGCCGCCGGCAGCTTTTTCGACCGTTCAGCGCAACTTTGCCGATTATTTCCGGCAGAAGTTTGCCCAGGTGACCAACCCGCCGATCGACCCCTACCGCGAGAAGGTGGTGATGTCGGCAACCATCGGCGTCGGCGAGGTCGGCAACCCGCTGATTGAGACGCCTGACCGCGCCCGGCGGCTGAAGAACATCTCGCCGGTTCTCTCCCGTGACATTTTCGATGCCCTCCTCTCTTTCGGTGACCCGGAGAAGCCACGCTTCGAAGAGTGCTACCGGCACCGCACCTTTACCACCGGCTTTGGCAGCGACCTGCGCCGGGCGATCGAGGAGTTGGGTGTGGCAGTGGTTAGGGCGGTCCGCGACGACCAGGTGCGCGTGGTCATTCTCGACGACCGCGTCCTGGACGGCGAGACCCGCCTGATCCCGATGGCCATGGCCGTCGGCGCCCTCAACCAGCGATTGCTCAAGGAACGCTTGCGCCACCGGGTGTCGCTGGTCGCGGTTACCGGCGAAGTCAGCGACCCCCATCAGGCCAGCGTGCTTCTTGGCTATGGGGCACTGGCCATCTACCCGTGGCTGCTCTACGCCACCGGCCTGCAGCTGTGCGAACGTGAACAGCTGTCGCCGCGGGAAACGCGTCTGGCCCTGAAAAACCTTTATGAGGCGCTGACCAAGGGGATTCTCAAGGTCATGTCGAAGATGGGGATCAGCACCGTCTCCAGCTACCGTAACGCCGCCCTGTTCGATATCGTCGGCCTGGCCGTTGACGTGACCGACAGCTGCTTCCCGGCTTCGCCGGTGATGATCCCGGGCTTAAGTTTTGCCGCCCTCGAAAAACGGATCGAGCGGGTGCACACCACGGTCTTTCGCAAGAGCCACATGCAGCCGTTCTACCCGCTGGCGATCGGCAGCGTGAATCGTGACAACCCCGACGGCGAGTACCACGACTTCAATTCACAGGTGATCCTGGCCCTGCATCATTTCGCCGTGACGCTGCAGCGCGACGACTATCTCAGGTTCCGTGCCCTCATCGATGGGCGCGGGCAGCGCTTCGTCCGCGACTTCTTTACCTGGAACAGCCAGCGACCGCCGATTCCGCTGGCCGAAGTCGAGCCGGTGGCGGCAATCACCCGGCGTTTCGATTCGGCGGCCATGTCGCTTGGTTCGATCTCCCCGGAAGCCCATGAGTCCCTGGCCGAGGCCATGCATATCCTTGGCGGCGCATCGAACAGCGGCGAGGGGGGCGAGGATCCGGCCCGGTTGAAGACGATCCGCAACAGCAGGATCAAGCAGATCGCCTCGGGGCGCTTTGGCGTGACCCCGGCCTACCTGCGCAGCGCCGAGGAGATCCAGATCAAGATCGCCCAGGGCGCCAAGCCCGGCGAGGGGGGACAGCTCCCCGGCGAAAAGGTCACCCCGCTGATCGCCACCCTGCGCTTCACCATCCCCGGCGTCACGCTGATCTCGCCGCCGCCCCATCACGACATCTATTCGATCGAGGATCTGGCCCAGCTGATCTTCGACCTCAAGCAGGTCAATCCGCACGCCCTGATCTCGGTCAAGCTGGTTTCCACCGCCGGGGTCGGCACCATCGCCGCCGGGGTGGCCAAGTGCTATGCCGACCGCATTGTCATTTCCGGCTGCGAGGGGGGCACCGGCGCGGCACCCCAGACCTCGATCAAGTTCGCCGGCAACCCGTGGGAACTCGGACTGAGCGAGGTCAACCAGAGCCTCAAGGGCAACCACCTGCGCGACCTGGTCGAGCTGCAGACCGACGGCGGACTGAAGGTCGGGGCGGACGTGGTCAAGGCGGCGATGCTTGGTGCCGAACGCTTCGGCTTCGGCACCACGTTGCTGGTCATCCTCGGCTGCAAGATGCTGCGGGTCTGCCACCTCAACCGCTGCACGGTCGGCGTCGCCACTCAGGACCCGGCGCTGCGCGCCCACTTCGTCGGCACGGTGGAGAAGGTCGTCACTTTTCTTCGCAACGTTGCCGAGGATGTCCGCGAGATCCTCGCCCAGCTCGGCTGCCGCAGCCTCGACGAGGTCATCGGCCGAACCGACCTGCTCCGGGTCGTCGACGAGGCCACCGCCGCACCCTTCGATTTCTCGGCGGTCCTGCACCAGGTCGAGGGACCGAATCTGCGCAGCAAACGCAACGATCCCTTCGATAAAAACCCCTTCGAAAAGGCGATCCTCGACGAGGTGCTGCCGGTACTGCGCAATCCTCAGGAGGAGATCGTCGTCGAACGCGAGATCCGCAACGTCAACCGCTCGGTCGGCGCCCTGATCAGCGGCGAAATCGCCCGTTATTACGGCGACACCGGGCTCCCCAAGGAGGCGATCACCCTGAAGTTGACCGGCGTTGCCGGCCAGTCGCTCGGGGCGTTTCTCGCCCACGGCGTCAGCATCTTCCTCCATGGCGTGGCCAACGACTATGTCGGCAAGGGGATGAGCGCCGGACGGATCATTGTCACTCCCCGCGTCTACCGCGAGGGGGCGGCGGCCATCGGCAACACCTGCCTGTACGGCGCCACCGGCGGCAAGCTGTTCGCTGCGGGACTGGCCGGCGAACGCTTCGCCGTACGCAACTCCGGGGCGCTGGCGGTGGTCGAGGGGACCGGCGACCATGCCTGCGAGTACATGACCGGCGGCACCGTGGTGATCCTCGGCGAGACTGGCATCAACTTCGGCGCCGGCATGACCGGCGGCGCGGCCTTCATCTACGATCGCAACAAGACTTTCATCGACAATCTCAACTCCGAGCTGGTCGCGGCGCGGCGCATCGACGTTGACGACGACAACGAGGGGAAGCTCTACCTCAAGAAGATCCTGGTCAGCTACCACAACCGCACGCGCAGCCCGAAGGCGCGCTTCGTTCTCGACAACTACCGCGAGGAGCTGGCCTACTTCTGGATGGTCACGCCCAAGGACATGCGCGCGCCGCTGAACCCGAAGGAAGGCAATTGATGTATCCACGACCCCCCTGTCACGCCTTGCGTGACATCCCCCCTGCTGTGCAAGGGGGACTAGCCTCCCCTGCAAAGTAGGGGAGGTGCCCGCAGGGCGGAGGGGTCCACTATCAGAGAGAACACTATGCAGAGTTTCGTTGAGACAAACAGGGAGGACCCGGCCAAGGAGGATGTCAGCCGGCGGATCCATACCTTCGAGGAGATCTACCGCTTCTTCTCGGATCGCAAGGTGGCCCGTCAGGCCGAGCGCTGCGTGCAGTGCGGCGACCCGTTCTGCACCACCATCGGCTGCCCGCTGCAGAACTATATCCCGCAGTGGCTCGAGGCGATCGCCGAGAAGGATCTGGAGAAGGCCTTCCTGCTCAGCAACGAGAGCTCGCCCTTTCCCGAAATCCTCGGCCGGATCTGCCCGCACAACCGCCTCTGCGAAGGGGCCTGCACCCTGGAGGACGGCTACGGGGCAATCAGCATCGGCCCGATCGAGGCTTCGATCACCGACCTCGCCTTTGCCGCCGGCTACACCCTCCCCTTCCCCGGGATCACCACCGGCAAGCGTGTCGCGGTGGTCGGTTCCGGACCAGCGGGGATGAGCTGTGCGCATTTCCTGCTGCGGGCCGGGGTCGGTGTGGAGATGTTCGAGCGCGCCGATCTCCCCGGCGGCCTGCTCGCCTACGGCATCCCCGGCTTCAAACTCGACAAGCGCACCGTCACCCATCGCTTCGAGATTCTGCAGGGCGCCGGGATGAAACTGCACCTCGATACCGAGATCGGCCAGGACCTGCCGTTTGCCAAGCTGGTCGACAGTCATGATGCCGTCTTTCTCGGCGTCGGCGCCACCAACGGCAAGCGCGCCGGCATCCCCAACGAAGACCACGAACACTGCTTCCTGGCCATGGAGTATCTGACCAACGTCCAGCGCCGTCTCGGCGACCGGGCCTGGATGGAACGTTTTGGCGTGCTCGGCAAGCGGGTGGTGGTGATCGGCGGCGGCGACACCGCCATGGACTGCGTGCGCACTGCAGTCCGCGAAGGGGCACAGGAAGTCACCTGCCTCTATCGGCGCGACGAGGCCAACATGCCGGGGAGTCACAAGGAGTATCATAACGCCGTCGAGGAGGGGGTAACCTTCCTCTTCCAGGCTGCACCGCAGCGGATCGTGGTCGATGATTACGGGAGGCTGGTCGGCGTCGATGCCATCCGCACGCTGCTGGGCGAACCCGACGCCGGCGGCCGGCAACGGGTCGAGGAACTCCCCGGCTCCGAGCACTGCGTCGCCGCCGACATGGTGATCATGGCCCTCGGTTTCGACGTCGCCGGGCTGCCGTGGCTGGCCGACACCGGCATCAAGCTGGGCCGCTGGGGGGAGGTGGTCATCGAGCCAGCCTCCGGTCGTACCTCGCACCCGAAAGTCTATGCCGGCGGCGACTGCCAGCGCGGTGCCGACCTGGTGGTGACCGCCGCCGCTGACGGCCGGCGCGCGGCTCTGGCCATTATGGAACAGCTGCTGGGCTGACGGGGAGATCATGGGTGACGTCTGGTTTGCTCTCGGCCTGACCCTCTTCGCCGGCCTGTCCACCGGCATCGGCAGCATCATCGCCTTTACCGCCAAGCGGACCAATTTCCGCTTTCTTTCGGTCTCCACCGGCTTTTCGGCCGGCGTCATGCTCTACGTCTCGTTCGTGGAGATCTTCTTCAAGGGGAACGCAGCACTGGTCGCCACTTACGGCGAACGCCTCGGTTACTGGCTCAACACCGCCTCGTTCTTTGCCGGGATGCTGCTGATCGGTCTGATCGACAACCTCATCCCCTCCGCCGAGAACCCCCACGAGACCCATTCAGAGGCCGAAACGGCGCCGCTCCACGATGCTTCCGCGCCCTTTCCCACTCCGCAACAGGCGCGCCGGGTCAGCGACACGGACAGACACGACCATGCCATCCACCCGGAGAAGCTGCTGCGCATGGGACTGTTCACCGCGCTGGCCATCGGCATCCACAACTTCCCCGAAGGACTGGCGACCTTCCTCGCCGCCCTGCACGACCCGCATCTCGGCATCGCCATCGCCGTGGCCGTGGCACTGCACAACATCCCCGAAGGGATCAGCGTTTCGGTGCCGATCTTCTACGCCACCGGCAATCGCAAGAAAGCCTTTGCCTACTCGTTTCTCAGCGGGCTGGCCGAACCGGTCGGCGCCGCCATCGCCTACCTGGCGATCATCTTCTTCCTGGGCGGTGGGACAGAAGTCATTCCACCGCAGATCATGGGGGTGATGTTCGGCGGCGTGGCCGGGATCATGGTCTACATCAGCCTCGATGAACTGCTGCCGACCAGCCGCGCCTACGGCAAGGGCCACGACAGCCTGCTCGGCCTGATCGGCGGGATGGCAGTGATGGCACTGAGCCTGATGCTGATGAAATAAGGGAACCTCGTGAACATCCTTCTGATTGCCAATCCTGTCAGCGGCGGCGATGCCCGCCCGCGCATCGCCCACGCCGCCGCCTGGCTCCGGGCCCGGGGTGCCACCGTCGAGGTCTGCCTGACCCAGCAGCGCGGGGACGCGCGGCGACTCGCGGAACAGGCCAGAGAGGGTAACGTCAACCGGGTAGTGGTGGCCGGCGGCGACGGCACCTTGAACGAGGTCGCCAACGGCCTGTGCGGTTCGGATCTGCCATTGGCCTTCCTTCCCTTGGGCACGGTCAATGTCTTTGCTCTCGAGACCGGCATCCCTCTGGAATTGGAGCAGGCCTGCCGTCTGGCCGTCGAAGGCCAGCCGCGACGCATCAGCCTGGGGCGCATCAACGGGGAGAGCTTTCTGCTGATGGCCAGTTCCGGATGGGATGCCGAGTCCGTCGCCAGGGTGCGCCCTGCCGTCAAGCGGCGGATTGGTCGGCTGGCTTATGGGGTAAGTGCCATGGAGACCTTGCTGGCCAAAACTCCGGCACCACTGCAAGTCACGCTGGCAGATGGGTCCCGGCATGAGGGCTTCGGCATGGTCGTCAGCAATGCGCGCCATTATGCGGGGCATTACGTCGTGACCCCGAATGCTTCGCTCGATACAGCGCAACTGGAACTGTGCCTGTTCAAACGCGGGGGGCGGCTGGCCATGCTTGGTTATGCGCTGCGCCTCGGTCTGCGCCTGCCACTGCGTCCGCCGGCCGTGGCGTTTTTCAGCATCGATGCCGCAGAGATCACGGGATCAGGGGTGCCGGTCCAGGTAGATGGGGATGCGTGGGGAACCCTGCCCGTCACGGTCGTGAGCCAGCCGAATGCCCTGTCGGTCGTGCTCCCCTGAGACAATTCCCTGACGGCGACCAGACCAAATGGGTCGCTATCACTCGCGAAATAACGGCAAGCCTCGACAAGGGCCGTGATCCGATAATGAACGGGACGAGAAAAGAGGGTGCCGGCAGCACGGAAAACCGTTCGCAAAACTTAGAGTTCTCAGGCAGTTGCGACCCGACGTGAGATTTCTGCAAGATCACGACAAAACAAGTCATGCAATTTCAACAAGTTAGGATCTGTTTTTGCATTGATAATCCAATAATAGATCTCCGATAAGGGCAAAACCGGTGCGAGCCGGTGACGCAAAGCCACGGGTCCGCCGCAGCCGACAGGCAAAGGCGGATAGCCGGGTTGCCGAAGAGGGTTATCAAGAGCGACGATATCCATCGCGCTCGTCTTCGGCATTCTCGAAACGGGCGCTTTTTCTTTGCAACAGGCGAGCGCTTCGTCAGAAAGGGGGTGCGGACAATGAAGCTCAAGATTCTCGTGTTCGATCAGGAACACAGTCTTCGGGAGTTGCTGCGGACCATCCTTGCGGCGCAAGGGCACGAGGTCATGGCCTTCAGCGATCCAACCGTGTGCCCGCTCTTTGGCAATCTGCTCAACGAGCAGTGCTGCTGCATCAAGGAACATCCCTGCGCCGACGCTGTCCTCATCGACATCAAGATGCCGAGCATCAGCGCCCTCGACTTCCTCAAATTGCAACGGCGGCGGGGCTGCAAGGCCCTCGATGCGAACAAGGCGGTGATGAGCGCCAGCATGACCAGGGATCTGGAAGAGGCCATTCAGGAATTCGGCGCTCATCACATCAAGAAGCCGTTCCGCCTAACGGAGATCAAAAGCTGGATCAACGAGTGCGCAGGCCGGCTTGCCGCAGTACATCAACCGCCCGCTTGAAGCGAGCCTGGGCCGAGATCACCCCATGTCCCGCCGGGGCCGGGGGAGGAAGAAGGTAGCCAGCACGGCTACGGCATTGATCGCCGCGGCAACAAAGTAGGGGACGCTGAAGGTGCCGGCGGCTTCCGCCATCACCCCGGCGGCACCGGGGCCGATGGTCTGGCCGATGGCGAAACAGAAGGTGATGATGGAAAAGGCCGACGCCGCCCGGGCGGTACCGAGGTAATCCCCCACCGCCGCCGCCATGATCGCCGGCACGGCAAAGACCGCCAGTCCGTAGAGCGCCACCGAACCGAACAGCGCCAGCGGCCCGAGCTTCGAGGCGACCAGCAGGTAGGCCGCCCCCTGCACCACGAAGGCCAGGATCAGCCCGCCGCGCCGTCCCAGCCGGTCGGAGAGGATGCCGAAGCCCACCCCCGAGAAGAGGCAGAAGAAGCCGGTCCATGACCAGAACGATCCGGCCGCGGCCTCGGCGTAGTGGTACTCGTCGACCATGGTGGCGACGATGAAGGTGCCGTAGACCATGTAGGTCAGACCGAACAGCAGGTAAAGCCCGCCAAGGTGCAGCAGAATCCGTGTTGCGCTGTACGGCCCATGGGTTTCGGACGGGTCATAGGCGACCGCCTGTGACCGTCCCAGCGGCTTCAGCCCAAGGTCGGCCGGGTCGTTGCGCAGCAGCAGGCCAACCACCACTCCCAGCACCAGGCACGTCCCGCCGAGCAGCAGCCAGCCCATCCGCCACCCTCCCCCGCCGAACGTCGTGTTCAGCCACGGCACCAGAAAGCCGGTAAGGATGATCGCCGAGCCGTTGCCCATGATCATCATCCCGGCCGCCTGGCCGCGCCGCTCGCGGCGGAACCAGCGCGACACCAGCGCCATGCTCGGAATGTTGGCGAAGCCGCCGCCCATGCCGATCAGCGTGTACAAGGCGCCCAGCAGCCAGTAGTTGGAGCTCTGGCTGATGACCAGCAGGCACAATCCGATCACCAGCAGGCTGACGGTGACCAGCTTGCGCGCGGAGATGTAGCGCAGCGCCAGCGGGGCCAGGCCGACCGCCACCAGGTAGCCGGCGAAGTTGCCGGTGCTCAGGAACCCCATGTCGTCGATGGACAAGCCGAGGCCGTCGCGCATCGCCGGCAGCAGCATGCCGAAGGCGAAGCGGGCCAGGCCGAAGCAGCAGAAGATGGTCAGCGCCCCGCTAAGGACGATGATCCAGGCGTAGTGGAAGGGTTTCTGGGCGGACGACATGGATGGCAATGTTCATCCGGGGGGATTTTTTTCGCAAGGGGAATCTGTCGGCAGCCGCAGCAGGTATAAGGTGATCCCCAAACCAATGGCCAGCAGGGCAACCTTCATGGCGACGGGCGCGGAGATGAGGAATATCGTGAGCGGGATCGACAGCCAGACCAGACCGATGGCAGTCCATTTCGCGCGGCGCGGGATTCCCCTGCCGTCCAGGTAGACGCGCACCATCGGCCCGAGATGGCGATGCTCGAGCAGCCAGTCATAGCAGCGCTGCGAGCCGCGGGCGAAGCAGGCCGCCGCCAGAAGCAGCAGTGGGACGGTCGGCAGCAGAGGGAGGAAAATGCCGAGTACGGCAAGGGCTGTGCTGACACAGCCCGCGGCGATCAGCAAAACGCGCAACCCCCTATGGTTGACCGGGCGCCGGGTGGGGATGGGCATCGGTATTTTCCGCGGTTGGTCTGGGACGATCCTCTGCTACACTATACACTAATTCGTGTCGCATAAGGTGAAGGAGCGACCAATGACCGACAAGATCCGCATCGGCATCAGCAGCTGCCTGCTCGGCGAGATGGTCCGCTACGATGGCGGCCACCAGCTTGACCGTTATCTGCGCGACACACTGGGCGCATATTTTGACTATGTTCCGGTCTGCCCCGAGGTGGAAGTGGGACTGCCAACCCCGCGGGAAACGCTGCGACTGGTCGAGAGCGAAGATGGCACCCGTCTGGTTTTCTCCCGTTCGGGCGAGGACATCACCGACCGGATGCAGGTCTGGGCGGAAAGCCGTGTAAAGGAATTGGCGCGGGAGAACCTCTGCGGGTTCATCTTCAAGGCCAAGTCGCCGTCCAGCGGCATGGAGCGGGTCAAGCTCTACAACCGCAACGGCGTCCCGACCAAAAAGGGCGTGGGGCTCTTCGCCCGCACCTTCATGGCGCACTTTCCGCTGTTGCCGGTGGAAGAGGACGGGCGCATGCACGATCCCGTTCTTCGCGAGAATTTCATCGAGTGCGTCTTCGTCTTAAAGCGCTGGCGCGACCTGCTGGCCGGCGGTGCCAGTGCCGCCGACTTGGTCGACTTCCACACCCGCCACAAGCTGCTGCTCCTCAGCCACAGCCCGGAGCTGTACCGGACGATGGGGAAACTGGTGGCCAGGGCAGGCAGCCTGCCGACCAGCGAACTGCAGGCCGACTACCAGGCGCTGCTGATGAAGACCATGCGCCTGCACGCCACGGTGGGCAAGCACGTCAACGTGCTGCAGCACCTCCTTGGCTACTTCAAGCGACAGCTGAGCGCCGACGAAAAGCAGGAGGCCCTGGAGCTGATCGACCGCTACCGGCAGGGGAGCGTGCCGCTGATCGTGCCGGTCACCCTGATCAACCATTACGTGCGCAAGTATCGCGAGCCGTACCTGGACCGCCAGCACTATCTCCAACCGCACCCGGCCGAACTGCAGCTGCGCAACCATGCCTGGCAAACGTAGTCTGCCTGCCTGACACAGCCATCGGCCATTCTGGTCGCCTGCGTCACCGCGTCTTGCCAGAGGCACAGGACAGTGGCGTGTCGTCAGCTCCTGCCGTCAGCCTTTGCGAAGCCATGGCCCTTCTTCTCGCGGTCGGGCAACCCGGGAGGCTCGCTCCCCGCGCTTTCTCCCCCGGGACTGCCAGGCACCCAGCCGTGCAGGGCCTTGCTGGAGGCTCCATCCTTCGGCACCCGCCGCGTCTTGATCACCGAAACCAGCATCGAGCCGCCGATCAGCAAAGCCGTGATGAGCAGCGCCACTTCGGTGGGGATGACCTTGGCCCCGAAGAAGGCGTTGAGCAGCATCTTGGCGCCGACCACCATCAGTACCAGCGACAGACCGTATTTGAGGTAATGGAAGCGGTGGATGATGCCGACCAGGGCGAAGTAGAGGGCGCGCAGGCCGAGGATGGCGAAGACGTTGGAGGTGTAGACGATGAACGGGTCGGTGGTGATGGCGAAGATCGCCGGGATCGAGTCGACGGCGAAGACCAGGTCGGTCACCTCCACCAGGATCAGCACCAGCATCAGCGGTGTCATGTAGAGCAGTCCGTCGCGGCGGACGAAGAAGCGCTTGCCGACCAGATCGTCGGTCACCCGGAAGTGGCGGCGCAGCAGCAGCACCAACCGGTTGTTCTGCAGGTCGGGCTTCGCGTTAATAGTGATCAGCATCTTGATACCGGTGAAGACCAGGAACGCCCCGAAGACATAGATCACCCAGTGGAAGGCCTGGATGATGGCGGCACCCACCAGAATCAGGACTGCGCGCATCACCAGGGCGCCGAGGATCCCCCAGAAGAGCACCCGGTGCTGGTACTGCGCAGGCACGGCAAAGAAGCTGAAGATCAGGACGAAGACGAAGATGTTGTCGATGCTCAGGGACTTCTCGATCAGGTAGCCGGTGAAGAATTCGTAGCCGGCATTGGCCCCGAGAAAGTGGTACACGCCGGCGCCGAAAAGAAGTGCCAGGATGAAATAGCCGAGACTGAGCAACAGCGCCTCGCGGATTCCCACCGCGTGTTCCTTGCGGTGCAGCACCCCAAGGTCGAGAGCCAGCAGGGCCAGCACGAAGAGGTTGAAGCCGAGCCACATCCAGATTTGGTTCATGACAGAATCTCCGGTTTCCGGCGACGTCGCGGGCCAAAGCAAAAGACCTTGAACCGCGGCATGGTTGCATGCGCAGAATCAAGGTCTTGCAAATTGCGACGGTCTGTCGAACCCCGCGTCCGGGCGGCTGGGCCGCCGTATTGACGAAGCGCGGGCCGGGAACACCCCCGGATGCTACTCCCCTTCGTACAGAAATATGCTAACGGGGCGCCGCGCCTGCTGTCAACTGCAATCGGACGGTACCGCCAGGCGCCGCTCCTGGTCTTCACGTCAGCCCCTATCCAAAAAGCCACGCGAGTCCCACCAGAACGGCAATGGGACTGGCCAGCAGCGTGGCAAGCACAAGGTGCCAGATACGATCCTTGCGCCGGCGGGCAAAAAAGATGAGAACAGCTCCGGTCAGCACCAGGAGCAGACTGATCAGGGCCAACAGCGGGATGACCGAGCCGATGACAATCCCGCTGACCAGGGACCCTTCCGTTTGCGCGATGACCAGGCCGAGGCACGCCAGGGGCCCGATCGAAACGATGACGTAGGCGATCTCGATAAACCGTCTCATTTACCTTGCCTCACCGTGATCTCCCCCATCGGCACCGTCACGGTCTCGCGGCCATGCGCGTCGAAACAGCTGCAGGTGGCCGCGCCCGCATCCCTGGGTGGCATGCCACTACCAGCGTAGCCTTTTTCCTGGCAGAAATCGGCGCACAACTCGCCAGCGGACTTTGGACCAAGATTCCCCACGCTCCACTGATGCGCAACGACCAGCAGTACCAACAGCACCGTCCCCCCCACCGCAGCCCACACGTGCCTGGTGTTCAGGGACGCCTGCTCTTCCTGCTTTATGCCAAAACGATACGCAGCGGACAGCAAGCCAACCCACAGCGTAATGCAGGCAGAAACGAGCACGGTCGTCAGCATGGTGCCGGCAGACGCTGGCCAGGGATTGTCGCCGAAAACGAAAATCCAGAGGATGCCAGCCGCCGCGCCGAACAGCAGCGTGGCGATGATGACGGCCACGAGCAAGGCGGGCAGGCCGAACAGCAAGACGTATAAATATCGCTTCTTCATGCGGGACGGCTGGTCAGACCTCGATTCTGTCGTTGCCTATCGGGCACCTGCGCCTCCGTTCTGAACGGTCAAGGCCGGCGGCTGAAACGCCTTGTCAGCCATTACTTTGCACATGACAAAGGCTCCGGCTTGGATTTTTCCAAGACAACGTCAAGCGTTGCAACATCGTTGTCGTCCCCTTCGCCCGCATAGCGCGTGTAGTTGGTAACCGTGATCCTGGCGTGACCCGTGAATCCGCATGCGGTCGCTTGGGCATCCAACGCGAAACCCAACAAATGCGCCGCCTGCTTCGAGTTCGCGAAGCAGAACCACGGCACCCGGCGATCGCCAGCAGGGCGCGGAACGTTTTCAGACGATGGCGTGGAGGGGAAGAAACACACCTGCTCGCCGAGCATTTCCAGGCTTTCCGCATCCGTTCTGTATTCATACCGGCCCTCAAAGGTAATCGCCTGTTCTGCCGCGCAGAGTACGGCGGGGCACAGGAGAGTCACGAAGGCAACGACGACTGATGTGCGTTTCATAAGGGCTGACGTAGCGGTGACCGGGGCAGCGTTCACTTGGTGACTTTCAGCCTGGCAATGAGGTTCAGGGCGCGGCCGGAGATCTTGTCTTTGACGTTGGCGATCACCTTGTAGTCACCCACCGGATCGGTTTTATCAAAACCAACGGTCATGCTGGCTTGGCCCAGCTGCAACAGGCCGTCTTGCAACGGCGCTGCAGACCAGACAGGACCACCGCCTGCCGGCATTTTGGTGCCGTCGGGACTTTCGAGAATGAACTCTGCAGCAACATCGCAGACGCCCGCGGCGTTGGGCGAACAACCGTGAAAAATGAGGACTGCTGTTACCGACGCGCCAAGGTGCACGGTGTCAGTGGTGTTGAGATTTGGCGTGCTCATGGTTGAGTTCCAGGTCTGCCGGAATTGCTTGTCGTCAGGCGTAAGCATGATCTGAACACCGAAGTTCCCGGCACTGCGCATGCTCTCCGTATCCGCAACAGGCTTGCCGCTTGAATCAATCCAGGCGCCGTGCGCGATCAACGGGACAGACATGGCGAAAAACAAGAGCAGCTTTTTCATGGTGACTGGCTCCGTATGGAAGGGCTAAGAACTGAAGGGTCTGCTGTGTAGCGCAGCCAAAATCCACAAAATCCTGGGAATTTTCTCTATTCCCAAAACGAAAACGACCACCTGAGCCATCAAGACTATGGCGCAGGTGGTCGCTGTTGGTGCGCGCTCTTAAGGCATCTTTCCCCCGAAGGAATTAACCTGAGGTCTTTTGAAAGCCAGTGCTCTTACGCTGCCTGCCGATGCAGGGCGCGCAAAGCCGCCTGCGGCTCGTGTTCGAAAATCGTGAGCAGGGCGGCGGCCGCGCCGGTCGGCGTGCGGCGGTGCTGTTCCCAGTTCTGCAGGGTTTTGACGTTGACCCGCAGCAGTCGGGCGAATTCGGCCTGCGACAGCCCGGTTCGCTCACGGATCGCCCTGACATCCGGGGGCTCCACGCTAAAGGACCGAGACGGCGCCGTCTCGCCCCTGGCAATCTGCACCGCCTCCTTCATGCTCTGTTTTAGTTCATCGAAGATGTCGGATTTCATCGTTCAGCTCCTTGGCTAACGCACGCAACTCGGCCAGTTGGTCACTGGCGAGATTGTCCTGGCGCCCCTTGGCATAGGCCAGCAGCATGAAGATGACGCCGGCCTCGTTCAACCAGTAATAGATCAGCCGCCCACCGCCAAGCTTGCCCATGCCTGGACGGGCAAAACGGTACTTGCGAATTCCGCCGCCGCCCGGAATGATTTCGCCGGAGTGCGGATTGGCGGCCAGTTCCGCCTGCAACAACCGATAAGCATCGTCCGGCAGAATTGCAACGATCTGCCGGGTAAAGGTCGGCGTTTCGATAAAACGCATTGCCCCTCCGTGTAATTGTACGCCAAAGGCGGATAAATTGCATAATAATGTTTGCGACTGGCAATCAATGTGAAGCGATTTTCATAATTTAGCGTGAGGGGGCGGGTTCTTCAAGGATAATCGGAATGCGTATGGTACCGGGTTTGCACCCGTTTGAGCTTAAAGCCCCGGGGTCTCGCCCCCGGACGGCGACTTACTCTTTCCCGGCGAAAAGAGTAAGCAGAAACGCCTGCTCCTCGCGGAGGGCATGGTCGTTATCTTCGTCCATCTCCGCTGCCCAATCGACATTTGCACAGCCGTTCCCACTTTTTGCGGGGCCCATCCACTTGGGGCCCCGCGGCTGTCTACAGGCTGCATCATCTTTGCGGAGCACCAACCATTCAGCATTTTGTGCGCGATGGAAAACTGATCGTCATTCATCCATCCGGCTCCGGCTGCGGCGGCACGGGGACGGTTGGGCCACGTGTGGCGAAGACTTTGTCCAGCTCGTTCTCACTCCCGTGCCAAGAGCGCCGAGTCGGGTGCAGTTCATCCGGAGGCTTCGGGGACGAACTGTTTGAGCGCAGCGAGTTTTCGTCCCCACCGGATGAACTGTGCGCTGCGCGGGGGTGTCGCTCTTGGCAGGGAACTCGCAGGAGCTGATTTTTGCTTACTTTTTGGCAGCCGGCAAAAAGTAAGGCGTCCGGCGGGACGCGACCCGCCAGAAGTTGATTTTAGGCGAGCATGGGTGAGCCGCCGTCCGCGCCTGCGCGCCTGAGGGCTCTTCTGCCCGCAGGCGCGGACGAAACCCCGGGACTATTCCTACGGAGTCCGTTTCGGCTGTTTGTCCTGCTTCTTCTGCTCCGCATGCTCCTTTTGGGTTGCCTTCTGTTTCTGACCCTTGTCCTTATCCTTTTTCCCGCCTTTATCGCCCATTGTGTGGCTCCTTTTCGTTAGCATTCATCGATTCGCCGTAAAGAGTATAACCGCACCGCAGATTCTTGCGCTGACGATCTTGAAAACCAGGGGAACTTCGCAATTTTCATAATCTGGCGCGAGAGCGCGACACCTGCACGCTTGACAAACCCCCATCCCATTGCTGTACTAGGCACTCACCACTGATTAATGACGCCCGTTTGCGGACGCATGGCCATTCCGGCCCGCTCCCGCCGCCCTTATCCGCCCAAGGAGGAACCGATGAAGCCCATGCGCCTGCTCTTGATCGTCACCGCCGCCCTGTTGCTGGCCCTCCCCGCCCTCGCCGCCGACACCATCAAAATCGGCTTCAACATCGAGCTGACCGGCGACATTCCCAAGGTCGGCGAATCGTCGAAATTCGCCGCGGAGATGCTCAAAGCCGACATCAACGCCAAGGGCGGCCTGCAGGTCGGCAGCAAGAAGTACCCTCTCGAATTCGTTTACGAGGACAACGAGGCCAAGGCCGAGTCGGCGGTGACCACGGCGCTCAAGCTGATCGAAAAGGATCAGGTGCTGGCGATTATCGGCCCCAACTCCAGCAAGCAGGCGGTTCCCGCCGGCCAGATCGCCGACGACAACCAGACGGTGATGGTCAGCCCCTGGTCGACCAACCCCGATACCACCACGGACCGCCCATGGGTAT
>JAMPXI010000021.1 GCA_023701265.1 Desulfuromonadales bacterium | reverse complement strand
GGCATGGCTATATTGAGCCTGCTAAATTCCAACGGAGAATTTCAGTGAGTACGTGGAAGCAAAAGATAAAGTTCATCGTGAATTCGATCTGCGCCCCCTTCGGTGTCGAAATAATACGCACAAAAGGGAGTTTTTCTGATCTGAATCTTTATCAGGAGATAAAGAGACCAGAACGTCCCAGGTATATAAATATTGGCGCTGGAAGCTTCTATCATCCATGCTGGCATAATCTCGATACGCCAAACGAATATTATGCGAAAAGTCAAAAAGGGAACCTGCATGTCCAATATGATTTGACTTCTCATCAAGAGATGCCATTTGAAGATTCAACAATTAGAGTGGCTTATACTTCTCATGTCATTGAGCATATACGTAATGAAGATGTTCTCTACCTTTTCAGGGAAGTCTACAGATGTCTTGAGCCTGGAGGTTATTTCCGAATCACCTGCCCTGACATTGATCTCGAATACGAAGCCTATCGCAGGGGCGACGAATCTTTTTGGAAGTGGCCGAATGCTTATGGAGAATATAACACGACTATCGAACAAAAATTTCTCGATCACTTTGCTACAGCATTGACCCAAAAACATCCTGACAAATCAATTAGAAAATATGATGATCAAGAGGTGAGAACTGTATTTCAGCATCTATCCAAGGAAGAGGCTCTAGACTACTTTATCGAAAAGATACCAATCGATAACCAAAAAAACTATCCAGGCGATCACATAAATTGGTTCAATTCAAAAAAAATCAGGCTAATGCTAGAGGAAGCTGGTTTTAGTGATATCTATAATTCAAAATACGGGCAGTCATTTTGTCCGGTTTTGCGCAATAACAATTTGTTTGATAATACATGTCCAGAATTGTCTTTGTATATTGAATGTAGAAAATCTTAAGTTCGTGGAATACATATGAATAAGCCTCTGTTGTCTATCGTCATTCCAACGCACAACCGGTGTGATTACGCAACCGCTTCTATCCAAAGTATTTTGTCAATCAGTTCTGATAAATTACAGCTTGTCGTGACAGATACCAGCAATAATGATGACCTGCATTCCTACGCCTCAAGTATTGAGGACAAGCGTTTCCTCTACGTACACATCACTGACCCTCTGTCGATGACCGACAATCACAATGCCGCCATGTCTTTGGCGACAGGGAAATACGTTTGTCTCATCGGCGATGACGATACGATTACCCGCGAAACGCTTGAAGCGGCCGAATGGGCTGATGCCAACGGGGTCAAGATTGTTTCTCCGCTGGTGGTTGCCAACTACGCCTGGCCGGATTTCCGGTCTAAATACCTCGGGGCTTCCCATGCTGGGCGCCTTTACTTGAAAAGGGACTTCGGCAATATTTCATTGCAGGATTCGCGCAAGAACCTTGCTGCTGCATTAAATCGCGGAGCCTTGGGAACGGAAGGCTTGCCGAAGATCTATCACGGAATCGCGCGCAAAGACCTGTTGGACAGCATCAGGGACAGGTCCGGGGCCTACTTCCACGGTTCCAGCCCCGATGTCTCCGGTGCTGTCGCTCTTGCGCTGGTTAGCGATAGCTACGTGGAGATCGATTACCCCCTGACGCTGCCCGGAGCTTCCGGTAAAAGCAATACCGGCCGCAGCGCCCTTAAAAAGCACAAGGGAACCCTTGCGGAAGATTCACATACCAAGAGATTTAAAAACCTGAAATGGCCCGCGGCTATCCCCGGATTCACCAGCGTGGAAACAGTATGGGCGCAATCTGTCTATGAGACCTTGCAAGCTTTGGAGCCATCGCTGCTGAACAATTACAATTTTTTTGAAATCTATGCAGCCTGTCTATTAAGGCATTTTGATTACCGTGCGGATATCGTTGCAGCTGTCAGGGCGCTGCAAAAGGAGAGGGGGGTATCTGGCCTTGCCGTTGGGCAAAGGCTGCTTGCCGCACTGGTGCATCACGGGACGATTTCTTCCGTCAGGTTTCTGCGCAGGGCGTCCCGGCCGACTGCCGCGGGCGGGCGGGATTTTGTTGATAACTTGGGAAATATCCACGAAGCACAAGCAGCGCTTGCGGAAGAACTGAGCCGCCGCGGTGTTTCGTTCGCACGGGCAATCGAATCTTCGCCCCTGAATGCAATGTAAGACTATGAGTCGCCTGATCCTTTATGCTCCCGGTGTCCATACGGGCGGCGGTCTGGTTCTGCTGAAGGAATTGCTTGCAGCGCCGGTTTCCGCACCACAAGTCATATTTTTGGATTCCCGTAGCCGAGACCAGGTCCAGATTCCGGCCGGTACATTGATTTTCTGGTGCGCTCCGACGCTGTCGGGGCGGCTCAAGGCGGAATTTCGAGTGAGGTCCCTGGCGTCTCCTGGTGATGTTCTGTTGTGCTTCCACGGCCTGCCGCCGTTTCTGCGCAGTTCTGCCCGCGTTGTGGTGTTCATCCAGAATCGCCTGAATCTTGGAGAGGATCCAGTCTTTTCCGGAAAGGTTACCCTGCTGTCCAAGGTGAAGAGGGTCCTCTTCCGGCTGTTTGCCGGGAATGCGGATCAGTTCATGGTGCAGACGCCATCCATGCGCCTCGCCGTACAAAAATGTCTGGGCGAAACAGCGCCGGTTGAGGTTTTCCCGTTCCTGAATGCCATCGACCCCGGCGAAGGCGCCGCTGATATCCCTGCGCCTGCCAAGGAGTATGATTTTATTTTTGTGGCTGACGGGGTGCCGCATAAAAATCATCGGGCTTTGGTTGATGCATGGATTCTGCTGGCCAGGCAGGAAGTGCGGCCTTCGCTGATTTTAACGCTGGGCTCCAGGGATCAGCACCTTTGGAATGAAATCGAGCGAACAGCCCGTTTGCATGGTCTGCATATAGGCAACGCCGGAGAAGTCGACCGCAATCAGATCTTCGCACTTTATCGACGCACTCGTGCCCTTGTCTTTCCCTCGATGACGGAATCCTTTGGCATTCCGCTGCTCGAAGCCTCCCGGTTCGGTTTGCCGATTATCGCCTCCGAACTGGATTATGTACGTGATGTTTGTGTGCCGGCCGAGACGTTTGATCCTCGTTCACCGGTATCGATCGCCCGTGCGGCCATGCGGTTCATGAATGTTTCGGATCAACCTGTGGGGATGAAAAGCGCCGAAGAATTTCTCAGTGAGCTGCTTCGGCACCGACGCTAGTTCCCAGCTCAGATTAAATTTGCGAATTATGGGAGATTTCAATGTTTAAAGGTCAGACTCTGTTGATCACAGGTGGCACGGGATCTTTCGGTAATGCCGTTCTTCAAAGGTTCCTGCATACCAATATTAAGGAGATTCGGGTCTTCAGTCGTGATGAGAAGAAACAGGAAGACATGCGAATTGAATTAAATCATGAAAAAGTCAAGTTTTACATCGGCGATGTTCGTGATTACGACAGCCTGTATTCAGCCATGCACGGGGTGGATCACGTGTTTCATGCCGCCGCGCTGAAGCAGGTGCCGTCATGCGAATTTTATCCGATGGAGGCCGTGCGTACCAATATCCTCGGTACCGAGAATATGCTGAATGCTGCAATTGCGAACAAGGTAAAAAAAGTGATCTGCCTCAGTACCGACAAGGCAGTGTACCCGATCAATGCCATGGGAATATCCAAGGCAATGATGGAAAAATTAATGGTTGCCAAGGCAAGGACAACGGATACCCGGCAGACAACTCTGTGCGGGACCCGATACGGCAATGTCATGGCCTCGCGAGGGTCGGTCATCCCTTTGTTCGTCAAGCAGATTCGGGAAGGCAAGCCACTGACCATAACCGATCCCAATATGACGCGTTACCTCATGTCGCTGGAGGATGCTGTCGATCTGGTGATATACGCTTTCAATCATGCCCGTCCGGGAGACATTTTTGTGCAGAAAGCGCCGGCTTCGACTATTATGGATCTGGCGGTCGCCATCAGGGCGTTGTTCGAAGCCAGCAACCCGATCAAGATCATCGGAACCCGTCACGGTGAAAAACTTTATGAAACCCTGTTGACCCGCGAAGAACGTGTCAAGGCACAGAATTTGGAGGGCTATTATCGGATTGTTCCTGATGACCGTGATTTGAATTACAATAAATACTTTACTGAAGGCGAACAAAAGATTTCCGAGGTAGAAGATTACAACTCTCATAATACGCGACGTTTGAATGTTGAGGAAATAAAGGACCTCCTGCTGCAACTCGATTATATCCAAAGCGAGCTTGCCAACCGGGTTTGAGCTCCATGAATATTTTGATCGTTACGCAATATTTCTGGCCAGAAACCTTTCGTATAAATGATTTGGCGCTTGGGCTTAAAGCGCGTGGGCATTCAGTTGAGATTCTCACTGGCATACCGAATTACCCCCATGGAACTTTTTACGAAGGGTACGGTTTATTCAACCGGCGGGAGGAACTCTACGAAGGAATTCATATCCGCCGCGTGCCACTCATGCCAAGAAAAAGTGGCGGTTCAATCCGGCTTTTTTTGAATTATTTATCATTCTGCATTTCCGCAAGCATTGCCGCGCTCTTATTAAAGCATATGAAGCCTGATGCCATCATTGTTTTCGAACCATCGCCGATTACGGTGGGTATCCCGGCTCTACTATGTAAAGCCAGACACAAGGCACCCGTTTTATTTTGGGTTCAGGACCTGTGGCCGGAAACGCTTGTTGCTGTTGAAGCAGTAAAATCCAGGAGTGTCTTGGATTTTGTCGAAAAGCTGGTGAAATTCATTTATAAGCGTTGTGACATGATTCTGGTGCAATCACGTGCTTTTATGAATTCCGTGCGTAAGCATTGTGATAGTGATGCCATAATCGAGTATCTGCCAAACTGTGCCGAAGAATTCTATCAACCTTTTGCATCTGCGGCCGATTCGCCGGAAACGAAGATGCTGCCGCCGGGTTTTGTCGTTATGTTTGCCGGGAACATCGGTGTTGCCCAGGATTTCCCAACCATACTGGACGCGGCAGAACTTACAAAAGATATCACTGATATCAAGTGGGTTGTGATTGGAGACGGCCGCCAGCGGGAGTGGCTGCAAAACGAGATCGTCCGTCGCGACCTGGCAAACAGCATATTCCTGTTGGGCAGGCATCCTGCGGAACAGATGCCACGTTTCTTTGCCGGAGCTGATGTGCTTATCGTCACCCTGAAGCGGGATCCGATCTTCGCGTTGACGATACCCTCAAAGATCCAGTCGTATCTCGCGTGCGCCCGCCCGATCATAGCGGCGCTGGATGGCGAAGCTGCCAAAATCGTGCAGGAGGCGAGGGCCGGTCTTGCCTGTCCTGCAGAATCTCCTCGCGAGCTTGCAGATGCGGTCATCTCGCTGTACAACATGCCGGACGACGAACGTGCCTCGATGGGAGAGCGTGGCCGTCAATATTACGAAAAGGAATTTGACCGGACGATGCTGCTGGATCGTCTTGAGGGATGGATGAACTCACTCGTCAGGGAAAAACGGTTACGATGAAAATCCTCATTCTTGGAGGCGACGGCATGCTGGGCCACCAGCTGCTGACGTCACTGCTTCCCCGCCACGAAGTCAGAGTCACGCTCCGCCAGGATCTTGAGGCCTACCGGGAGCATGGGCTTTTCACTCCGGCCAACGCCTATGCCGGGGTCGATGTCCGTTCCCTGGAGCGACTCACCGAGGTGGTTGCCGATTTTCAGCCCGCGGCCGTCATCAATGCCGTCGGGATCGTCAAGCAGCGACCGACCGCCAGGGAAAGCATCCCCAGCCTGGAGATCAATGCGCTGCTGCCTCACCGGCTGGCCGTGCTCTGCAGGGCCGCCGGCGCCCGCCTGGTTCATCTCAGCACCGATTGCGTGTTTTCAGGGAAAACGGGTCACTACCGGGACGACGATCCATCCGATGCAGAGGATCTGTACGGAAAGAGCAAGTTCCTCGGTGAAGTCCATGATAACCGCTGCCTCACCCTGCGCACCTCGATCATCGGCCGCGAGCTCGCGCGGAAAAAGAGCCTGCTGGAATGGTTTCTCGCCCAGAGCGGGCCGGTGAAGGGCTTCACCAACGCCATTTATAGCGGATTTACCACCCCGGAAATGAGCCGCATCATCGAAATGCTCCTGGTGAAGCATCCGGATGCGCACGGCGTCTACCAGGTCTCCAGCGAGCCGATCAACAAATATGAATTGCTGCTGCTGTTTCGTGACAAATTTGGCAAGGAGATCGATATCGTGCCGGATGCCGAATTCAAGTGTGACCGGAGTCTCGATTCCCGCAGGTTTCGCCAGGTGTTCGATTATGCGCCGCCGTCCTGGGAAGCGATGATCGAGGAATTGGCCGGGGAGCGGCAACCATGAAGGTCATGACCATCGTAGGCACGCGCCCCGAAATCATCAAGCTCAGCCGCGTCATTTGCGAGCTGGATCGGCACGTTGCGCATGTTCTGGTGCATACGGGACAGAATTATGATTACGAGCTGAATGAGGTTTTTTTTCGGCAGCTCGAGATCCGGAAGCCGGACCACTTTCTCGATGCGGCCGGGGAGACGGCCGCCGCGACGATCGGCAATGTCATCGCTCGTGCCGATGCGGTGATGGAACGGGAGCGACCGGATGCCCTGCTCCTGCTGGGCGATACCAACAGCTGTCTGGCCGCCATCTCGGCGAAGCGCCGGAAGATACCGATCTTCCACATGGAGGCGGGCAACCGCTGCTTTGATTTGCGGGTCCCCGAGGAGATCAACCGCAAGATTGTCGATCATGTAAGCGACATCAACCTGACCTATACCGAACATGCGCGTCGCTACTTGCTTGCAGAAGGGCTCCGCCCCGAGACGGTCATCAAGACCGGCTCGCCGATGAAAGAAGTACTTGACTACTACCGGTCGCAGATCGAACAGTCTACAATACTGGCAGAACTGGATCTTAAAGTGGGCGGCTACTTTGTGGTCAGCGCCCATCGAGAGGAAAACGTCGACAGCGAGGAAAATTTTTCAACTCTGCTGCAGACGCTGCAGACTGTCGGCGGGCGCTACAGGTTGCCGCTGATCGTATCGACGCATCCACGCACGCGAAAGCGCCTGGAGGCGCGGGGGGCGAGCGATCTTGATGAGCGTATCCGTTTCCTTAAGCCGCTCGGCTTTTTCGATTACGTAAAGTTACAAATGCAAGCACGCTGCGTGATTTCCGATAGCGGTACCATTACCGAAGAAGCTTCTATTCTGAATTCCCCTGCGGTGACAATCCGGCAGGCCCATGAGCGGCCCGAAGGGATGGACGAAGGGACGCTCATTATGTGCGGGCTCGAATCGCAGCAAGTTCTTGATGCGATCGAGGTTGTTATCGCGCACGCCAATGTGCAGCCACGGCAGTTCAAGCTGGTTTCCGACTACGACAGCGACAATGTCTCGAAGAAGGTCCTGCGGATTATTCTCAGCTATACCGACTATGTAAACAGGACCGTCTGGAGCAAGCATTGACCGTAAGGGTTGCTCCATGAACGTTCTTGTCACCGGTGCCACAGGCTTTGTGGGGCAACTTCTCTGCACGCGTCTGCTTGCGGAAGGCTGGACGGTCCGCGGCACTCTCCTTGCTTCAGAACAGCCTGAATCTTTGATCGACGGTGTCGAGCCGGTGATTGTCGAGCCGCTTGGAACGGAGACCTCCTGGAGTCATGCGCTTGCCGGCGTCGATACGGTCATTCATCTGGCCGCCAGGGTACACATCATGGATGATCCTTCAGCGAATCCCCTGCAGGAATTCCGGTTGGTCAATACGGAAGGCACGAGGCGATTGGCCGATGAAGCCGTGAAGGCCGGGGTCGGGCGCCTGGTATTCATCAGTTCCATTAAGGTCAATGGTGAGGAATCCGAAATCCCTTACACGGAAGACGCTCCAGCGCAGCCGGTGGACCCCTATGGAATCAGTAAATGGGAAGCCGAACTGGCCTTGCGCCGGATCGAGGCGGAAACCGGCCTGCAGGTGATCGTTGTCAGGCCGACGCTGGTGTACGGCCCCGGCGTCAAGGGCAACTTTCTCAATATGATGAAGGCTGTCAAACGCGGGCTTCCACTCCCGCTGGCATCTGTCTGCAACCTGCGCAGCCTGATCTACGTCGGCAATCTGGTGGATGTTTTGGCAATCTGCGCTGCTCACCCGGGTGCCGTCGGACAGACATATCTCGTGAGCGACGGCGAGGATGTATCCACGCCGGGGTTGATCCGTCGAACGGCTTCGGCCCTTGCTGTACCGGCAAGGCTGGTTCCTTTCCCGCTGCCGCTTATGCGTCTCGGTGGGCAACTTTCCGGCAAGTCAGACCTGGTCAACCGCTTGACCGGCTCGTTGACGGTGGACAGCTCAAAAATACGGCGTGAACTGGACTGGGTACCTCCGTTTTCCATGGAGCAAGGTTTGGCCGTGACAGCGAAGTGGTTTTTATCCCAATGAAACGATTATTTGACATGTCTCATGGATTTCTGGTCCTTCTGGTGTTGGCACTGCCGATGCTGCTTGTGGCATTGGCCGTGCGCCTGACCTCGCCCGGCCCGGCCCTTTACTGGTCCGATCGAGTCGGTCGGGACAACCGGATATTCAAGATGCCAAAGTTTCGTACAATGCGCATCGATACCCCGACAGTGGCCACTCACCTGCTTACTGACCCATCCCGATATCTGACGCCGATCGGTGCATTTCTGCGCAAAACCAGCCTCGATGAGTTGCCGCAGCTGTGGAGCATCCTGAAGGGAGATATGAGTTTCGTCGGCCCCCGACCAGCACTATATAACCAGCATGACTTGATTGCGTTGCGTACCGAACGGGGAGCGCACCACCTGACACCGGGGCTGACCGGTTGGGCTCAGATCAACGGTCGGGATGAGCTGCCGATCCCGGTCAAGGTGGAGTTCGATGTCTACTATTTGCAGCACTGCTCGTTTATGCTCGATCTGAGAATTCTGGTTATGACGTTTTACAAAGTGTTACGAAGTGAAGGCGTGAAGCATTGAGGACGAGTGTGGCATGGAGAGTATGATTCAGCGGGGGCGGATTGCCGCTATTTTTCTCTTGCAGGCGGCCTTGATCGCGAGTTCTTTCGTCCTCGCCTTCCTGGTCCGTTTTGAATTCAATCTGGTTGAGCCCTACCGGCAAACGCTCATTGTGCTGCTACTCCCGCTGTTGGCGATCAAGCTGGCTATTTTCTGGCGGATGGGACTGTTCAAGGGTTGGTGGCGCTATGTGTCGATGGCCGACCTGATCGCAATCTTCAAGGCCAACCTGTTCGCTTCCCTTGGTTTTGTCAGCTATGCCGTGCTTATCCACCGGTTGGAAAACATCCCTCGATCGGTCTTGGTCCTTGACAGCATCTTCTGTTTTTTGATGATGGGCGGAATTCGCTTCCTGACCCGGGCATTCCGTGAAAATTATCTGCCGATGCCGCTTTCCAGGGAAGTGAGCAAAACCAGGGTGTTGGTGGTCGGAGCCGGGGACGCCGGACAGTCGATCGTTCGCGAAATTCGCCAGAACCCGCGTCTGAATCTGGAAGCCGTTGGCTTCGTCGACGATGATCCGCAAAAGCAGAAGGTGGCTTTTCAGGGGGTCAAGGTTTTCGGCCGGCAGGAAGACCTTGCCAGGATTTGCCAGGTCAGAAAGATCGACGAGGTGATCATTGCCATGCCTTCGGCGACGGGACCGCAAATTCGCGGGATTGTCGAGAAGTGCCAGGCGGCTGGCGTCAAGTTCAAAACCCTTCCGGGAGTCGGTGACCTTATCGACGGTCGGGTATCGTTGCAGAATATCCGGGATGTCGCGCTGGAGGACCTTCTCGGTCGAGAAACGATTGTGCTCGAAATCGAGAGAATCCGTGCCTACCTGAAGGGGAAAAGGGTTTTGGTTTCCGGTGCAGGCGGAAGCATCGGCAGCGAAATTTGCCGTCAGGTCGCCCGGTTTCAGCCCGGCAAACTGATTCTGTTCGACAATGCCGAAACCCCGCTCTTCAATATCGAACGGGAACTGGTGGAAAATTATCCGGATATTCCCTTGAGTCCGGTGATTGGCGACATCCGTTATCGTACCCGGGTCGAGGCGATTTTTGATCAATATCTGCCCGAAGTGATCTTTCATGCTGCCGCCTACAAGCATGTGCCGATGATGGAGTACAACCCGGCGGAGGCAATCAACAACAATGTCAGAGGTACTCAGGTGCTGGCTGATGCCGCGCACGAACACGCGGTGGAAACCTTTGTCATGATCTCCACCGACAAGGCGGTCAACCCGACCAATGTCATGGGTGCCAGCAAGCGGGCCGCCGAGCTTTATGTGCAGGGGTTGTCCAGGGAAAGCCGTACGCGATTCGTGACCGTGCGTTTTGGTAATGTGCTGGGGAGTAACGGCAGCGTGGTGCCGATCTTCAAGGAGCAGATTGCCAAGGGGGGGCCGGTGACCGTGACCCATCCCGAGGTGACCCGTTTCTTCATGACCATTCCCGAAGCGACCCAACTGGTGCTGCAGGCCGGGAGTATGGGGAAGGGCGGGGAGATCCTGTTGCTGGATATGGGGGAACCGGTCAAGATCCTGAGCCTGGCCGAGGAACTGATCAGGCTTTCCGGGTTGCGCCCGTATGAGGATGTCGATATTGTCTTTACCGGCCTGCGCCCCGGGGAGAAACTTTTCGAGGAGTTGCTGCTCACCGGAGAAGGGATAGTGCCGACGACGCATGCCAGCATCATGGTTGCCAGTGCGGCTCACTGCGACCGGAATGCCTTGCGGGAGCAGTTGGATCATCTGTACGTTGCTGCTCGCGCCATGGATCGTGACGCCACGGTGGCGGTTCTCAAGGAAATCGTTCCAGAGTTCCGGCCGGAAAGCCGTGAATCGTGAATCAAAGCAAGACCCCTGACCGGTTTTGATGACTGTTCAAGGATCGCAAGATTTCCACTAGAGTGCAGGAGTGAGGCAAACAATGATCAACAGTATGACCGGATACGGCAAAGGTGAGGCGCAAGCAGGCAATGTGATGCTGGTTGTTGAGATCAAGACGGTCAACCACCGCTATGCCGACATTACCGTCAAACTCCCGCGAACCTTGATGGCGCTCGAGAACGAGATCCGTCGCCAGATCGGGCAGGTGCTGAAACGCGGTAAGATCGACGTCTTCGTCAACTTCGGACAGGCCGAAGAAACATCGGTGGTGCCGGTTCTGAATCGACCGTTGGCTTTGGCGTACCGTGACCTGTTGACAACCATGCGCAACGAACTCGGTTTGTCCGGGGGCGTTACGCTGGAGATGATTATTGCCCAGAAGGATGTGATCCAACTGCGCGAGGCGGAGGGCAGCGTCGAGATGCTGCAGGACCGACTGCTGGAAGCGCTGGAGCGGGCTCTGGGGCAGGTGGCTGGCATGCGGCGCAAAGAAGGCGAAGCGACGGCGATTGATTTGCGTGAACGGCTTGCGCAGTTGGAAAGTTTGCTTGGTGCTGTCGAACAGCGGGCGCCGTTGATCCCGCAGGAGTGGCAGGCGAAGCTTCTGGAACGGTTGGCGCGATTGCAGCAGAATCACGAGTGGGAGCCGCAGCGGATTGCCCAGGAAGTCGCCATCTATGCCGACCGCTGCGACATCAGCGAAGAACTGGTACGTTTCCGTAGTCATCTTGGTCAGTTCCGGGGGCTGTTCGAAGATGCGGAGCCGGTTGGTCGACGCATGGACTTTCTGGTGCAGGAGTTGAATCGTGAGGTCAACACCATGGGGTCCAAGTCGAATGACGCTGATTTGACCAGAGCCGTGGTGGCGATGAAGGCGGAGTTGGAGAAGGTGCGTGAGCAGGTGCAGAATATTGAATAAGACTCAAGAGATAAGCCACGAGACTTAAGGCTCAAGAATAGGCTTTTCTTGGCGCTTGAATCTCGTGTCATCAATCTGAAACGACATAACGAATGCAAAAATACGGTCTCCTCTTTGTCCTCTCCGCGCCATCCGGTGCCGGCAAGACCTCCATCTTCCGGGAACTGCTAGCCAGGCAGCCCGGACTCCGCGAGTCGATATCGTTCACCACCAGGGCGATGCGAGCCGGCGAGAGGGATGGTATCGACTACCATTTTGTTTCGCGCGATCAGTTTGACCGGATGGTGGCGCAAGGTGCCTTTGCCGAATGGGCCGAAGTCCATGGCAACTGCTACGGCACGGCAAAGTCGACGCTGCTGCAGGCCGCTGAAGAAGGGCGGGATGTGCTCCTCGACATCGACGTCCAGGGGGCCGCGCAACTGCGGGCCAGCGGGCTCGAAGGCGTCTTCATCTTCATCCTGCCGCCCGGCATGGCGGAGTTGCGGCAGCGTCTGTCAGGGCGCAACACGGACAGTGCGGAGGTGATTGAGCGCCGGATGACCAATGCGGTCAGCGAGATTCGCACCGCGGCCTGTTTCGACTATATCGTGGTCAATGACGACCTGGAAAGGGCCATTGCAACCGTGCAGGCAATAGTCATTGCGGAAAAAGTTCGCAGGAATCGTGTCATCGATCATCTCCCCGCAGAATTCGGCTTGAAATCGTCGTCGTAGACGACTATCCTGTAAGACTGATGTTGAATCTATTAATGGCACCTGTGGCGCCATTGGCTCGGTTCGATAACTCAACAATTCAACAGGAGTAACTAATGGCTCGTATTACCGTTGAAGATTGCCTGAAGCAGGTTCCCAACCGTTTTCTGCTGGTGATGGTTTCGGCCAAGCGCACCAAGCAGCTGTTCAAGGGAGCCCAGCCGCTGATCGAGAACAAGGCCAACAATCGCAAAGTGGTTCTGGCCCTGCGCGAAATCGCCGCCGGCAAGATCGAATACGAACTCCCCCCGCGTCTGGCGCGCTGAATCGATCCTGAAGACCGGCGCGCTACAGGCGCCGGTTGGGTTTTCGCCGATGCCGGCCCTCATGGCCGGCATCCGTCTGTTCAGGCGCAGGTAAAGTTAATTCACCAGCATGATCCAGATCGACGACATTCTGGAAAGTCTCCGCAACGAGAATGACGCGGCCGGTCTCGACAAGGTCCGTCGGGCCTTCGCGTTTGCCATTCGTCTCCACGAGGGGAAGGCGCGTCTTTCCGGTGAGCCTTACGTTTCCCACCCGATTGAAGTTGCCCGGATCCTGACCCGCCTGCATCTCGATGCCGATACCATCGCCACCGGTCTTTTGCATGACACGCTGGAAGATACGCCGACGACCATCGAGGAACTGCGCGCTGAATTTGGCGATGATGTCGCCGAAATGGTCGACGGCGTCAGCAAGCTGAGCAGGATCTCCTTCCGCACCAGCGAACAGCGCCAGGCGGAAAGCTTTCGCAAGATGCTGTTGGCCATGGCCAGGGACATCCGCGTGATCCTGGTCAAACTCGCCGACCGTCTGCACAACATGCGCACCCTTCATTACCATCCGGCGGACCGGCAGCGCGCGATTGCCCAGGAAACCCTGGACATCTATGCGCCTTTGGCCAACCGGCTCGGCATCAGTTGGCTCAAGAGCGAACTTGAAGACTTGTCTTTTGCCGCTTTGGAACCCGATACCTTCAGGGAAATTGAAGAAGAGGTTGCCCGCCATGCCGCGGAGCGGGAGACCTATATCGAAGAGGTCCAGCGCAAGCTGGAAGAGACTCTGGCCAAGCACGGGATCGAAGGGGAGGTTCAGGGGCGGCTCAAACACCTCTGGTCGGTCCACAACAAGATGGAGCGCCAGGGGATCGAGTTCGGCCAGGTGCACGACCTGATCGCCTTTCGCATCGTCGTGCCATCGGTACGTGACTGTTACGCGATGCTTGGCATCATCCATTCGACCTGGCGGCCGATCCCGGGGCGTTTCAAAGACTACATCGCCATGCCGAAGGCGAACATGTACCAATCGCTGCACACCACGGTGATGGGGCCGGGGGGGCAGCGGATGGAAGTCCAGATCCGCACGGAAGAGATGCACCGGATAGCCGAGGAGGGAATTGCCGCCCATTGGATATATAAGGAAGGGCGGGCCGGCAACCGCGGCGACGAAAGTCGCTTCGGCTGGCTTCGGCAGCTGATGGAGTGGCAAAAAGAGCTGAAGGATTCACGGGAATTCATGTCGGCGGTCAAGATTGACCTGTTTCCTGAAGAAGTCTATGTGTTTACCCCGGACGGCGATGTCAAGGAACTGCCGCGCGACAGTACCCCGGTCGATTTTGCCTTCAGCGTCCATTCGGATCTCGGGCACAAATGCACCGGCGCCAGGATCAACGGCAAGCTGGTCCCGCTCAAGACCCCACTGAAAAACGGCGACATCATCGAGATCGTTACCTCGCCCAACCAGACGCCGAGCAAAGACTGGCTCAAGTTCGTCAAGACCTCCAAGGCGCGCAACCGGATTCGCCACTGGGTCAAGGAACAGGAACATCAAAAGAGCGTCGAACTCGGTCGCGAACTCCTGGAAAAGGAATTGCGCAGGTACGGGGTGGCGTTTCATCGTGCCATGGCCATGGAAAGCATGGGCCGGGTGTTGACGGAGTTGAGCTTTAAAAATACCGACGACCTGCTCGCTGCGGTTGGTTACGGCAAGGTGACAACCGGGCAGGTCATCGCCCGGCTGCTGCCGGATCGGGTCAAGACCGAGCCGGTGAAACCCAGCCGACTTGGGCAGGTCCTGGACAAGATCCGCAAGAAACCGAGCGGCGGGATTCGGGTCCAGGGACTCGACGACATCCTGGTGCGCTTCGCAAAATGCTGCAATCCTCTGCCGGGGGATGCGGTGGTTGGCTTTATTTCCCGCGGACGGGGGGTGACCGTCCATGCGACCGATTGCCCGAAGGTTCTGGAAACCGATCCGGGTCGTCGGATTGATGTCGCCTGGGATCTCGGTCAGAAGGCGACCCACGCGGTCAAAATCCGGGTTTATTGTACCGACATTAAGGGGATTCTCGCCGGGATGACCGGCGCCATCACCAAGTGTGAGGCCAATATCGCTCGGGCCAGTGCTTATTCATCCGGCGACGGTCGGGCGGTCAATAATTTCGAGATCAATGTCAACGACGTAGCCCATCTCAACCGGGTGATCGATGCAATCCGCAAGGTCAAGGGGGTGCAGCGGGTCGAACGGATCAGACAGGGGCATGGGGCTGGAGACTAGTGGCTGGCTTCTGGTGAACCAGCCACCGGTTTCAATTCCCAGTTCCAGCTTTCAACAGGAGTCAAGCATGTCCAAGAATAAGATTGAAACTGCATTGGCGCCGGCTGCCATCGGCCCTTATTCCCAGGCGATCCAGGCGGGCAATCTGCTGTTCCTTTCCGGGCAGATTCCGCTCGATCCGGCAACGGGAGAAATTGTAGCCGGCGGCATCGAGGCGCAGACCCGGCAGGTCATGGCCAACTTGAAGGCAGTGCTCGAGGCCGCTAACCTTGGTATTGACAGCCTGGTCAAGACGACCATCTATTTGGTCGATCTAGGCGACTTTGCCACGGTCAACGGCATCTACGGAGAATCTTTTGGAGAGACGCCACCGGCTCGAGCCACAGTTCAGGTCGCGGCTTTGCCCAAGGGGTCGATGATCGAGATCGAGGGGATAGCGGTGAGGCCTTCGTTGTAGGGGCGTACGGCCGTACGCCCTGGGCGCATGCGATGCACCCCTACCATGCAAACGCAAAAAAGGCGACCGTAAGGTCGCCTTTTTTATGCACTAAAGCGAATTTAATCAGACGGCCTTTTTGACTGCGCCTGAACGAATGCAGCGGGTGCAGACCTTCAAGTTGCGGACGCTGCCATTGTCGACCGCACGAACCTTCTGCAGGTTCGGTTTGAAGACTTTCTTGGTTTTGTTATGGGCATGGCTGACATTGCAGCCGGTCATCGACTTTTTGCCACAGACATCACAAACATTCGCCATGATCAGCATCCTCCGTTTCAATTGAACAGGGCCTTTTAGCATACGTACCCGGGCAATGCAAGCAAAAATTGGGTGGAATCCTTGGTCAACCGACGTGGGGGATGATCGTCGGATCAATCTCTCGCGCCAGTGTCCAGGCCAACAGGGCGGCTCCACCACTGCCAAGTTGCGGCAGGAGGCGCGTTTCATCGGCACACCAGAGGTGATTGCCAAGTTGCAGGGGGCAATTGAAAACCAATGAAACCCTGTCTGTTCTGTTTTCCGTTTCGAGCGGTCCCTGGTTATTCATTCGAGAGTCGAGAGAGTATGACGCAAAGGGGAGGATGGGCTCAAGCTGGCGACGCACGCCGCTTTCATCAGCCACGGCACTGCTGCCGACTTCTCCGATCAGACCCTTTGACGTTGAAACGATTGCCATGCGCACGGGCAGGGGGCCTCCGACAATGACCCGTCTCTCCAACAGAGCAGAAAGCTGACCGTCAATTTTGCTGGTCGCAAAGTGTCCGGCCGGTGGCAACGCTCGGTGGGATGGCAGCGGACCGTGACCGGGGAGAGGCTGTCCAAGCTCGCCGAGGACAAGCTGCCCTGCCTGAAAACGTCTGCCCCCCGGCAGGCTGCCGATCCACCCTTTTTGACTGTGTTCAAGCTTGTCCAAGGCATCAATCTGAATTTCCGTGCCGTGAAACTGCTCGAAGCGTTTGTTAAGGAGTTCGTCCAATTCCTCCCCGGCAACCCCTCCCGGGCGGCATGCGTGAGCCCAAAGAAAGGCGCCGTCGGCAACCGTAAGGGTGGCGAGGGGTTGCAGAGACAAACCCTGGAACAGGTCGCACAGCCATTCGGCGGCCGCATCGGGGAAACCATGAAGGCGTTCGGTCAAAGGGCGGGTCAGTTGGGCCAACGGCAGCTTATGACGCAGACACAGCCATCGCCAGGCGACCGTCTCACGCATTCCACCCGAGGGCAGCCCCCCGTGCTTCCAGAGAAGCTCTTCAAGGAAGGTTCCGTCGCGCTCGAACCCGTCAAGCAAAGCCTCGACCTGGGACGCCGCACTGCCGAATTCACGGAGTAGTTCGACGGTCAGCGGAAAATCCGGGTGAATAGTCACCCTGGCCCGACTCGACAACACCTGGAAAGGCTGGAAAGAGGTGTGGGCGTCACGGGCACCGAGCGCCCGGAGCAATCTCTCGGTAAAAAGTGAAGAATGCACCCAGGAATCCCGGTGCATGGCGGTAGAGAGCAGGAGCAGTCGCTTGCCGTGCTTGGCCAGCAGCGCGGCGGCCATGCGGGCGGCCAGGCTGTCGCCGACAATCGCGATGTCGAAGTGCGAGGGGGTCATCCGCCGGTCACAGGGAGGTCTTCTTCGCTCTGCACGGAGACCCCCGCGTCAATCAGCAACGCAGTGGCGACCCCAACCCCCGCAACCATGGCGTCGTTGCAATGAATCTGGTGAACACCGCAGGAAGGGCTGCGTTCCTTAAGCAAGGCCCGCTGGCAGCCGGTGATCCGGGCAATACGCAAAGTTATATGAGCCCCTCTTAAAAAACACTCGTTCATTGACTGCCCGGAGAAGGTGGCCACCTCGCCGTTGCCTGTGGCAACTGCACGACCGTCACCACGGCTAAAACGGGTTTGTTCACGTGGGGTCGGCAGCCCGGCCAATTGTTCCGGGCAGACCGGGACCGGTATCAGCTTTTCGCGGGCCAGCCAGTCAAGAACAGCCTGATTTCTTTTCGCGGAACCATCATAGCGGGTCGGCAGACCGAGGAGACAAGCGCTGACGAGGATTGTCTCAGGCATGACTCAGTTTTTCAGGGAAGGATTGACAAGTGCTGTGGCTTGCGGGGCGGCCGGCGGATCAATGGTCACCGTGCGCCCCTCGACCAGTACCCGCCCCTGAGCGATCAACTGGATGGCGCGAGGGTAAATTTTGTGCTCCTGCTCCAGAATGCGGGCGGCGAGAGTGTCGGCGGTATCCTCGGGGAGCACCGGGACCACGGCCTGGATGATGATCGGCCCGGTATCGACGCCGCCATCGACAAAGTGCACGGTACAACCGGAAAAGCGGGCGCCGTAATCAATCGCCTGCTGTTGGACATGCAGCCCGGGGAAAGCGGGGAGTAGGGCCGGGTGGATATTGATGATTCGCTGTGGAAATGCCTCAAGCATCACTTTGGTGATGATGCGCATGAAGCCGGCCAGCACCACCAGTTGAACGCCCGCCTCCTGCAGGGCCGTGACCAGGGCGGTATCGAAAGCTTCCCGCCCGGCGAAGTCGCGATGGTTGATGCAGCGTGCCGGAATGCCGGCCCGATGGGCCCTTTCCAGGGCCCCGGCATCAGGGTTGTTGGCAATAACCACCGCGATTTCAGCAGGGAAGCCGTGCTCCTGGCAGTGGTCGATGATCACCTGCAGGTTGCTCCCTCCGCCCGAGGCCAAAATGCCGAGGCGCAAGCGCTGAGTCATGAGGTCGTCTCCGCTCAGACCAGTTCGATCGGCGCTTCGCCATGTTCGCGCGAGACGATTTCGCCAATCAGCCAGGCTTCTTCCTGCATGCCGCGCAGGCGGTCGATGATTTCATCGGCATTTTGTCGCGGTACGGCCATGACCAGACCGATGCCGTAGTTGAACGTGCGGTACAGTTCGTCGGCTTCGAGTTTTCCGGCTTCGCGCAGGACTTCGAAGATAGCCGGCTTCGGCCAACTGGCGGTGCGGATCAGAGCCCGGCCATGACGGGGAAGCATGCGTGGCACATTCTCAAGCAGACCACCGCCGGTGATATGCGCCATCCCCTGAATTTGAAAATCACGCAGCAGGTTGAGAACAGATTTGACATAGATTCGGGTCGGGCGCAGCAGGACTTCGCCAAGCGGTGCGTCGAGTTCGGGAAGAATGGCGTCGAGATTGTTGCCGAGCCGTTCCGTCACGATCTTGCGGGCCAGAGAGTAGCCGTTGGAATGCAAGCCACTGGAGGCGATACCGATCAGCGCCTCGCCAACCTGCATGGTGGAACCGTCGATAATCGAGTTGCGATCGACCACCCCGACGGTGAAGCCGGCCAGGTCATATTCGCCGGGAGCATAGAAACCCGGAAGTTCCGCGGTTTCTCCACCGATCAGAGCGCAGCCGGCACGTTTGCAACCCTCGGCAATTCCCTTGACTACTTCGGCGGCTTTTTCCGGGGAGAGGGCGCCCGTCGCGAAATAGTCGAGAAAGAAGAGCGGTTCAGCCCCCTGGACGATAATGTCGTTGACACACATGGCGACCAGGTCGATGCCGACCGTGTCGTGACGGTCGAGCTGGAAGGCCAGCTTGAGTTTGGTGCCAACACCGTCGGTGGAGGCAACCAGGACCGGATCGGGATACTTGCGGGTGTTCAGCGAAAACAGCCCGCCGAAGCCGCCGATGTCTGTCAACACCTCGGGGCGACTGGTGGCTTTCACCAAAGGCTTGATCAGGTTGACGAAACGATTGCCGGCCTCGATATCGACCCCGGCGGCCTTGTAGGTCATGCTTTGTTTGTCTGTCAAAGGGGATCTCCTCGTGATTGTGAACCCCTTAAATAAATCACCCGTTGCGACCTTGTCAACGCTCACGAAAGTTGTTGCCAACGCGGCATCTTTCGCCTTTACAGCTCGAAGTGCGTGGCCTATCATGAAGTACCGCGAAACTGTTGAGACTTCCTGGTTCTATGCGATGATTTCACCTGCCATGACCGCGACCGATCACGATAGAAATACAACGATCGACGGGCTGTCGGCTGTCGAAGTCATTCGGCCGATGACGGTGGACGATCTCCCGCAGGTCCATCTGCTGGAATGTGCCGCCCAGTCGTCCCCGTGGAGCTTGGAGCACTTTGCGGAGGAACTCGGCAAGACTTATTCACGCACTGATCTCTGCTGGCGAGACGGGCAGCTGGCCGGTTTCATCTGCACGTGGCTGATTGCTGATGAGTTGCAGATCCAGAACGTGGCCACATCTCCGGAGTTCCGCCGGCAGGGGGTCGCGGCACGGTTGCTGACATATGTGTTTGGTCGCTGCCGTGACCCCGGGTTCGAAGCAGCGTGGCTGGAGGTGCGGGTGAGTAATGCGCCGGCCATCGCCCTGTATGAACGGTTCGGCTTCACGGCCGTCGGTCGTCGCCCCAATTACTATGCTGATGGCGAGGAAGCCCTCGTCATGTGCTATAAACCTGAGAGGAGTGAGGAGTGAGGAGTTGACGTCTCACCCCTCATGAAAAATCACGAGGTGTCGATGAAGAACTACGAGACTATTATCCTGAACAATCTCGAAATCTCCCCAGGATACTGGCGGATGCGCATTCTTGCCCCCGGTTTTGCTGCCGCGGCGGCTCCCGGCCAGTTTGTCATGCTGCGACCCGAACAGGCTCTGCCGACCATGCTGCGGCGGCCGTTCGGCATCTTCCGCACCGGCTGCCTGCCGCCGGAATGTGCGGGCCTGCCGCCGCGCGAATACATGGAGATCCTTTACAAGATCGTCGGCCAGGGAACGAAGATCATGAGCGAACTGCACGCTGGCGACCGGGTGGAGCTGCTGGGCCCCCTCGGGCGCGGTTTTGCAATCAATGACACGGACTGCGCGAAGCTGCTGGTTGGCGGCGGCATTGGTCTGGTCCCGCTCTTTCTGCTGGCCGAGGAGTTGATCCGCCGGGGTCATCGTGTCCGGTTGCTGATGGGTGGACGCACCCGCGACGATATCCTCGCCGTCACTGAATTCGAGCGCCTCGGCGTGGAGACTTATGTCTCTACTGATGACGGCAGCCTCGGCGAGGAAGGCTTCGTGACCAGGGTGCTCGAGCGCAAACTGGCCAAGTACCCGTGCGCCGAGGTCTATGCCTGTGGGCCGATGCCGATGCTGGCGGCGGTCGAGGCGATCTGCGGCGAGTGCAACGTGCCGCTGCAGGTCTCGCTGGAGTCACACATGGCCTGCGGGGTTGGCGCCTGTCTCGGCTGTGTGGTCAAGGGAACCGGCCACAGCGACCAGCGCCCCAATTATCTGTGTACCTGCAAGGAGGGTCCCGTGTTCTCCGCCGATCAGCTTGATTGGGGAAGAGTCGTTAACCCCGGGGGCGGATGCCTGGAAGGAGGGTGCCGCTGATGAGTGTCAAACGACCCAATCTGGCGGTCAACATCGCCGGAATTCAACTGCGCAACCCGGTCATGCCGGCATCCGGCACCTTCGGCTACGGGGAAGAATACGCGGCGTTTTTTGACCTGAAGCGACTGGGTGCCATCATCACCAAAGGGCTGTCGCTCAACGCCAAGGCTGGCAACCCGATGCCGCGCATTGCCGAAACCACCAGCGGCATGCTCAATGCCATCGGCCTGCAGAATGTCGGCATCGATGCCTTTGTCGCAAAAAAGGCACCCTACTACCGTGGACTCGACACCCCGGTGATCGCCAACTTCTTTGGCAACACCCTTGACGAGTATGGTGAAGTTGCCCGGCGACTGGCCGATGTGCCGGAGGTGACGGGACTGGAGCTGAACATCTCCTGTCCCAACGTCAAGCAGGGGGGGATCGTCTTCGGTACCGATCCTCGTGCCGCGGCCGAAGTGGTCAGCCTGGTGCGCAAGCAGAATGACAAACCGCTGATCGTCAAGCTCAGCCCCAACGTCACCGATATCACCGTGATCGCCCGGGCGGTGGAAGAGGCGGGCGCGGATGCCATCAGCTGCATCAACACGCTCACCGGCATGGCGATCGACATTCGCACCCGCAAGCCGAAAATTGCCAACCGGACCGGCGGACTCTCCGGCCCGGCGATCCGCCCTGTGGCAGTGCGCATGGTCCACCAGGTGGTGCAGGCGGTGAAGGTTCCGGTGATCGGCATCGGCGGCATCATGACTGCCAGTGACGCCCTGGAGTTTTTGATTGCCGGTGCCAGGGCGGTGCAGGTTGGCACCGCCAACTTCGTCGATCCAACCGCGATGCTGTCCATCATCGACGGGATTGAGTCGTTTCTGGTGGAGGAAGGCCTTGAGGATGTCAATCAGGTGATCGGGAGCCTCACGACGTAAGGCGTGAGGCGTGAGGCGTCGATGCCAAAGCTTTCCAAATACTCCTCACTCCTCACTCCTCACTCCTCACGAACATGGACCTCATAGCCACCCACATCAACGCCGACTTCGACTGCCTCGGGTCGATGATTGCCGCGCAGCGACTTTATCCTGGTGCGGCAATGGTCTTCCCCGGCGGCCAGGAACGGACCCTGCGCGAGTTTTTTCTGAAAAGCGCGCAGTATGCCTTTGACTTCCAGCGGCTGCGGGACATCGACCTGGAGAAGGTCGACCGGCTGATCCTGGTCGATGTCCGTCAGTCCAACCGCATCGGCCCCCTGGAAAAACTGGCGCATCGCCCGGGGCTCGCCATTCATATCTACGATCACCATCCCGACGGTGCGGCTGATCTGCGCGGTGAGATCGAACACGTTCGAGCCGTCGGTTCGACCGTCACCGTCCTTTCTCATCTGTTCATTGAGCGTGGCATAGCTCCCAGCGCCGATGAAGCAACCATGATGATGCTCGGGCTCTACGAGGATACCGGCAGTCTGACCTTTGCCACCACCACGGTGGACGATTACCGGGCGGCGGCATTTCTCCTCGAACATGGAGCCAATCTGAACACGATTGCCTCGATGCTGGCCCAGGAACTGACCCCCGACCAGATTCGCCTGCTCAACGATCTGATTGCCAATCGCAATGTGATCAATGTCCATGGCATCGATGTCAGTGTCACTCATGCCTCGGTCGATTACTTCGTCGGCGACATCGCGGCGTTGGCGCACAAGCTGCGCGACATCGAGAATCTGGATACCCTGATCGTCGCGGTCCGTATGGAGAGCCGGGTGTTCCTGGTGGCGCGGTCGCGCCGCCCGGAAGTCAACGCCGGCGAGATTCTGAGTGATTTCGGCGGCGGCGGGCACGCTTCGGCGGCCGCCGCGAGCGTGCGCGATCTGACCCTGCTGCAGGTCATCGAGCGTCTGCCCGACGTGCTGCAGCGCCACGTCCATCCACAATGGCAGGTTCGCCACCTGATGTCTTCGCCGGTTAAAAGCGTCGCTCCCAGAGACACGGTAAAATTCGCGCATCAGCTGTTCAGCCGGTTCAATATCAATGCTGTGCCGGTGCTCGACAGAGGACAGGTCTGCGGAGTCTTTACGCGCCAGGTCGCCGACAAGGCGATCTATCATGGTCTTGGTGAGCAGCCCGTCAGCGAATTCATGACCGGCGAGCTTCGTACCGTGACTCCAGAGACGCCGGTCGAGGAACTCAAGGAGTTGATCGTTGCCGGCAGCCAGCGGTTCGTGCCGGTGCTGAGCAGCGATCGGCTGGTCGGGGCCGTAACGCGCACCGATCTGCTTCGCCATCTGGCCTCGAGCAGCGGCGGGGCGCCGCGTGCCGCCGGACTGGGCAAGCAGCCGGGCAAGCTGCTGCGCCGTTCCCAGGTGCAGCGCCTGATTCGTGGAAGGCTGCCGCAGGCCATTCAGTCCCTGCTGACGGACCTCGGCGTGGTCGCCGATCAATCGGGGGTCACGGCTTTTGTCGTCGGGGGCTTCGTTCGCGATCTATTGCTCAACAAACCCAACCTCGACGTGGATGTGGTCATCGAAGGAGACGGAATCGCCTTTGCCGAGGCTTTTGCCCGTGATCACGGCTGTCGGGTGCGCTGTCACCACAAGTTCGGCACCGCGGTCGTCATCTTCGCTGATGGCTTCAAGCTCGATGTCGCCTCCGCCCGCCTCGAATACTATCTGCATCCGGGGGCTCTTCCCGATGTCGAACACGCTTCGCTGAAGCTCGATCTTTACCGGCGGGATTTCACCATCAACACGCTGGCCATCGCCCTGAACCACCTGCAGTTCGGTGAACTTGTCGATCATTATGGTGGGGTCCGCGACCTTGAGGAACGAGCAGTAAGGGTATTGCACAACCTCAGCTTCATCGAAGATCCGACCCGGATGTTCCGGGCCGTGCGTTTCGAACAGCGACTGGGATTCCATATCGGACTGCAGACCGAGCAGTTGTTGCGCAGTGCGGTACGCCTTGGTGTGCTGGAGCGGGTCAGCGGCAAGCGGCTGGCCAACGAACTGCTGCTGATCCTCGCCGAACGTGAACCGCTGCCGGCCCTCGATCGCCTGGCGACCTTCGATCTGCTCAAGGTGCTTCACTCAAGCCTCGCCCGGCGGCCGGATTTTCATGCCGGTTTCAACGAAGCACGGCGGGTCATGGACTGGTACGATCTGCTCTACACCGGGCGGCCCTGTCGGCGCCAAATCTGTTATCTGCTGGTCCTGACGGCACTGCTGACAGGGGAGGGGATGCGCGGTTTCTGCCAGCGGCTCGATCTGCCCCAGCGGGATATGGATATTCTGATCACGCAGCGCAGTGCCGGTCTCCGTTTGTTGCGACGGCTCGAGCGGCGGCGCAGCCAGACGCGACCGCCAAGGCCGGTTGATCTCCATCGCTGGTTGTCGCCATTATCCACTGAGGTCATCCTCTTCCTGATGGCTGTGACCGGCCAGGAGCGGATCAGGCAGTGGCTGTCCCGCTACATCACCCATCTGCGCAGCGTGCGGCCGTTGCTCACCGGACACGATCTGAAACGCCTGGGTGTCCCCCCGGGACCAGGTTACAAGGCGATTTTGCTCGACCTTCTGCATGCGCGACTCAACGGCGAAATCGCAACTGTCGATGATGAACGCCGGCTGGTTGCGCGCAAATATCTGCATGGACAGCGTTACGACAATCAGTTTGGCGAATAAAGTTGCTGAAAATACATGGGTTTGATCGACGTTCCCAAAATTGACTTGAGGACGTCGTTCTGTTAAAAGAGCCCCACCGGTAACGATTGAAAGCTCTGCGTGCACGATTTTCTCCTCAAACTCTCCATAATGCTGGTGCCGGCCCTTTTGGCGGTGACCTTTCATGAAGTTGCTCACGGGTATGCCGCCGAGCGCTGTGGTGACCCGACTGCCCGATTGCTGGGGCGGCTGACCATCAACCCTCTGCGCCACCTCGACCCGATCGGCACGTTGGCCTTGCTGCTGCTAGGTTTCGGCTGGGCCCGCGCCGTGCCGATCAACCCTGGCAACCTGCGGCGGGTTCGACAGGACATGATCCTGGTCTCCCTGGCCGGACCGGGGGCGAACCTGATACTCGCCATTTTTTGCGCGCTTTGTCTGCGTTGGGGCATGGCGTTGACCGGGGCGAACCCGGTCGACAGCCATGCGCTTTCCTTCGGCGAGCCGATCAGCCTGATGGCGGCTTTCGGTCTGTATATCAACATAATCCTCGCCCTGTTCAACCTGCTGCCGATCCCGCCGCTGGACGGTGGGCGCGTGCTGCTCAGCGTGCTGCCGATCAAACTGGCGGACAAGCTGCGGCGGGTCGAGCCGTTTGGTCTGCTGCTGATTGTTTTCCTGGTTTTCGGCACTTCGCTCTGGCAGGCATTTTTTGCCCCGCTGGTCCTGCGCATTGTCGCCCTGTTGGCCGGTCCGCACGCCGAGTTTGTGCTGCGAACCGTTCAACAGCTGTTCGGTGGATGACGGAGGATGTCCATGGATTCGTTTTCCGTCCATCTCGATAACTTCACTGGCCCGCTCGATCTGCTGCTCCATCTCATCAGAAAAAACGAGATGGAGATCACCGATATTCCGATTGCCGAGATCACCGCGCAATATCTGGCTGTCATCGATACGATGCAGACCCTGAATCTTGATGTTGCCGGGGAGTTCCTGCTGATGGCGGCGACCCTGCTGCACATCAAGTCGCGGATGCTGTTGCCGCAGATCGCTGAGGACGGGGCGGAAGAAGAGGATGAAGAGGACCCGCGCGCCGAGTTGGTTCGACGCCTGCTCGAATACCAGAAATACAAGGATGCGGCGGTGCAACTTGACGAATTGCCGCAGCTGAACCGCAACCTGTACGCGCGCAGCGCCCCCGCACCCGAAGTCGTCGAGGAAGGGGAGGGGGAATTCGCCGCCGTTGGCCTGTACGATCTGCTGCAGGCGCTGCAGCAGCTGCTGGTCGAACGCCCTGAGCCGCTGGCCCACGAGATCAGTGCCGAGCAGTTGTCGGTAGCCGACCGCATCAGCCAGATTTTAACCGCCCTGCAGGGACAGCAAAGCCTGGCATTCACTGACCTGTTCTCCGCGCAAATCAGCCGCCACGAAGTGGTCGTCACCTTTCTGGCGATGCTCGAACTGGTCAAACTGAGATTGGTGCACCTGCTGCAGAGTCAGCGTTTCGGGGCTATCTGGCTGACCCCCGCGGTTGCCGAGCCGACGGGTCTCGATTCTGATGTCGATGAGGAGACACTCGGCTATGTCTGATCTGAAACCTCTGGTGGAAGCCCTCCTTTTCGGCGCTGACGGCCCGCTACGCGGTGACCGTCTGGCCGAAGTGCTCGAGGTGGAAGGCGTTGTTGTCAACGAAGTGCTGCGCGCGTTGCAAACTGAATACGAAACTCAGCCGCGCGGATTCTTCCTCCAGGAAGTGGCCGGGGGTTATCAGCTGCGCACCCGCCCTGAGTTTGCCGATTATCTGCGCCGTCTGGGGCGCACCCGTCCCTTTAAGTTTTCCCGTCCGGCGTTGGAGACCCTGGCGATTGTCGCTTACCGTCAGCCGGTGACCCGTACCGAAATCGAGTATCTGCGTGGCGTTGATTCCGGCAGTGTGCTGAAAACGCTGCTCGACAAGCATCTGGTGCGGATCCTCGGCAAAAAGGATGTGCCTGGCAAGCCGGCCATTTACGGGACGACCCGCGAGTTCCTTGAGTTGTTCGGGCTTGTCGACCTGGCGGCGTTGCCGACCCTCAAGGAGTTCAGCGAGCTCGCAACAGATGCCGATATGGACGAATCTGCCGCCGTGCTTCCCAGGGAAGTGTCCGGTGACTGAACGGCAATCGCCTGGCGCTCAGCGCCTGCAGAAGCTGATGGCTGCCGCCGGACTATGTTCCCGGCGTCAGGCCGAGATCTTCATCGAGGCCGGGCGGGTTACGGTCAATGGCCGGGTCGCCGGTCTGGGCGATCAGGCCGATCCGCAGCGTGATAAGATTCTGGTCGATGGACGTCCACTCCGACCGCATGAGCCGCCCTGTTATCTACTGATGCACAAGCCGGTCGGCGTGGTGACGACTTTGAGCGATCCGGATGGACGCCCGGTCATCACTGACCTCCTGCGCGACGTGCCCGTGCGGGTCTACCCGATCGGGCGACTCGATCTGACCACTTCGGGACTGTTGTTGCTGACCAACGACGGTGACCTGGCCAACCGTCTGGCCCATCCTTCACATGAGGTTGCCAAATCCTATTTGGTACGCGTGCGTGGCGCTCTGACCCACGCAATCATCCAGAGGCTGGAACAGGGGGTCGAGCTTGACGATGGCATGACTGCGCCCGCCAAGGTTGCCAGGGTCCGCAACAGTGGGGGGCATGCCTGGTTCGAGTTGACCATCCACGAAGGGCGCAACCGTCAGGTTCGGCGGATGTGCGAGGCACTGGGGCTGCCGGTCAGTCGGCTTATGCGCATTGGCTATGCATTCCTGACGCTGGAAGGATTGACCCCCGGCCAGTACCGCCACCTGACCCCCAATGAGGTCGCCCGCTTGAAACGGCTCTGATTGTTACGTGTTCGGCCATGTCCGCGGTTGCCTGCCAAGCATCTAGTCGGCTGAAATTCAAAAGAAATTTTATTTTTCTCCAGAGTTGTTCGGCTTGACAGATCCGGAGAATTTCATCTATTTTGTAACGATGCGTTATGAATTACTGATGACAGGTCGGGTCCCCTCTCTTGGCGAATAAAGACAAGCTTCTCGAAAGCGCGCAGAAATTCCTGGCGAAGGGGCAGTTGCCCAAGGCGATCGGCGAATACCAGAAGGTGGTCGAAGCCTTTCCTAAGGATTATCGCAATCGGCAGAAACTGGCCGAATTGCTCAGCCGCGAGAAACGCAACGATGAAGCCCAGCCGCACTACGAGGCCGTCGCCAAGAATTTCACGGAGACGGGCTTTTACCTTAAGTCCATTGCTATCTACAAACAGATGCAGAAGATCGAGCCGGGTCGGGTCGATATCTATCTGCGTCTGGCCGAACTCAATGAAAAGCAGGGGCTGATTGGCAATGCCCTCAACGAATACCGCAGCCTGGTCGCGTTCTACGACAAGAACCGCATGGGGCGGGAAACCGTTGGGGTGCTGCAGAAGATGATCGCCCTGGAGCCCGACAATCTCGGGTTCCGCGGCAAGCTGATTGAAACTTTTGTGGCCATCGGTTGCCCGGAAGATGCGCTCGAACAGCTGCGTACCCTGGTCAGGCTTCTAGTCAGTAAAGGGGAGCATGTCAAGGTTGTCAAACTTTACGAAAAATTTCTCGATCTTTGCCCCGAAGATGTCGAAAACCGCCTTCCTCTGGCCGAGGCTCTGCTGGCGAGCGGACAGGCGGAAAAAGCCCTGGTGCTCCTTAAGGGCCTGCTCAAGCAGGCTCCTGACCATCCGTCACTGCTGACGGCTCTCACTGACTGCCATATGGCGCTCGGCAACCATGCCGATGCCCGTCTGACCTGCCAGCATCTTCTCAAGGAACATTCTCAGGATCTTGACCTGCGCGAACGCTATGTCCGTGTCTGCATTGCGGGTGCAGACCACGAGCGGGCACTCGCGTGCCTCGAGGAGGCGAAGGAGGCCTTTTCCGAGGCTGGTCGCGTCGGCGTGCTCAAGGAGCTGTACGAGACGCTGCAGCAGGCCCTCCCGGACAACGCCCGTCTGCAGGCAACGCTTGCCGCGATTTACGAGGCGACCGGAGAGCCAGGAGCACAGCCGGGATTTTCGTCCGCAGGGGTGACGGGTGCTGTCGAGGAGGAGACCGCCGATGCGGCGATCCTTGATGCTGCCATTGGCGATGTCGAGCACCTTGATCTGGTCGGCGACGCCGTGGCTCCTCCGGTTGAGGTCCCACCCGTCGTTGCCCCGGTCGTCACCGCAACGCCCGCCAAGGCCAAGGGCGGTCTGGAACTCGAGCTCGATCTCGACCTGGATCTTGATCTGACGTCCGCTGCGCCGCCTTCGATTGCGCCGGCGTCGGTCGCTGCTCCAGTCCCTCCCGAGGCGCTCCCTGAACCTGCTGCCCCGATAATAAAGCCCCCTTTGCCGCCAGTTCCCTCCGCTTCGGCACCGGCACCCTCCCTGGATATGGAGTTGGAACTGGATCTTGGCGGTTTGGACGAGTTGGAATTCGAGCTGCCACCCGTCGAGCCAATGGCCCCCGTTGAAATGCCTGAGCCAACCGCGACGGTCTCGAAACCAGAACCGGAATCCTCCCTGGTGCCGGAGCCGGTTGCGGAAGAGCTTGTTGAACTGCCTGTCGCGGGATCAGGGGTTGAATCTGCTGTCGAAGATGTCACCCTGCCGGATCTGGATGAACTCGAGTTCGAGATCGAGCCGTCCCCGGAAGTGCAGTCGGCGGGCGAAGCTATGGTTCTGGGGTTGCCGGATCTGGAAGGACTTTTGACGACCCCTCCGGAAGCGGTAGAGCCCGTTGCGGAAGAGGTAGAGCCTGTTGCGGAAGAGGTAGAGCCTGTTGCGGAAGAGGTAGAGCCTGTTGCAGAAGAGGTAGAGCCTGTTGCGGAAGAGGTAGAGCCTGTTGCAGAAGAGGTAGAGCCTGTTGCGGAAGAGGTAGCGCCCGCTGCGGAAGAAGTAGAGCCCGTTGCGGAAGAGGTGAT
>JAMPXI010000020.1 GCA_023701265.1 Desulfuromonadales bacterium | reverse complement strand
GGTTTGTTCCTGGCAGGCGATGACGATTGCCTTGCCGAGCGGGACGTCGGGGAGCGTCACGAAGTTGTTCTCGTCGAGCTGCTTGATCGGCCGCGCCGATTTGGTGAAGGTCCGTACCCGGAACAGTTCCAACTCGTTGCCGACCTCCAGCCCGTTGGCCGCTCCCTGATCGATATGGATGACATCCAGCTGGCTGAGTGCAATTTTGCCTTCATCCGCCGCGACAATATACCCCTGCAAATTGACGGTCGCCGGCTTGCGGGGGATGAAGGAGGGCAGTTCGATGTACGGGCGCACGCGGGCGCCGCGCTGGATTTCCCGGGTCGAATCCTTGATGATCGCGACAGCGACGCTCGGCGTCTTGTCAGTGACATCGGCAAAACCCATGTGACTGACCTGGTAACCGAGCGGTTGTTCCGTGACCGGATGGATGATCTCCGGTCCCAGTTCGAGCAACTGGAGGCGTTGCCCCGGAGTTACGGCGGCCAGGTCATCCATCTCGAGGTAGATGGTATCCCCTTCATACAGCAGAACCCGATTCTCGGTCATGTCGATCAATGTGCCAAGGGCGGCCACCTCGCCGGTGCTGATGAAACTGCGCGCCCCGCCATAGGTGTCGACCAGCTTGACCTCTTCTGCCTTGACGGGAGCTTCCGCAGCCTCCTCGGCGGCCAGGGCCTCTGCTTCGGTCTGGCCTTCGACCGCAATGAGTTCGATGCGGCCGTCATGGATGCGCAGTTGCTGTCCGGGATAAATCAGATGCGGGTTGCCGATCGCCGGGTTGTTCGACCAGAGGCTCGGCCAGTAATAGGGATCCTTGATGAAGCGCTTGGAGATCCCCCACAGGGTATCGCCCTTCTTGACCGTATAGATGATCGGTTCGTCCGCGCCGGCCGGCACCGGTGTACAGACCGCGGCAATCAGGCAGCCCATCAACAGGATACGGGTGATCTTCATGATTCCCCCTTGGTGTTGGTCGGAATTCTTGTCAGCAAAATCTGCTAAAAATTATAGGTTTTTTCAAAGTCTGTCAAGCTTGCTGGCAGATTTACCCTGTCATTTCGTGCACATTCCGTGCCCTTCGTGTTATTGTCGATCACGATGAAACAAGGAGCAGACTTTGATTATCCCTGAGCTGCTGGCTCCGGCCGGCAATCTGGAAAAGCTGGAGGCCTCCCTGGCCTATGGTGCCGATGCCGTTTATCTCGGCATCGACCGCTTCAGTCTGCGTGCCGGTTCCGGTTGCCTGAGTCTGCCGGAACTGGGGCAGGCCTGCGATCTGGCGGGGCATTACGGGCGGCGGCTGTATCTGACGCTCAATGCTTTTCTGCGTCCCGGCGAGGAAGCGGATTTTCGCCGGTTGCTCGTGGAACTGCGGCCGCTGCCGATCGATGCCTACATCATTGCCGACCCGGGGGCATTGGCCCTGGTGCGCGCTGTCGACCCCGATCGGGCCCTGCATCTCTCCACCCAGGCCAATGTGACCAGTGCCGGCGCTGCCCAATTTTGGCAGGCGTTGGGGGTGAAACGGCTGAACCTGGCCAGGGAGCTGACGCTGGAAGAGATCCGCGCCATTCGTGCGCAGGTCTCCCTGGAACTCGAGGTTTTTGTGCATGGCGCCCTGTGCGTCGCCTACTCGGGGCGCTGCCTGCTCTCGGCCGCGATGACCGGACGCAGCGCCAACCGTGGCAAGTGCGCCCACCCGTGCCGCTGGAACTATGCAGTGCAGGAGGAAACCCGACCCGGCGAGTCGTTCCGCATCGAAGAGGATGCGCGCGGCACCTACCTGTTCAACAGCCGAGATCTCAGACTGATCGAGCACCTCCCCCAGTTGGTCGCCGCCGGCATCGACAGCCTGAAGATCGAAGGCCGGATGAAAAGCCGCTACTACGTGGCAGCGGTGACGCGCGTCTACCGGGCGGCGCTCGACGCTTTCCGGATCGACCCGGCCGGTTGGCGCGTCGATCCCTTGTGGCTGCAGGAACTGGAGACGGTCAGCCATCGCCCTTATGACAGTGGTTTTCTGTTCAGCAATGAGAATGCCGGCGTGCATCCGGAAGATTCCCGTTACCGGCAGAGTCACCTGTTCGTCGGTGCAGTGCTTGACGACGGTGGGCCTGGTGGTTGGCTGGTGGAGGGGCGCAATCGTTTTGCGGTCGGTGAGGAACTGGAACTGATCGGCCCGGGGATGCGCCAGGCATGTTTCCGCCTGGAGGGCGCCCGCAGCGAAGCAGGAGAGGCGTTAACCGTCATCCAGCCAAATGCCCGCGTGTATCTCGATCTGCCGGGGGGGGCAAAGGCGGGGGATCTGTTGCGGAAGAGGCGGGAATGAAGCAAATTCCCCTCCCTTGGTGGGAGGGGAATAAGGGGAGGCGCACCTGAACGTACCCTCACCCCGACCCTCTCCCATCAAGGGAGAGGGAGAATTGATTATGCACAGCTGACCTGCCAAATCTGTCGGGTCAGTACATCGCTGCAGGTCAGGCGGCCGCCATAGACGCAGCCGGTATCAAGACCGATCCGGTTTTCTGCCAACAGCGGTTTTTCCCGAGGGGTGTGGCCGAAGACCACGGTTTCTCCCCAGTTGTAACTGCTGTCGAGGAATTCGGCGCGGATCCAGAGCAGATCATCGGGGCTCTGTTCCGCCAGGGGGAGGTCGGGGCGCAGACCGGCATGGGCGAAGATGAAACGCTCGGTCGCATAGAGTAACGGCAGCTGTTCGAAAAATTCCAGATGATCCGCAGAGGGAGGCCATGCACCCCGTGCCCGGTAGCTGGCAATGGTCTTCTTCCCGCCGTTGAACAGGAAAGTGGCCGGGTTGCCGCCGGCCAGAACCTCGATCAACATCTGCTCGTGATTGCCGCGCAGGTAGACCGTTCGGGGAAAACGCGCGCGCAGTTCGAGCAGGTCGTCGATGACCCCGGCGCTGTCCGGTCCGCGGTCGATGTAGTCGCCGAGGAAGACCAGCTGATCGTCAGCGGTCGGGGCAACCTGCTCCAACAGGGCGGCAAGCGGCCGGCGGCAGCCGTGGATGTCGCCGAAGGCCAGAAGGCGGGCAGGTCCATGTTCACAGTCGGCAAGGGATCTCATTGGTAACTTTCAGTATACCGTACAGCCGGTGATTCTGCTGACAAACCCCGCCGCAACAGGGTCAGGGCCATGAGTGAAAACGATAAAAACACCAAAAACACAGTCTTTGCAGGGCGGATCTTTTCGGTTCATCTCGAAACGCATGTGCTGCCCGACGGCCGCTCGGCGGAATTCGAACTGGTCCGCCACCCCGGTGGTGCCGCGGTGCTGCCGGTCCTCGACGACGGCCGCTTGGTGCTGCTGCGCCAGTTCCGGCCGGCGGCCGGCGGGATGATCTGGGAAATCCCGGCGGGGCGGCTCGAGCCTGGAGAAGATCCGGCCGACTGCGTCGTTCGGGAACTGCAGGAGGAAGCCGGTTATCGAGCGGGGAAGTTAGAGCCCCTCGGCGAAATGTTCCCAACGGTGGGCTTCTGTACGGAACGGATTTACTTGTTTCTGGCCCGCGACCTGATCCCGGTGCCACAGTCGTTGGAGCCCGATGAGGAGCACCTCGAGGTCGTGCCGTTAGCGGCCGCGGAGGCCCTGGCGCTGATCGACCGTGGCGAAATTCCCGATGCCAAAACCCAACTGGCGCTGTTGTTGGCCCGTTTCCGCCAGCTCGTCTGAAGGGAGAGCGAACCATGGCCCTTCCGCCCCATTATCTTTCGCCGCCGCACCTGCCCTTCAACCGCACCTGTCTCGACGGCCGCTTCCATCTGGCAGTTCCCGGTGCCGATCCAGGCGGCGATGGGGTCTGGGTGGCGGTGCGCGGCGGAGAACTGTTGGTCGCCGGCTTGCCGGAGCGGCCGGCTTTGCCGGAAGGGAAGTTTGTTTGGGGGGAGGGGATTTACCTCGGCAGCTGGGATGGTCGGCCGTGCCGATTGGCAAGGCCATCCCGGGAAACGCCGCTGCCCGAAGGGCTGCGCGCCGAGAGCCTGCTGGCGGCCGACCCGGCGCTGCCGATCGAGTTGCTCTCCCTGGGGGGGCTGGCGAGGATGGTGCTGTACTGGGAACGCCACAGCCGGCATTGTCCGGCCTGTGGTACGGTCATGGAGCGGGTTTCGGGAGAATGGGGAAAGCACTGTGCAGCTTGTGCGACAACCCTTTTCCCCCAGATTGCGCCGTGCGCCATCGTGCTGGTGCGTCGCCCCGGCGAGGTGCTGCTGACCCGCAAGCCGGAGTGGCCACCCAACCGCTACAGCCTGGTGGCCGGCTTCATCGAGTTCGGTGAGTGTCTGGAGGAGGCAGCGGCGCGGGAGGTATTGGAGGAAACCGGGGTGCGGGTGTGCAATGTGCGCTATGTCGGCAGCCAGAGCTGGCCGTTTCCGAGCCAGTTGATGGCCGGTTTCGTTGCCGACTATGCCGGTGGCGAGATTGTGGTCGAGACCCGTGAACTGGCCGACGCCCGCTGGTTCCCCGTCGACGCCCTGCCGGATCTGCCGCCCAAGCGCAGCATCGCCCGCTATATCCTGGACAGCGAACTAGAGTTGGACTGACAGGGTCAATACCAAACAATTAGCCGGCTCTTTGAGCCTTCCGTGCCACCGCAGCCGGAGCCGGATGGATGAATGCCGATCAGCCGGACAAACTGTCTGAGCGCAGCGAGTTTTTGTCCGGCCGGCATTCATCTGTCCGGCGAAGGGAACCCGCCATCGCTTTAGCTATGGCGGGCAAGGCGGCAGGGGACTACGCCGTTTGATCCAAACTTTTCGGCGGGGAAAAGTTTGGGCGCCGTCCGGGGGCGAGACCCCGGGGTTTTGAATTGTGAAAAGCAGGAAGAGGGAAAACTCTAAAACTGTTCTGTTACGCCGTCGTCAGCACCAGTTTCCCATGCTTCACCCCCTTCGTCCCCAACAACTCATCCGCCAACCGCTTGACCTCCGCGGCCGTCCCCTTCACCACCACCACCTCCAGGCAGTGATGGGCGTCAAGGTGCACGTGCAGGGCGGAGATGATCGCGTCGTGGTGGGAGTGCTGGTGTTCGGTGAGCTTGTCGGCCAGGTCGCGGGTGTGGTGGTCGTAGACCAGCGTCACCGTGCCGACCGTGGCCGTCGTTTCATCGCGGCTGATCTGGTCCTCTACCAACGTATTGCGGATCAGATCGCGGATCGCCTCTGAGCGGTTGACATACCCTTTGTCGGTAATCAGCTGGTCGAAGCGCTCCAGCAAGTGCTGGTCGATGGAAACGCCGAAGCGGGCGAGGTCGGTCATGTTTTCCGGCCCTCCTGTGGAAAGGTTCCGTTTGTGTAGCATGGCGCCATGCAACGGTCAAGAATCACGCCTACTTGGCAACTTCCCTCCCGGGATGATTCACAGCTTTCCCACCATTTGATGCACAATATCTTGTGTTGTGGCCGATTTTTTGGGCCAATATCTTGTGTTTTTCCCTTGACGGTGCCGGCCGGAGAGGTGTTAAATCCATGTTTGTGTCATGTCTGAATTGCGTGGAGGTTGGGATGCTGGAATTCATTCGCAAGCGGGACGGACGGTTGGCACCGTTCGAGGAGCAGAAAATCGCATCGGCCATCCAGAAGTCGGTGCGTGCCGTTGGCGGCTCGGATATGCAGCAGGCGGCCGGCATCGCCCGTCAGGTGGTCGGCATTCTCGAGGTCATCTACAAGGATGGCCGCATCCCCACGGTCGAGAACGTTCAGGATCTGGTCGAAAAGATCCTGATCGAGAACGGCCATGCCAAAACCGCCAAGGCATTCATTCTCTACCGGCAGCAGCACGCCGCCCTGCGGGAAACCCAGACCTTCATCAAGGAAGCGATCGATTCGATCGATTCCTACCTGACCCAGGAGGACTGGCGGGTCAACGAGAACGCCAACATGGGCTACTCGTTGCAGGGGCTCAACAACCACATCGCCGCCAACGTCACCAGCAACTACTGGCTCAACAAGATCTACCCCCGCTACATCGCCGAAGCCCACCGCGAGGGGGACTTCCATCTCCATGATCTCGGCATGCTGTCGGTCTACTGCTGCGGCTGGGATCTCAAGGACCTGCTGCTCAAGGGCTTTGCCGGCGCCTATGGCAAGATCGAGAGCGCCCCGGCCAAGCACTTCCGCACTGCATTGGGCCAGGTGGTCAACTTCTTCTACACCCTGCAGGGGGAGGCTGCCGGAGCCCAGGCCTTTGCCAACTTCGACACCCTGCTCGCCCCCTTCATCCGCTACGACGGACTCACCTACCGGGACGTCCGCCAGGCGATGCAGGAATTTGTCTTCAACATGAACGTGCCGACCCGCGTCGGTTTCCAGACCCCGTTCACCAACATCACCCTCGATCTCACCCCGCCCAAAGGCATGGCCCATGAAGCAGTGATCATCGGTGGCCTGCCGATGGAGCAGTGTTACGGCGAGTTCCAGGAGGAGATGGACCTGTTCAACCAGGCCTTCTGTGAGGTGATGATGGCAGGCGATGCCTCGGGGCGGATCTTCTCCTTCCCGATCCCCACCGTCAACATCACTGCCGGACTCGATTGGGAAAGCCCACGTTTCCAGCCGATCTGGGAGATGACCGCCAAGTACGGCATTCCCTATTTCAGCAACTTCATCAACTCCGATATGGACCCCGAGGATGCTCGCTCGATGTGCTGCCGGCTGCGCCTTGACAACCGCGAGCTCAGACGGCGTGGCGGTGGCCTGTTCGGCTCCAATCCGCTGACCGGCTCGATCGGGGTGGTCACCCTCAACCTGCCGCGCGCCGCTTACCAGGCCGGCAGTATCGAAGCCTTCCACGCCCGTCTGGCGGAACTGATGGAGATGGCCGCCGAGTCGTTGGAGATCAAGCGCAAGCAGCTCGAGCGCCTCACCGATGACGGACTCTATCCCTACAGCCGCTTCTATCTGGCCGGCATCCAAGAGCGCAGCGGTCGTTACTGGGACAACCATTTCTCGACCATCGGCCTGATCGGCATGAACGAGGCGCTGCTCAACCTGATCGGCCAGGGGATCGACACTGCCGAAGGAAAGAGCCTGTCGGTGCGCACCCTGCAGTTCATGCGCGGTGAACTCGAGCGCTACCAGGAAGAGACCGGTCATCTTTACAACCTGGAGGCGACGCCGGCCGAAGGGACCAGCTTCCGCCTGGCGCGCGCCGACAAATCACGCTACCCCGATATCCTTACCGCCGGGATCGAACAGCCGTATTACACCAACTCCACCCAACTGCCGGTCGGTGCCACCGATGACATCTTCGAGGCACTCAGCCACCAGGATGGTCTGCAGACCCTTTACACCGGCGGCACGGTGTTTCACGGCTTCCTCGGGGAACGCCTCGAAGACTGGAAGAGCGCCCGGCTGATGGTGCGACGCATCGCTGAGAACTTCCATCTGCCGTACTTCACCATCAGTCCGACCTTCACCATCTGTCCGGTGCATGGCTACATCCCGGGTGAATATTTCACCTGCCCTCACCACCACGAGGACCAGGCGGCGTGATTTCTGTAGGGGCGTGATTTATCACGCCCTGGGCGCAATGAATTGCGCCCCTACGCGAATGAAAGGAGCTTGTTAGAATGCCGACCAAGTGCATGGAAAAAACAGAAGTCTATTCGAGAGTGTGTGGTTTCTTCCGCCCCGTCCAGCAATGGAACAAGGGGAAGAAGGAAGAGTTCAAGGAGCGCCGCGAGTACGTGGTCGAAAACCGGTAGGGGCGGGTTTCAAACCCGCCCCTACTTTCCCCGCAGGGGGCCGTCCCACTGGTGAAACTATAATGATCAAAGGGTTCCAAGGGACCAGCCTGCTCGACTTCCCCGGGCGGGTTGCTTCCCTGTTATTCTGGGGCGGATGCAATCTGACCTGCCCCTTTTGTCATAATCCCGCCCTGGTGCTTGACCCCGAGACCTTCCCCAATCTTGACCGGGAAGCCCTGCTTGCCGACCTGGCCGGCCGAGCACCGTTCATTGACGGAGTGGTGATCTCCGGTGGTGAGCCGACTCTCGACCCGGCCCTGGCCGATTGGCTGGCGTCGGTCAAGTCGCTTGGACTGGCGGTCAAGCTCGATACCAACGGCTTGCGCCCCGATGTCCTCGCCCGCCTGATCGAGCAAGGGTTGGTTGACTGTCTGGCCATCGATCTGAAAACCGCCCCGAGACGCTACGGCGAGCTTCATCGCGGCCCGGTTGCCCTTGACGCTCTGGCAACGAGTATCAAGTTGGCCCTCGACGCACCGGTTGCCGTCGAATTCCGCACCACCTGCGTTCCCGGGATTATTGATGCGGCGGAGATTCGTGCCTTGGGTGAACTGATCCGGGGTGCTTCGCGGTGGGCTTTGCAGCAGTACCACCCGGCCCCGGCCCTCGATCCCGCCTGGAGAGAGCTGACCCCGTATCCTGCCGCCCGGATTGCCGAATTGGCTGAAATCGCCCGGCAGTATGTCGACGAAGTCGTCGTCCGGGGGGCTGCTTAACGCACTATTATCGCCGGGAGTGCGGAGTCTGCAGAGAACACCACCGATCCCGGCGTTCTTTGCTGTGAGCAGGATGCATCAATTGTCGTCTGCCAAATAAGAAACCCCGGTCGAAATGGCCGGGGTTTTGTCATCATAACGATGTTCCTGGGTCAGAAGCGCAGCCAGAGCAGAAAGGTGATGCTGATGAAAGTCAAGGCGCTGCCCGCCACCAGGTAGAGCAGGGCCTCCATGAGGTTCAGGCGCTGGGCGGGCTTGGTCTGGCCGTTCGAATTCGTCATGAAATTTATGCCGTTTCTGAACCGAAATCTGAGCGCAAGGCGAAAAGGCAATTGACATGCCAGGATTTGTGAAGACAAAAAGTCTGATAAATCAAGTGCTTACCGTAAACGATATTAGCGCGAGGTCGGCAATTGCCGGAATCGAGCCGCGAAATCCCGAAAGCTGAAGCCATTGTGCGGCAGATTTCCCCGCCGATGCAAAAACACACATCCTGTGGCTGAGCAAAAGCACAGTGCGGTGGTTCTGGGGTAAGCAATTGCCAACTTGTAAACGAGGGAAAGGCCGCGCCAGTCTAAGGCGTCGTCAGCTTGTGGCAGAACAGGCAGCGTGACTTGGGCGGATGGCCGGGAGGGAAGGGAACGCCACCAGGGTAATGGCATTCCTCGCAGAACTTTTCGGCAGCCTTCTTGCCGTCACTTTTGACCAGATCGAAGAACCGGCGATGGGTATCGTCGAACGGCACCCGACTGGTCGATTCCGGCGGGGCCTGCCAGAGGAATGCCAGGATCAGGATGGCGACAGCTATCAGGATCAGGTCACGTTTCTTGAAAGAAAAAGCCATGGGTGCCTCTATTCGCCGCGGATGAACAACAGATAAATGGCCAGGAAAAGGATTGCCGCTCCCCCAAAGACAAAGATCACCAGAGTGTCGGTGGCCACCCCTCCTTCCAGGGAGGTGTTTTGTGCCAGGGTGTAGGAGAGCAGCCAGGCGAAGCCGCTGATGCTCAGAACAGTCACCAGCAGCATGCGCCAGCGCATCAGCAGCGCGATGACCGCCAGGGTGCCGGCGCCTGCCAGAAAATAGGGGCTGTGAACCAATTCCTGCAGGTCAAGCGCCTGCAGGTAGGCAACGACCCTTTCGGTCTCGAAATTCTGCAGTAGTTCCTTGAATGATGTCGAGTTTGAAGCCATACCTTGCCCCCCCGGTCACTCCTGTTACTCTACAAGATAACAGGTTTTCCCGCAGGGATAAAGAACCTGCCGCGTGTCTTGACTTTCCGGCCGGCCCGGCACTAAAATTCGCAGTTTGAAATCACGCGATGAGCAAGATTGTTGCGAAAGGGTTTTGAGAGTGCCGGACCGTGCCATCGGCATATTTGATTCGGGAGTCGGTGGGCTGACCGTCCTGCGCGAGTTGCGCCGTCAGATGCCTCACGAGGAACTGGTCTATCTCGGCGACACCGCCCGGGTTCCCTACGGCACCAAGAGTCCGCAGACCGTTGGCCGCTATGCCCGCGAGGCGGCCCGCTTTCTGGTCGGCCAACGGGTCAAGCTGCTGGTGGTGGCGTGCAACACCGCTTCGGCGGTCGCCGTCGATGATCTGGCCGCCATCCATCGTTTGCCGGTGGTCGGCGTGATCCAGCCCGGAGCCCGCCGCGCCTTGGAAGTCACCCGTAGCGGCCGGATCGGCGTGATCGGCACCGAAGGAACGATCCGCAGCCGCGCCTACGAACGTGCCCTGCACCGCGGCAACCCGGATATCGAAGTCTGCGCGGCACCCTGTCCGCTCTTCGTCCCGCTGGCTGAAGAAGGGTGGGCTGAGCATCCGATCGCGCGGCTGGCTGCTGCCGAATATCTGGAGCCGCTGCTTCGCCAGGGGATCGACACCCTGGTGCTTGGCTGTACTCACTACCCCCTGCTCAAACGGACCCTGCAGGAGGTTGCCGGCCCGACGGTAGCGTTGATCGATTCGGCAGAAGAGACGGCCAAGACCGTGGCCATACTGCTGGCTGCGCAGGGACTCGAGCGGCGCGGCCTGCCATCGGGTCCGCCGCGCTATTTCGTGACCGATGTGGCCGAACGTTTCGAACGGGTTGGCGGAGCTTTCCTGGGAGCCCCCCTTGCCGACGTCACCACGGTCACTCTGGATTAACTTCCCGTGAGGCGTAAGGAGTGAGGTGTGAGGTGTAACTTCCATAGCAGCAACGTCGTTGGATGGTTTTTACCCCTCCCCCCTCACGCCTCACCCTTCTCGTTGTGCTGGTGAAGCCAATGCCAAACTCCCGCAACAATCGTCCACCGCGCCGAGACCATTTGATCCTCTGGGCCTTCCTTCTGATCCTGGTGGTTTTTGGCGGATTGCTGCTGCGGCATTTTCTGATTGCTCCGGCGCCGCCCCCCCCTGCGGAGCTCCAGCGCCAGCTACGTACCATCACGCTTTATTTTGCGGCGGCGGATGGCTCCGGTCTCGTCGCCGAAGCCCGTGAAATCACCGACTGCCTGGCCGAGGAGGATTGTCTCAAAGCCACTGTCCAGGCCCTTCTCGATGGCCCGGTCGGCAACCTGGCCGCAGTCCTGCCCCCCCAGGCGACCTTGCGCGGTGTCATGGTTGCCGGCAGCGAGCTGCAGATCGATTTCGACCGCACCCTGATCGATGCTCATCCGGGCGGGAGTTGGAGTGAAATCCTGACGGTCCAGTCCCTGGCCGACACGGTGGCGGTCAATTTTCCGCACCTGCGCCAGATACGTATTCTTGTCGAAGGGGCTGCCATCGAAACGTTGAAGGGGCATGTCGACCTGCGCCAACCGATCGCTCCCGATTTCACTCTGGTGCTCACGGCGCCTGCCGGCGCGCCGCCGACCACCCCTACGGAGAGGCCCAAGTGAACCCATTCCTTGAAGCGATCGGCAATCGGGTCCTGGTGCTTGACGGCGCCATGGGCACCCTGCTCCAGGAGCGCGGACTCCCCCCGGGAGGCTGCCCGGAGCTGATGAACCGCACCGCCCCCGACGTCGTTGCCGGGATCCATTGCCAATATGCCGAGGCCGGCGCCGATATCATCGTGACCAATACCTTCGGCGGCAATCGTCCCAAGCTGGCCCACTACGGGCTGGAAGGGGAGGTGCTTGACCTTAACCGACGGGGGGTGGAATTGGGCCGCCGTGCTGCCGGCCGGAGTGGCTTCGTCGCCGGTTCGGTGGGGCCGACCGGACGATTCCTGGAGCCGGTCGGCGATGCCGGCTTCCAGGAGATGGTCGACATCTTCACCGAGCAGATCCGGGCCCTGGCCGAGGCCGGCGCTGATCTGATCACCTTCGAGACGTTCCTCGATATCCGCGAATTGCGCGCCGGCATCATCGCCTGCCGGGATGTCTGCTCCCTGCCGATCGTTGCCCAGTTGACCTTCGACGACGGCGGGCGCACGGTGCTTGGCACCCCCCCCGAGGCAGCGGCGGTGACCCTCGACGCTTTGGGCGTCGACATCATCGGCTCCAACTGTGGCCTCGGCATCGACGGCATTTACGCCGTTCTTGAACGCATGCGTGCCGTCACCCCCCGGCCGCTGATCGCCCAGGCCAATGCCGGGCTGCCGCAGTTGATCGACGGCTGCACGGTCTTCCCCGGCACCCCGGAGGAGATGACCACCTTCCACGACCGGCTCATTGCCTTGGGGGCACGCGTCATCGGCGGCTGCTGCGGGACCACCCCGGCCCATATCCGCGCCATCCGCGCTGCGCTCGACGGCCGCCCGCAAAGCTGGACCCCCCCCGTCCGCCGCGGCTTCCTCTCCAGCCGCAGCACGGTGGTGCCGCTTGGCGGCGCAGCTCCTTGCGCCCTGATCGGCGAGCGCATCAACCCGACCGGCAAGAAGGCCTATACCGAGGAGCTGCGCACCGGGAAAACCGCCTACATCCGTCGCGAGGCCCAGGAACAGGCCGCGGCCGGCGCCCACCTGCTCGACGTCAACTGTGGCGCTCCCGGCGTCGACGAACCGGCGGCCCTGGAACGGGCGGTTTTTGCCGTGAGCGGTGCGGTCATGACCCCACTGGTTCTCGACAGTTCCGACCCCATCGCCCTGGAACGCGGCCTGCAGGCCGCCGACGGCAAGGTGCTGATCAATTCGGTCAGCGGCGAGCGCAAGAGCCTGGAGCGGATTCTTCCGCTGGCCCGTCGTTACGGTGCCGCGGTCATCGGCCTGGCCCTTGACGAACAAGGGATCCCCGTTACCGCCGAGGGGCGGGTGGGGGTCGCCCGCACCATCCTTGACGCCGCCGTGACGGCCGGCTTGCCGCCCGAAGACGTGCTGATCGACTGCCTGACCCTGACCGTCTCGGCCGAACCGGAAGGTGCCCGCGAGACGCTGCGTGCCCTGCGTCTGGTGCGCGACCAGTTGGGCTTGGGTACGGTTCTCGGCGTCAGCAACATCTCCTTCGGCCTGCCGGCCCGGCCGGTGCTCTCCGCGGCCTTTTTTGCCATGGCCCTGGAAGCAGGGCTCAAGGCGGCGATCGTCAATCCCAAGGATGCCCGGATGATGGATGCCTACCGGGCATCCACCCTGCTCCTCGGCCAGGATCCACGCGCCGAGGGGTACATCGCCGCCTACAGCAAGCCGGAAGGGGAGGGGGCGCTCAATATAGTTCGCGGCTCCGTAGTGATCACGACGTCGGCTGCATCCGGGGGGGTGACTCCTGATATCCGCGAACGTCTGGCCGTGGCCGTGATTAACGGTGACAGCGAGGGCGTGGCGGCACTGGTGGACGAGGCCCTGGCCGAAGGGCTCGCCGCCATGGCGATCAGCAACGAAGGGCTGCTGCCCGGTCTCGAAGAGGTCGGCCGGCGCTTCGGCGCCGGGCGCATCTTCCTCCCCCAGGTGATGCAGTCGGCCGAAACCATGCAGGCCGCCTTCGCCCGGCTCAAGGCCGCCATGGCCGGCGATATAGGGCCGAGTCTCGGCAGAATCCTCATGGCCACCGTCGAAGGGGATATTCACGACATTGGCAAGAACATCGTCTGCACCCTGCTGGAGAATCACGGCTTCGAGGTCATCGATCTTGGCAAGAATGTACCGGCCGCGCGCATTCTCGAAGCCGCGCAACAGCACCGGGTCGATGCCGTCGGCCTGTCGGCGCTGATGACCACCACCATTCAGCAGATGGACGTGGTTCTCGAACAGTTGCGTGCCGCCGGGATCAAGACCTTCACCATGGTCGGCGGCGCCGTGGTCACCCAGGATTATGCCGACCGCATCGGTGCCGACCTGTATGCCCGCGACGCCCTCGAAGCGGTTGCGAAGATCAAGAAACTGCTGGGGCATTGAGGCAGTACTGAGTATAGAACTCTGTGGCGAGAGCGGGCAGGGGGAGGTCTTGTCGTTGACCAGGATTTTGTGCTAAAAATTGAATGTTGCTGGTATAATTGCTGCCAGCAACGTTTGGTGTGAAACCCGTTCCAGCCAGGCTGATCAAAAATGCCCAGGTGCAAGGCACCCGCAGATCGAGAAGTGAGGCGTACCTCGATGGTACGCCGCAGCGACGAGAGCCAGGGTAACGCCGCAGATGGGCGTTTTTCATCAGCCTTTAACAATAGCCCCTAGGGTAATCTATGGTCGTCGGTTTCAATCATAATTTTACCTATAAAGGCGCGGTCTACCACATCCAAACCGAAGACAGCGGCCGCAAAAGCCCGACGATCGTCACCCTCCTCTACCACGGCGGGACCATTCTCGCCTCCCGCAAGACCTCCTACGCCGACATCGCCAAAGTCGACAACCTCGAGCAGGTCGTCGAAGAGTTGATGAAGGAGCAGCACAAAGGGATGTTGCGCAGCCTGAAAAACGGCGAGTTCGACGACGTCATCGCCCGTTACAATCAGGGTGTCCCGGCCGTCCCTCCGACGACGCCACCGGCAACCGCGCAGTCTGCCCCGCCCGTCGCGGCGGCGGTCCACCCCGCAGCTCCGTCCGCCCCTCCCGCCGCGGCTGCTCCGCCATCTTCGCCGGCAGCGCCATTGCCATCGCCTGTCGCGGCCGCAACCCAGCCGCCACCCAAGCCGGCCAGTGTCGAAGCCAGTCTCGACGAGATCATCCTCTCCTACCTGATGGGTAAGGAAAAGTAATTTTGGAACGCGGGGCCGCTTTGCTGACCGTCCTCGTGATGGTGGTCATTCTCGGTCTGACCGCCAGCATGGCCAGCCAGTCGTTGGGTGCACTGATGCAGCGCGAACACGAAGCCGAATTGCTGTGGCGCGGGCAGCAGTACCGGCAGGCGATCGCCAGCTATTACAACGTCAAGCACGGTGCCCAGCAGATGTACCCGGCCAAGCTCGAAGATCTGCTGAAAGACCCGCGGTTCCCCGGCGCCGTTCGTCATCTGCGTCGCCTCTATACCGACCCGATGACCGGCGAGGAGTGGGATCTGGTCAAGGATCCGGCGGAAAAGATCATCGGCGTGCGCAGCACCAGCGACCTTGAGCCGTTCCAGCAGGTCGGCTTCCCCAAGGGACTGGAGAATTTCGATGGCAAAACCGCCTATCGCGAGTGGGAATTTGTGTTCGTTCCGGAAAAAAAGACGGGCACCCAGGCTCAAGGGGCAAAGAACAAGACGCAAGACCAAAAGCTCAAGACTCAAGGCTCGAATCAAACAAACCCTCGAGTCCTCTAAATTTATGGTCTTTACCCTTGTCTCTTGTATCTTGAACCTTTAGTCTGAAGCCATGTTCTTCAAAACCCTGACCGGCCGGATTCTGATCCTTTCGCTGCTGCTCTTCACGGCGGCCATTGGGGCCATAACCCTTTTGCATATTCGCCGTGAGCATCAGAACATCACCAATGCCAGCCGGGAAACCGCCGAGTTGATGCTGGCGGTCATCGAGCGCTCGATTGCCAGCTCGATGAGCGTCGGCAACACCCGTGATGTCCAGACGATCCTGGAAACCATCGGCCGCGACCCCCATCTGTCCGCGGTGCGCATCTTCCATCCTGACGGCCGCATTCTCAAGTCGTCCGATCCCCATGAGATCGGCCGCCGCGTCAACCCGCACGAACTGGCCATTTTCCAGCGTGGCTCGACTCACGAGGTCTATACCGGCCCGTCCGGTGATGTCCTTGGCGTCATCAAGCCGATCTGGTCAGAATCCAAATGTGCTCCCTGCCACGGTCGAGCCCGCAAAGTCATCGGCATTCTCAACGTTGATTTTTCGCTGACCGCCCCACAGGAGCAGATGTACGCCTCCTCACGCTTCTTCGGCGTGTCCATGCTGCTGATGATCGGTCTGCTTACGATCGGTGTGTTGCTGATCTTCCAGCGTTTTGTCCGTCACCCACTGCAGCAGATTTCCGACAAGATGGCCCTGGTTGAGGCCGGCGATCTCTCGGCCCGGCTGGAGCCGGGGTACACCGACGAAGTCGGCCAGCTCATGGGGAGCTTCAACTCCATGGTCGACAAGCTCAATCAGGCCCAAACCGACCTGCAGCAGTGCCATTACCAGCAGATGGAACGGGCCGACCGCCTCGCCTCCGTGGGGGAAATGTCGGCCGGTATCGCTCATGAAATCAAGAACCCTCTGGCTGCCATCAGCGGGGCGATCACCGTCCTTGCCGATGATTTTCCCGAGGACGATCCCCGCCGTGAGGTGGTCGGCAAGGTGCTCGAGCAGATCGCCCGCCTCGACAAGGCGGCGACCGACCTGCTCTATTTCGGCAAGCCGGGGAAGCCTTCGTTTGTCTGGGTCGACGCCAACGATCTGCTGAAGAAGACCCTGTTCTTCGTGGCCCAGCACCCCGAGGCGCGCAATGTTCACCAGTTCCAGGAGCTGACCCGCAACCTGCCGCCGGTTTGGGTTGACGAAAAGCAGCTGCAACAGGTATTTTTCAACGTGATCATCAACGCCATTCAGGCGATGAAAAACGGCGGCACCCTACTGATCCAGACCGACCTTGGCCGGGTCGACGGCAAGGAGGTTGTCCGGGTGGTGGTCGGTGATTCCGGGCCGGGAATTCCCCCCGACGACCTGGAGCGGATCTTCCTTCCCTTCTATACCACCAAGACCCAGGGGACCGGGCTGGGGTTGGCGATCTGCCGCCAGCTCATGGAACAGCAGGGAGGGATGATCCGGGTGGCAAGCCGTCCCGGCGAGGGGACGCGGGTTACCATTGAACTGCCGGTAAAAGAGCAACGTGAGGAGTGAGGAGTCAGGAGTGAGGCGTATCTTTCGGAAAACTTCTGCTCTCGGGGTTGAAAGAGCTTTTACTCCTCACCCCTCACCCCTCACTCCTCACGAATTTTGAAGGAGTCAAAGTGCGCAAAGCCAAGATCCTGGTCGTTGACGATGAACACCTGATTCGCTGGTCGTTGGAGCAGTCGCTGCGCAAGCAGGGGTACGAGGTCTTGACCGCGTCGACCGGCGAGGAGGCGCTCCGGCAAATTCAGGAGGATCCCCCCGACCTGGTGTTGCTCGACATCCAACTCCCCGGCCTGGACGGTCTGGAAGTGCTTTCCCGCGCCAAGGAGTTCGACGAAGAACTGATCGTCATCATGGTCACCGCCCTCGGTGTGCTGGAAACCGCCGTCAAGGCGATGCGCATGGGCGCCTACGACTATATCAACAAGCCGTTTAACCTCGACGAGTTGGCGATCATCGTCCGCAAGGCGCTGGAAACCCGCGACCTGCGCAAGGAAGTCGCCCAGCTGCGTTCAGTGCAGACCCGCAAATACGGGATCGACAACATCATCGGCAGGAGTCGCGCCATGAGCCAGGTGCTCGACATGGTGCGCAAGGTTGCCAAGAGCGATGCCAGCACCGTCCTCATCCAGGGAGAGAGTGGCACCGGCAAGGAACTGATCGCCAAGGCGATCCATTACGAGAGCGCCCGTCATGACAAACCGTTCATGGCGATCAATTGCGCGGCGGTGCCCGCGACCCTGCTGGAAAGTGAACTGCTCGGCCACGAGAAGGGCGCCTTCACCGACGCCAAGGTGCAGAAAAAGGGGCTTTTCGAGACCGCCGACGGCGGCACCATCTTTCTCGACGAGATCGGCGACATGGAGATGGGCATGCAGGCCAAACTCCTGCGTGTCCTTGAAGAGCGCTCCTTCCGCCGGGTCGGCGGGACCAAGGAGATCCCCGTCGACGTCCGCATCGTCTCGGCCACCAACCAGGACCTGCTCAGGAAGATCGAGGCCAAGGAGTTCCGCAATGACCTCTACTACCGTCTTCAGGTCATTCCCATCTACCTCGCCCCCCTGCGCGACCGGCGCGACGACATCATGCCCCTGGTCGACTTCTTCATTGGCCATTTCAACCGTGAGTTCGGCAAGAACGTCGCCGGTGTCTCCAAGATGGCCCACAAATTCCTTGAGGAATACGCCTGGCCGGGGAACGTCAGGGAGTTGCGCAACATCATCGAACGCGCCATCATCCTCGAAAGCGAGGAGACCCTGATGCTCGACCATCTCCCTCGCGAACTGATTTCCCGCATCAGCGAGTCCGGCGGCAGCCCGCTCAATCTCCGCATCCCTCCCGAGGGGGTCGACATCGAGGACATCGAACGCGAACTGATCCGCCAGTCGCTGGAGATGGCCGAGGGGAATCAGTCCAAGGCCGCCAAGAAGCTCAATCTCGGTATCGATGCCTTCCGCTACCGCATGAAGAAATTTGGCTTTCTGGTTTGAAGGCCGTGACCGGTTGCCGGGGAATGGATTCAGGGTGACACTATTCGCCAACCTCTAGTGTCCTGCGCGGCTAATTCTATCCTTTCAAATTGCGGCTCTTTTGGCCCCTGGCTACGTTGCGGCTCCTCGGCGTAGCCCCACTATGCCTGTGTCGCCGTGTCTTGCCAGAAGCCGAAATCCCTCACAATTTGTGCAGGGAACTAACCGCACAGGAAACTAGCCCCAACTTGCCGTTTCCCGCCTGTCTGTCTACCCCTGATGTTGGTATCAAGATTGCAAACCCAAAATGCAGGGGAAATCGCGTAACAACGGAAAGGGGTGCCGTCAGGTGTCTCGAATGCCGTCGCGATTGTTATAAGAAACCAGTAATATTCGTATCTTTCAGGAGGCCGCACAATGAAACGGTTCTTCCCTGCAACACGCCTTGTGGTGGTGATTTCGCTGCTGCTCAATGCCATATGGCTTAGCCCGGCTGGTGCTGTCACTGCCCCGCAGATCGTTTGGCTGAGTGAGTTGTCCGGTGTCAGCCTGGTCAGCCCGCGGGCGATCGATGTGGATGGGCAGGGAAATCTTTATGTGGCCGACCAGGTTGCACGTGCCGTTCTCAAGTACGACCGGTATGGTCGGTACGTGGCCTCTTTCCTGGAGGGACAGGTCAGCGGCAAGGGCGTGGCGGTGACCCCTGACGGGCAAACCTTGTATGTCTCGACCAAGGCCAAGGCGGTCGCCATCGTCAACGCGGCTGACGGCAGTGTCAGCGGTTACCTTTCCGGCGCCGAACTGGGCAATCCCGCGGAAATTGACCTGGATGCCGAAGGTTATGTCTTCGTTGCCGATACCGGGGCTGGCCAGTTCAATGTCAAGATCTTCTTCCCTAACGGCACGTTCAAGTCGATGTTCGGCGGAGCCGGCAAGACGGCGGGCCTTTTCACCAACGTAGTGGCCCTTACGGTTAATCCTCACGCGGCACGCGTCTATGTCGCCAATGGCGAAGCCGCGGTTCCTCGCTTGCAGGTTTTCGACACCGCCGGCGCTTTGCAGTCCAGTGTCCTGAATGCCACCCTGTATGGTTCCGATAACCACACTGGCCGTGGCGTCGCTTTTGAAGGTCAAGCCGATGGCCGGGCCTATGTCCTGCGCTACCTGCAGCCGGCCCTGCGGGTGTTCGACGATTCGTTCGCGACCCTCCTCGGTGATTTCGGCAGCCTTTCCGGGAAGCTGACGGCACCTGTCGACGCGGTCTATGATCCTGTGACCAAGCGCCTGTTTGTCTCCGATGGCTCCGGTGTGGACATCTTTGGCGTTGACGGCGGGACCACGCCGGTCAATATGAATTCAGCCCCGACGCCGCCGGTTGCGACCTCGCCGGTGGGCGGAACGATGGTGGCAAGTTCCTCGCCGCTGCTGGTCTGGAATAAGTCGACGGATGCCAATGGGGATGCGCTGACCTATCAGGTAACGGTAACGCAGGGTGCTGTCACGGTCTTTTCGACAACGACAGACGCGGTCAGCGTCACGGTCCCTGCGGGGCTTCTGGCTGAGAACGGTTCCTATGCGTGGGTGGTGCAGGCGAGTGATGGCGATGCGACCTCGGGTCCCAGCGCCACCGCGCTCTTTACGGTGAACGCGACTGACGAGGCGCCCTCTGCGCCGACGGCCGTTGCGCCGCTGGCGGGAGAGAACCTGGGTGATGCCGGCCTGCTGAGCTGGGCGGCTTCGACCGACCCCGATCCCAACGATGCGCTGCTGACCTATCAACTGGAAATCTCAGCCGAAAACACCTTCGCCTCGCCGTTGCTGACCGAGACGTTTCCCGCCACGTCGGTAGCCTTGGCCGACCTGGCCGGATACAACGATTTATCGGTGGGTACCGGTTACTTCTGGAGGGTGACGGCGCTGGATGCCGACGGGACTGCCTCGGTGCCGAGTGCCATCGGTCGTTTCGTCTACAATGTCATGCAACTGAGCGTGACAGCCAACGTCTCCGATGCCAGGGTTTACCTGTCCGGCAACCACGGTTTTGCCGGTCAATTCGTCGGCGTGGCGCCGTTGGAACTGCGTAACCCCGCTGCCGGGCAATTCTCCGTGGTGGTCGAGCGACCCGGCTTCGATCCGTACGTCGCCCAGGTGACGCTGACCGAGGGTGCAAACGCCACTGTCTCCGCCGTTCTTCTGCCGGCCCGCAAACAGACGGAATTTTCGGCCGGCACCATCAACAACAAGAACGGGATCGCCGTGGCCGCCAATGCTGCCCCGTTCCTGGTCGACTTCAATGATGACGGCTTGCTTGACCTGCTGGTCGGCGATGCCGGCGGCGTGGTGTCCATCTTCCCTGCCGTGGTGAATCAATCGGCTATCAATCTGGTCGTTCAGCACAAAGTTGGCCTCGGCCTCCCCGTGCTGCCAGGGGCTGTTCCGTTCGTGGCGGACTGGAACAATGACGGTCGCAAGGATCTGTTGGTCGGCGTGGCCGGCGGCACCGTCGAATTGTTCCTCAATGCCGGCACGGACAATGCTCCGGTCTTTGGCGCCAGCCAGGCACTCAAGGTCGGCGGGAGCGTGCTGAGCGTCGGCAGTGGAGCCTCACCGGCGGTTGTCGACCTGGATGGCGACGGTGCCAAGGATCTGGTGGTCGCCAATGCTGCCGGCAAGGTTTCGGTCTACTATAATCAGGCGACGGATGCGGCTCCGCAGTTGGCGGACGGCGCAGTTCTGTTCCAGGCGGCAGGCGCCGCCCAGATCACTCCGGTCGACTGGGATGCGGATGGTGACCGCGACCTTCTGGTGACGGTCGGCGGTGCTCCCGTGTTCTACCGCAACGACCTCGCCGCGGCCAATGCCTTTGTCGCCGCCGGAACTCTGCCGTTGACCGGTGTGTTCGGCCTGGCGGCCGTCGAGGTCAACGGCCTCGCCGGCAAGGATCTGCTGATCGGGCAGGTTGATGGCAAGCTGCTCTTCAAGCCGAGCACGAGCAAGGTTTACGCCGATACGCTCATAACCTACCTGCTTGCTGAGTGGGAGAAGCTCACCCTGTTGGTGGCGACCGAAAATCCGGCGGCCCTGCCGCAGGCCGACAAGGCCAATGCCCAGTTGGTCGCCGGCAAATATGCCGCGGCGAAGAAATCAGCCCTGGTCCTTGCCGATATGCTTGCTGCCGGCAGTGAGGCCCGCACCGCCATTGAGTCAATGATTGCTCTGCTCAAATAAGTTCAATACTCCATAGTTGAGGTAAGTGAACATCATGAAAAACACACGTATATGTCTCCCCCTGCTGGCTGCCACTCTTCTTCTGCTGTGTGTCGGCAGCGCTTGGGCCAAGGGTGCGGCCAATGTCAGGAACACCATTCACAACATGTCAAGTTCGGCGCCGTACGCAATGTACAAGTCGGATGAGAGCGAGGTTTGCATCTTCTGCCACACTCCGCACGGTGGCACTCTCGAAGGGCCCTTGTGGAACCGCAGCCTGACGACCGGGCCATGGACTCACTACAACAGCGCCACTCTCTCCACCTATCTGCAGGGGCTGTCGGCCACTCGCGCCGTCAATGACGAATCGCTGTTGTGCATGGCCTGCCACGACGGCAGCATCTCGGTCATGCACCTGCTCAACCCCTCGAACAAGCTTGGCCGCAATCCCAACAGTACCTTTACCTTTAACGACGATGTCCCGATCCAGCCGCTGCTCGATGGCAATCCCGGGGCCAAGATCGGCGGCTCACGCGGCAATGCCGGGGCGTTCGGCGACTTGCGCGACGACCATCCGATTTCCTTCAGCTATCAGCAGGTCCGTGCCAGCGTCGAATATGGCGCCGGCGGCGCCAAGGAGAACCAGTTGCGAGATATCGGCACCACGTCTGATGCAGGAACGGCTCTCGGTTGGCAGGGCGAAGGCGTCCGCTTCTTCGGCACCGATTACCGGGTGGAGTGTTCCTCCTGCCACGACCCGCATGTTGATTACGTGGCCGATGTCGACTATACGCCATTTCTGATTCGTCCCAACGATAGCAGCAACCTCTGTCTTGCCTGTCACAACAAATAAGATAGCCGCCAATCTGTGGACAGATTGGCGGCATTTATCAAGTAGATGGGGTCCGTGTAGTTGCTTAGAGGATTATAATAGAAATCCGTGAGATTAGGGTGTTCAGATTAAGACAGGCATAGGTGTTTGGGTTAAAAGACGAAATTCTATTTTTTAGAGCGGGGTTCATCCGCGCACATGCGATCCGCCGCAATTAGTTAGGAGTTGGCCCATGAAACCAAGAGCGATGTTCACTGCAGTAGTACTGACGGCTTTGCTTGCCCTGCCGCAACTTGCCGGCGCGGCGGCAGTCCATACCTTCGACTGCAAGAACTGCCACATCCCGACGTTGTCGGTTACCGACCTTGGTGGGGGCAACGTCTGCCTGACGTGCCATTCCGCAGAGTTGAACACGCTCCTGAATGATGGTACGACCGGGGCAACCAACTCAGCTTTTGGCGGATTGGATTCCAGCAACGCCATGGGTAATAACTCCTTCGTCGTTGCCGACAAGGGCCAGACCTCGCACAACTGGTCGGGACCAGATACGCAAGCGGCGGCCGGGGCGGTTGCACCATCGCGGACCACTCACCCGGAGTTTTATTCCCGCCAGGGATCGTCGACTGGCCGGGTGACCTGCTCGCGCTGCCACAACCCGCATGCTGACGACACCAACCCGCAGTTGCTCGTCAAGGGTGCCGGTTCCACCGAAACCATGTGTACCGCCTGTCACACGCCTTGGGTCAAAGGGGCCGGGATGACCAACATCACCCATCCGGTCGATATCGACTATGCGACTGCGGCGGCGGCCCATCCTGGCAAGTATGTGGCGGTAGGGTCCTTGCCGACAAACGACGGCAATATCAATACCGATACGCCGATCAGCCTGACAGGCGGTAAGGTGGTTTGCGGTTCCTGCCACCAGGTTCATTTTGCCGACTCCAACCCGACTACCCCTGACATCCCGTCCAACTGGGATAATCTTTCATTTTCCGGCGGCAATGGCAAGGCGCTGCGCTCCTACGGGCGAATGACGACGGACGCGACCGGCGGCAAGAGTTCGGCCCTCTGCACGACCTGCCACATTTACGAAAAGCATGGTGGCACGCACGCTACTCTCGGCTGCCTCGACTGCCACGGCGGCCACTCGCCGGCCGGCAACTTCAATATGCTGCGTCCGGTGGTCAACGCCCTCGGCTGGGTCCCGAAAGATCTTGCTCCCGGCGACTCCGACCCTCTGGCTTACACGACGACTACAGCAGAATGGAAAAACGCCACCGGCACCGGTTACTGCCAGGGCTGCCATACCATCCCACTGACCGTTAGCCAGCACAACGTCGCCTCGGCCGGCGCGGCACAATGCGTGGGCTGCCACAGCCACTCGACCGGCAGCTTTACCAAAACCTGCAACGGCTGCCACGGCTACGCGCCGACCACCAACACGGCAGGCGGCACGACCGGCTATGCGGTCACCACGACTGCGCCAATCTATAATTATCTGACGGCCAGTGGTGGAACCGTCTTCAAGGATGAGTCGCAGACCCCGCACAAGCGTCATACCAACGGCGGCACCGATTATTCCATTGCCTGTAACGAGTGCCATTACACGGTCGTCGACGTTGACACCGCTCCCCACAAGGACGGCAACTTCCAGCAGGTGACCTTTAATGGCGGTTCCGGCGGCCTCGCCCGGACCGATGGTGCGACACCAGCCTACACTGTAACCGGTACCGGCAGCTGTGCCAGCGTCTACTGCCACTCCAACGGCGGCCCGCGTGGGGGCACGATCAAGTATTCCGCCACCGCGCCCCTCTGGGCGACGGGCGCCGGCGACATCACCGCCTGCAACGTCTGCCATGGTAACGATGCCGCGTCCATGGCAGCTGCTCAGCGCAACAACTCGGCGACCCATGCCGCCCACCTCTCCAAGGGTTACAGCTGCGCTGCCTGCCACAGTCAGACCGCGACCGGCAACACCGCGCTGGTGACCGCTGGCGGCGACCATGTCGACGGCCAGGCCGATGTCTTCTACAAGAACAACTATTCCCTCGGCGCTGCGAACCTCGGCACCGGATCGTATAACAATACCGACGGCACCTGCGGTATCTACTGCCACTCCAACGGCACCACGCAGGTGACCCCGGACTGGGATACGGCTTCCACCGGCGCCTGCGGTACCTGTCACAAGTACAATGCCAATGCCGATGCGACCCAGGATGGCACCGGGCCGGCCCTGGGCGGGGCACACAATGTCCACGTTTTCAATGCGGACGGTCCGAAACTGGCCTGCACCATCTGCCATACCAACAATGGTACGGGAGCCGATCATGTCAACGGCGCCAAGAGCTACGTGGCCAACATGCAGACCAGCGTTTGCAACCCGTGTCACGGCTCCACCGCCGGCGTGACCACCGGCAACGATCGCGAGCCGATCTGGGCTAGCGCGACTTCCGTCGACTGCGCCACCTGCCATGTCGGCGTGGTGGCAACGATCAATGCCCGCACCGCGCCGGCCAAAAACAGCTTCTATGTCAGCGGCGGCGGCCACGGTGATCCGACCCTGCCAGCCGGTTCGCCGGACTGCGCCGGCTGCCATGCCCTGACCGCCGATCACCTCGACGGCGTCACCGACAGCAATATGCTCACTGGCGGGGCCACGGCCAACGACGCCTACTGCAAAAGCTGCCATGCGATCAATTCGCATTATGCCAACACCAAGACGGCCGGTGGCACCAGCAACGACGGCCTTGCCTGTGCCACCTGTCACGAGCCGCACGGCGACGGGATGGGGACCAACACCGACGTCATGCTGCTCGGCACCATCGCCACCCGCACGGTCAACAACTTCACTGACAAGACCGCCCGCGCCAGCTACTGGGAGGCGGACAACACCGGCGTCTGCCAGATCTGTCACGACCCGGCCGAGGTCAACTACTTCAACCGCACGGCCAGCGGCGTGACCGCCGATACCAGCCACAACCCGGGCTCGGCCTGCACCCAGTGCCACAGGCATGAATCGACGCCGGAAGCCTTCGCGGCCGGGTGCACCGACTGCCACGGCAACACCGCTACCGGCAACTACTGGCCTGACAGCACCGCCCAGCACGGCACCGCCTGGCCGAACCGCCTCGGTTCGCACGACATCCACATCACCAGGATTGCCGGCGCCGGTGCTACCATAGCGCAGAAGAACGCCACCTGCGGTTATTGCCATCCGAGTGGCGGCCACAGTGGCGAGCAGGCAGCCGCTCCGGCCGATCTGATGAACGGCACCACCAGCAAGTTCAAGAACATCCTTGGCGCCGCCAACGTCCAGACCTCGGCCGTCACCCAGGCTGCTGGCAACGTCAGCTGCTCCAATGTCGATTGCCACTACAAGACGGCGACTGTCGCGACCGACTGGTACACCTCCGGCAGCCAGGCCAACTGCAGCTACTGCCATACCGTGGCGGACTCGCCCTATGTCGCCGGCACGCTCCCTGATGCCCACGACAAGCACATGGGTGAATTTGCCAGTGTCGGCCGCAACCTGGTATGTACCGACTGCCATGTCTCGGCCGGTGCCAACAACGCCCACCAGGACGGCGTGATCGGCTTCACAACGGCACTGGCCCCGCTCGAGACGACCGTGACGATGAGCAGCGCCGTCACCGCCGGCACCGTCGCCGGTCCGAAGTACGGGCTCAGCGCAGTAACAACCCAGTTCTCGAGCTGTGCGACGCTCTACTGCCACAGCAACGGTCAGACCACCTGGACCAGCGTTACCGCCAACTGGGCTTCCACGACGGTCGACTGCACCAGTTGCCACAAAGGCGCCGCGGCCGGGTCCACCCTGACCGGTGCACACCTGGCGCACACCTTCAGCGGTGCGACCACCATTGGCCGCAACCTCGGCTGCCAGGAGTGCCACAGCACTACGGTCAACAACAACACGACGATCAGCGATGCCAGCAAGCACGTGCAGAAGGTCCGCGACCTGCTGGTTCCCAACTTCGGCACCCCGCAAGCCGGCTGCGCCACCGTGTACTGCCACAGCAACGGCAACACCGGCAACCTTGGCTACAACAACCCGGCCTGGGCCGCCAGCTACGGCTGCGACAGCTGTCACGGCGACGGCGCCGGCAAGTCCTACCCGACCTATGTCAACGGCGGCGTCGGGGCGAATGCCAACAGCCACACCGAGCACATCGTCGGCGGCGGCTACACCTGCAACGAGTGCCATGCCGCGGTCTCGACCGCCGGTACGGCCATCAACGGCACGACCCCGACCAAGCACATCGACCAGACCGTCGATGTCAACGGGACGAAGATCAGCTCCTACCTGACCGGAACCTGCAACACCGTCTCCTGCCACGGCGGCAACAGCCCGGTCTGGGGCACGAGCCTCGGCTGCCGCGACTGCCATGCGAACGCCACCAACGATACTGACGACTTCACCTATAACAACAGCACCTTTGCCAAGGTGGCTCTTGATGAGTGGACCTTCTCCGGCCACGGCAAGGCGGCTGCCTCTAATTACGAGGTCACCGGCCGCGCCGGCGCCGATCTCGATGCCAAGGGCGGTGCCGGTCAGGATGCCTGCCTCTATTGCCATGATGGTTCCGTCAGCCATGGCAACGCTAACCTCTTCCGCCTGCGCAGCAACAGCGGTCTCGGCTACACCGATCTGAACGGTGCCTGCCTCGGCTGCCACGACACCGGCACGACCTCCTACGATCCGGATGGCGCCGGTGGGCTGAATGCCGTTAACGTCACCACGGTGGTCAAGATCGACAAGTACCATGGTGGTGCAGGCCACAATGCTACCGATCGTGATGCCGGCCGCTGGTGCTGGGACTGCCACGATCCGCACGGCGACGCCGACGCGGCTGGTCAGCGTATCCAGATGGTCCAGCGCAATCCGCAGGTGAATCCGGATGCCAACGGCGTGCCGGCCTCGCTGGCCACGACTAACGACATCATCTTCACCAACAACACCACTGGTGCCGCCGCCGGCAGCTTCGCGATGACTGCCGCGCCGTTCTCCCAGGGTATCTGCAACGCCTGCCATACGGCGGCCAATACCGATCAGTACACCCAGACCACCGGTGCTGGCAGCCATCCGACCAGCAAGTGTACGACCTGTCACAAACACTCCGGCGATGCAGCCTATGACGGCAACGCCTTCAAGGGCTCCGGTTGCAACGGCTGCCACGGCAACAGCGTCGCCGGCAACTACTGGCCGGACGACTTTGCCGGTGCGGCGATGCCGACAGCCAACGTTGCCGGTCGCCATGCCAAGCACATCGAAGTGCTGGCCGCCCAGGTCTATGGCCAGACCCTGGCGCAGTTGCTGGCCGATGTGGCCACCGATACCAAGCAGCGCAACCTCTGTGCCTTCTGCCACAACACCCCGGGCACTGATGGCGATCACGGCTCGCTGGCCAGCCTCCCGGCCGACGTGAACAGCATGAAGGACTTGTGGGCCCCGTATGCCGCCGACGGCGCCAGCTACTCGAGCGATCAGCATGGCCAGGCCGGCAACGACACCTGCTCCAGCGTCAATTGCCACAACAACATGACGACGGCAGATAACACCTACGGCTGGTATAATGCCGGGACCAGCGCCTGCATCATGTGCCATATCAATGCGCCGGCCGAGCAGACCCATTCGTCGCATCTGAGCGGCACTGTCTATGGACTCACCGCTGACAACTGCGCCTACTGCCACGATGCGGCGACCAACTGGGCGACCAACACCAAACCTGCGGCCAGCCATATCAACGGCACCTTCAACGTCGGCGGCAGCGTGACGTTGACTTACGGCGGTACCTACCCGACTGTCAAGGGCTCCTGCGGCGCCAACGCCTGCCACAACGATGGTCGCAACCAGGCTCCGGCGACCACCCCGTACACGTGGGGCACCACGACCAACAGCGGGTGCAACTTCTGCCACCCGGGCAATTCCGCGGGCCATTCTCAGCACAACGCCGGCTACAATGTTTTCTACTCGAACGCCGGCCTCATGTGGTGCACCTCGTGCCATACGCACTCGGGCCCGTCGGCTGCACACATGAACGCCAACATCAACGTCCTTGGCACCATGGGCTATAACGGTACCAACCTTGGCGTCACCCAGGCGGCAAGCCCCGGTACCTGCACCACCACCACCTGTCACCAGGATGGCAGAGGGACTGCGAAGCCGACGCCGGTCTGGAACCGTACGCCGTCGTCAGTCGACGATTGCTCGCTCTGCCACTTCAACGTAGCGCCGGCGGCGACCTTCTCGCACGACACCCATATCGGGGCGGCCGCCGCCATCAAGTACAATACGGCGGTTCTGAACAACTCCACCGCTGGCGAGTACCGCTTCAACTGCGCCAAGTGCCACGGCAATAACCTTGCCAAGCATCTGGACTCGACCATCTGGACGGCAGCGAACGTGGCGGTCAATGTCGATGCCTCGGTGAGCTACAACGCCGGTGCCGATACCTGCCTCAACAACGCCTGCCATAACAACGGCAAGGGCGCCGGCGTTGGCAACGACACTCTCCTGACGGCCAACTGGACCACCGGTTGGGTCAGCGACGCCGACAGCGACAAGTGTAACAACTGTCACGGCAACAGCCCGAGCACCAACGCGCATCGCGCCCATGCGGTCGGCATCCACGCCGAGGACATCTACTCCGGCACCACTGGCAAGCTGACCACGGCGACGGCAACCAAGTCGCACGGCGATGCTACCAACAGCTCCACCATCAGCTGCAACGTCTGCCACAGCGGCACCGTGACTTCGGCGCGCAACAAGTTCGGCACCGAGTGCAACAGCTGCCACAGCGGTGCCGCGGAAGTGATCATGACTGTTGCCGACAAGTCGAAGCACGTTGACGATGGCACCGCCATTGCGGAGGTCTCCTTCGCCGACATGACCGCCTTCAAGTCGAAGGCCCAGCTGCGCGACAACCTGGCCGACGCCACAGAAAACGGCTCGCTCCTGTCCGCGATCTGGAATCGTGTCACCGGCTACAAGGCTGCGACGGACTACGACAAGGGTCAGGCTGCCTTCGCCACGCCGACCTTCGCCGCCGGCAACTGCTCCAACGTCGCCTGCCACAACAACAACCTGGCGATCTGGAATTCGGCGGGCAACATCAACCCGGCCACCTATGCGCCGAACTGCATGGGCTGCCACACCAGCCTGCCGAAGTAATCAGTGACATGAGAAAACAGCCCGGCCGCAGTTGGCCGGGCTGTTAATAGTGCAAGCAAATTCATAAATGAATTAGTTGTCTCTAAGGCTAATTAAAGTACAACAGATTAGCGATTTTGTTTACATCGGGGGAGTAAGTAAATGGGCAAACCCGGGGCAACCCGGGGACGCAAAGCCACGGGTCCCACGCGGACAGCCGGGTTGCTGAAAAGCGATCCAAAGTTTTATCGGCTGTTTATAAACAAGGGTCCGTGGTTTTTCCCGTTGGGAGTTGCTTGAAGCTGGCTGCAATCGATCGGGTCACGGTTTTACGTTTAACCTAATTTTTTTACGCTCTACCAGGAGTGGTCGCCATGATGAGACGGAATGACACGATGATGGACATCACCAATGCCGGGGCCTGTCGGCCCGTCACCGCTTCGGTACAACTCGGAGCAGGGGAGTCGCGTCATGGCGAGAGGGG
>JAMPXI010000019.1 GCA_023701265.1 Desulfuromonadales bacterium | reverse complement strand
CTCCGGTGGTCTGGTCGGAAGCGCCAGCTTCACTGTCGGCGAGCGGGAAAACCGTTCCGACGTGACTTCCGTGGCCCCGGTCGAAGCTGAAACCGATTACTACAAGGCTTCAGCAGATGCGACCTACACCCCCAGTCAGAACTGGACCTTCAACCTGCGCTACCGGTTGATCGACATGGACAGCGACAACTCCACTACGCTTTACGACACGGTCGACACCATTGATGCGTTCAAGTCACCGTTGTCCGTCCGCGAAAGCATGGATATTACCCGGGCATGGTACGAAGCAACCGTCAACTACCGGCCGACGAAACATCTAACGTTAAAAGCAGAGTTGCGCCGCGAGGAGATCGACCGCAGCAACACTGGTGAACCGATCACACACAGCTCATCGACGACGCCGATCACCATCAACCCCACATGGCAGCTTCCCGACCAGGAGACCATTACCCGGGTCAAGCTCGGTTTCAGCAGCCGACTGCTGGAGAAATCGGCCCTCAAGTTGAGTGGCTGGGTGGCGATCCAACAGAACGACGACCCTGCCTACGGTACATCCTATGGCGATAGTCAGGAACTGTTCCTGTCCACCAGTTACACGCCCTCACCGTTCTGGGGCATGCAGGCAAACGTCAACCTGCTCAAACAGGAAAACAACGACTTCGAGATCGACAGTGAATCCATTGACCGCGACAAGGAACAGCAGAACCTGAGCCTGGGCACCTGGCTCAACCCACGCGAGGATCTCAGTTTCGATCTTTACTACGGGTACTTCCGCACGGCCATCGATCAGAACCTGTTCTTTGGCGCGACGGCCCCGTATGCGTTCCAGAACGACAGCGTCGACTACCAGCAGACGGTGCACTCCATCACTGCCGGCATGACCTGGCAGGCGCTGAAAAACCTCTCATGCCGCCTGGAGGGTTACCACATCCGTTCCAAAGCCGATTATGAACCGAACTTCTCCATTGCCGGGTTCCCCAATGGGGCCAATGCCGACTCGTCCGACCTCGAGGAGATCAGCCAGGTCGACATCCGCCAGAACGGCGTGCGCGGACGAGTGAACTGGCAGATCAACGAGAATCTGACCTGCGGCGTGGAAGCGACTTTCGACGATTACGATGAGCGCGGCAACGACGTGTTCGACGGCTCGGTCCAGAGCTATATGGCCAGCCTCGCCTACACGTTCTGATACCGACAAGGAAACGAACATCCGGCCATGAAACGATTATTGCTCATGCTTCTCGCGGCTTGCTGCACAACCGGCCTGCTGTTGTCGACACCGCGCCCGGTCGCCGCGGAGCCGATCCTGGCGGCGATCGTCCCGGCTGACCTGCCGCGCTACAAGGAAGCGCACAAAGCCATGGCCCAGATCCTTGAAACCGGCGGTTTCGGGGCCGGCAAGCTGAAGATCATGGTGCAGGCCCCGAATGCCGACAAGATGTCGATCGTCAACAGCGCGCGGCGCGCTGATTCGGCCGGAGCAGCGATCATTGTCGTTTACGGCAGCCGCGCGGCCGAATCCCTGGCGAGTGAGCCGCTCAAGGCGCCGCTCCTCTTCGCCGATGTCTACGATCCGGTGGCCCTGGGTGTGGTCAAGAGTCTGACCACCACCGGCGCTGAAGTCACCGGCGCGTCCAGCAAGACCGATCTCGACAGCCTGGCCGGCCACATGCTCAAAATAACGGGGGCCAAGACCATCGGCGTGCTCTACACCAAGGACGAGGGCGGTGCCGAGCAGCAGTTGGCCGAGTTGAAGAAAGCCGGCGTGACCATCAAAGCCGAAAACGTCAGGAACCAGGGGGAGGCGGTTGCCGCCGCCGAAAAGCTTGCCGGCCAGTGCGACGCGCTTTACCTGACGGAAAGCATCGCGGTCATGCAGCAGGGGCCGGCCATTGTCAAGGCCGCCCTGGCGCAGAAAAAACCGGTCTTTTCGCAGATCCCGGACCTGGTCAAGGCAGGGGCCCTGCTGGGATTGGAAGCCGAGCCGGATGAACAGGGGAAACTGGTCGGAGTGCATGCTCTGCAGATCCTCCAGGGGCAGAAGGCACATTCCCTGCCGGTCCGCTCCGCCAAGAAAATCACCCTGATGATCAACCCGGGAACAGCCGCCCAGTTGGGACTGACCATCCCACCCGACGTCCTGAGTGCCGGCCAGGCCGTCAAGTAAGGGACCCATCATGCTCAGCAAGCTCAGTCTGCGCTGGAAGACGTTGATCGTCATGCTGCTGGTGGCCGTCCTGCCACTGGTCGTCAGCATGATAATCCTCTCCGGCTTCACCCAGAAGCAGTTGCGCGCCAGCCTGCTGCAGGTCGCCGAGAAATCGAAGAATTTCGTCGACCTGAATACCGCCGCGACCCAACGCGAAATGATCAACACCGTCACCGTGCTGAGCACGACGACAGACCTGATCAACGCGGTTTACTTCACCACCCTGACCCAGGATCCGGCGCAGCTCGACGAATATCTGGAAACAGCACGCACACAATACAAATACACGGCCGTCGAAGTCCTCGATCCCCAGGGCAAATCGATTGCCGGCGCACAGGGCAAAGAAGCCGGGTTGGCCGCCGCCGGCGCAACCGCCGATCCCGCCATGGCCAAGCTGATGCAGGCGAAGGCACAGGGCGGGATGCTCCCCTACCGGGGGCGGATGGGCAACCTGGCCGTTGCGCCGGTGCTTTTTCAGGAACAGGTGATCGGCTACCTGGTTGCCATCAACCTGCTCGACGACCAGTACGCCAAGCAACTGCGCGATCTGAGCGGTGTGGAAGTGGCTTTCCTTGGCCCTGGCGGGGTCGTGGGCGCCTCGCACCCCGCCCTCCGCGAGATTGACACCAAGCGTGATTTCGAGGGCTCCGGCGAAACCATCTACCTTGACGGCAAACGCTTTTTCCCGGTCGCCCGTCCGCTGGGCAGCAGCGGCTACCGCTTGCTGGTCGCCATGGACCTGTCGATCGAAACCTCGGCGTTGACCTCCCTGCGTACAGTCATGGCGGTTCTGACAATAGGGGCAATCGGTGTCGCCCTGATCGCCGCGCTGCTTTTCTCGCGCACCCTGACCCAGCCGTTGCAGGAAATGGTCGGCAACCTGCGCGAAATCGCCCAGGGAGAAGCCGACCTGAATCATACCCTGCAGGTGCGCAGCCAGGACGAACTCGGCGAACTGGCAGGCAATTTCAACGGGTTTGTCCATCGTTTGCGCGACATGGTCGAACGGATTCGCACCGCAGCCGTGGATATCTTCAGCGCCACGGAGCGGATTCGCCAGACCTCCCAGGAGGTCAGCGCCGGCACTGTCCGCCAGGCCGCCTCTCTCGAAGATTCTTTCCAGGCTATCCAGGGGATCGATGAATCCGCCATTGACGTGGCGAACGGCATCAGTTCTCTGCTCGACGCCGTCGAGATCAGTTCCTCGGCCACCCTGGAGCTTGGCGCCACGATTGAGGAGATCGTCTCTCAGGCCGAGCGACTCTTCGCCACCATTGAAGAAGTCACCAGTTCAATTGCCGAGATGTCGGTTTCCAGCCAGGAAGTCTCCGACAATATCGAGAACCTCTCCTCGTCCACCGAGGTCACCGCTTCGTCGATCACCGAAATGGACGCTTCAATCAAAGAAGTCGAGGAAACCGCTCAGCAGACCAACGCCCTGTCCGAACAGGCCAGTCAGGACGCCGAGAAGGGGAAGGCGGCGGTTGCCGAGACGATTGCCGGCATCCAGGCGATCCAGGCCACTGTCGAGGAGGCCAGTCGGGCCATCGAGGATCTTGGCCGGCAGTCGCGTGAAATCGGCACCATCCTGACCGTGATCGACGATGTGGCCGACCAGACGCGTCTGCTTTCACTGAACGCCTCGATTATTGCCGCTCAGGCTGGCGAGCACGGCAAGGGGTTTGCGGTCGTAGCCGACGAAATTCGCGAACTGGCCGAGAGGACGGCGGTCTCGACCCAGGAAATTGCGGCAATTATCGGCCGACTGCAGGAGGGAACCGGCAGTGCGGTCAAGGCAATGCAGGCCGGAAGCCGCCGGGTCAACGAAGAGGCCGGACGTTCCAAGGTGGCCGAACAGGCTCTCGAGAAGATCACCGCCAGCACCCTCAAATCGGCCCAACAGGTCAAGGGGATCGTGCGCGCCACCCAGGAACAGGCGCGCGGCAGCAAGCAGATCACCGAGGCCGTCAACCAGGTCTCATCGATGCTTCAGCAGATTTCACATTCGGTCAGACAGCAGTCGAGCGGCATCCGTCAACTGGCCAAGGCCGCCGAATCGATGCGCGACATTGCCTCGCAGGTCAAGCTCAGCACTGGCGAGCAGGCCAAGGGCAGCCATCAGATCACTGCCAACATGGAGCGGATTCGCGCCATGATGCAGCAGATCGACCACGCCTCCCAAGAACAGTCGGAACGCAGCAAACAGGTGGTCGAAGCCGTCTCGGAAATTCGTCGGGTCGCCGAAAATAATGCAACTCGCACGGCTGAGCTTGATCAGGTTGTTGAAAAACTTGCCGCCCAGGCAACGGTTCTCGATCGGGAAATCGGTTCGTTCCGCTCCTGATTTGCTATAGGCAACGGTTAAAACAGCCCTCGGGGAGCCCCCCGAGGGCTGTTTTGTCATTTCAATTCCTTACCTACTCGCGAGGGTATCATTTTTTATTCTTGACTCGTTAAATGTTGTTTGTTATAAACAAAACGCTGGCGAATTATCTCAACGGCCAACCGGAGGCGCTTATGACAAAATTCTACCACGACAACTCGCTGTCCATCGGGCGGACTCCTCTGGTTCGCCTCAACCGCATCGCCCCCGGCGGTGCCACTGTGCTTGCCAAGATCGAAGGCCGCAATCCGGCTTACTCGGTCAAGTGCCGTATCGGTGCGGCGATGATCTGGGATGCCGAAAAGAAGGGTCTGCTCGGCCCCGGCAAGGAAATTGTCGAGCCGACCAGCGGCAACACCGGCATTGCACTGGCGTTTGTCGCGGCGGCCCGCGGCATCCCGATCACCCTGACCATGCCGGAGACGATGAGTCTCGAGCGCCGGCGGGTGCTCAAGGCGTTTGGTGCCAACCTGGTTCTGACCCCGGGCAGCAAAGGGATGAGCGGCGCCATTGCCGAAGCCGAGGGGCTGGTTGCGGCTGACCCTGCACGATACCTGCTGCTGCACCAGTTCAAAAACCCGGCCAATCCGGCGATTCACGAACAGACCACCGGTCCGGAAATCTGGGAGGATACGGCTGGCCAGGTCGATGTGATCATTTCCGGCGTCGGCACCGGCGGCACCATCACCGGCATCTCCCGCTACATCAAAAAGACCCGTGGCAAACAGATTCTGTCGGTGGCCGTTGAGCCCGCGGACTCTCCCGTGATCAGCCAGCGCCTGGCCGGCGAGACCCTGCAACCCGGTCCGCACAAGATCCAGGGGATCGGCGCCGGCTTCATTCCGGATACGCTTGACCTCTCCCTGGTCGACCGCGTCGAACTGGTCACCAACGACGAAGCGATCGAATTTGCCCGCCGCCTCGCCAAAGAGGAAGGGATGCTTTCCGGCATTTCCTGCGGCGCGGCCGCCGCCGTTGCTGCACGGCTGGCGGCGAAGCCCGAGTTTGCTGGCAAAACCATCGTGGCCATTCTCCCCGATGCCGGCGAACGCTATTTGAGCAGCATCCTGTTCGAGGGGATTGTCGCGTAAGTCGTCGTCATTTACCTGGTCAGCATGGCCACATTCTTTACCATGCAAAAAATTTTATTGACAATATTGCTCTACTAGTTTAGTAAACAATTAACATCGTAACAACATAGCATTTTCATCAAGAGTGGCTGAGGGACAGGCCCTGTGACGCCACAGCAACCGATCCGTCGGAGCCCATCAGGGCGAAGAAGGATGCCAGGTGCTAATTCCTGCTCGTCGGAGTCCTCCATGGACAATGACGGGGAAGATGAGAATGGCGCTTCGCAGACGGCAATCACTTTGTCACCGTCCACGAGCCCCTTCTCATCCCCATCGAGAAGGGGCTTTTTGTTTCCGACCACCAAAAGGGGATGACGATGACCTGCAACGAACTGTTGACCCTGGAGACCCGTCTGGTTCAATTTGGCGTCGGCCGCGACGTCAGAACCGGGGGGATCAGCTTCCCAATCTATCCGAGCGCCACCTATCGACATCCGGGCGTCGGTGAAAGCACCGGCTTCGACTATACCCGCTCCGGCAATCCGACCCGCCAACTGCTCGAAGAAGCTCTTGCGCAACTTGAGGGAGGAGTTCGCGGACTCGCTTTTGCCTCCGGCATGGCAGCACTGACCACCTTGTTCCTGCACTTTTCCGCCGGCGATCACCTGGTGGTCTCGGAAGATCTTTACGGCGGCACCTACCGGGTCCTTGACCAGGTGTTCGGCAAGCTTGGCCTATCCGCCAGTTATGTGAACACCGCCGACACGGCAGCCGTCGCCGCCGCCATCCGGCCACAGAGCAAGGCGCTGTTGGTGGAAACCCCCGGCAATCCGCTGCTTGGCGTGGCCGATTTGGCAGCACTTGGCGTTCTCTGCCGGAAACACGGTCTGCTGTTCATCGTCGACAACACTTTTCTCACCCCGGTGCTGCAGCGACCCTTCGAATTCGGCGCTGACATTACCGTCTATTCGGCCACCAAATATTTTGGCGGACACAACGACCTCTGTGCCGGCGCCTTGGTGGCACGTACCGCGGAACTGGGGGAAAGGTTGTATTTTCTGCAAAATTCGACCGGCGGCATCCTCCCGCCGCAGGACTGCTGGCTACTGTTGAGGAGCCTCAAGACCCTGGCCCTACGCCTGGAACGGCATTGCACCAATGCCCTCGCCGTGGCACGCTGGCTGAAAACCCAGCCAAAAGTCACGGCGGTCTACTACCCGGGGCTTGAAGAACATCCCGGATATGAGTTATCGAAGCGGCAGACCTCGGGTTTCGGTGGGATGCTCTCGTTCCGGGTCGACACCCCGGAAACCGCCCGCAAGGTATTGAAGCGGTTGCGCCTGATTTCCTTTGCCGAAAGTCTCGGCGGAGTGGAGTCGCTGATGACCCTCCCCGCGGTGCAGACCCACGCCGATATCCCCGAAGCGGAACGGTTGCGCCTCGGCATCTGCGAACGCCTGCTGCGATTGTCGGTGGGAATCGAGAGCGATTGCGATATTATTGCCGACCTGGAACAGGCTCTGAACAAAGCATAGGTCCTATGGGACCTATAATCCCCATACGACCTATAAAAGGATTTTCCGCATGCCCAACAAGATCTACCGCCCCGCCACCCTGCTCGTCCACCAGGGGATTGATCGTGACCCCCACACCGGGGCATCGGCAATCCCGATTTACCAGGCATCAACCTATCACCACCCCGAAGGCAAGCCGGGGGAGTACGACTATGCCCGCAGCGGCAATCCGAGCCGACAGCAGGTTGAAGACACCATCGCGCTGCTCGAGGGGGGGGTACGCGGCTTCGCCTATGCGTCGGGGATGGCCGCCATCGGCAGCGCCCTGGCCCTGCTCAAAAGCGGTGACCACCTGATTGCCCCGGAAGACCTCTACGGCGGTTCCTGGCGCTATCTCAACACCGTCCTGCCGCAACAGGGAATCACGGCGAGCTTTGTCGACACCACCGACCTCGCCAAGGTGTCAGGAGCAATTGCCCCGAACACCCGGGCAATCTTTCTGGAAACCCCATCGAATCCGTTGTTCAGGATCACCGACCTGCGCGGGGTGGCAGCTCTTGCGAAAGAGCGGCAGTTGCTGACCTTCCTTGACAACACCTTCATGACCCCGCTGCTGCAGCGTCCTCTGGATCTCGGTATTGACGTGGTCATCCACAGTGCCACCAAGTTTCTTGGCGGCCACTCGGATCTGCTGGCCGGCCTGGTCACCACCGCCGACCCGGAACTGGCCAAGCGCCTGAAGCACTTCCAGAATGCGTTCGGGGCCGTCCTCGGGCCGTTCGACAGCTTCCTGCTGGCCCGCGGCATCAAGACTCTCAAACTGCGGCTGGCAGCGGCACAGAACAACGCCGGGATTCTGGCCGAGCGCCTGGCGGAGCATCCGGCGATCAAGTGCGTTTACTACCCGGGGCTCGCCGGCTTCCCTGGCCGCGACCTGCATAACCGTCAGGCCAGCGGGGCCGGAGCGGTCCTGTCCTTTGAATTGCGGGAGGAAGCCAGGGTGAAACCACTTTTGGAAAAGGTTCGCCTGCCGATCATCGCGCCAAGCCTCGGCGGGGTGGAGACGATCCTTACCCACTGCTGGAGCATGTCGCATGCAGCCATCCCCGCCGCGACCAAGCAGGCGCTGGGAATTCGGGAAACATTGGTGCGCATTTCCGCCGGCATTGAGGATGCGGAGGACCTTTGGGAGGATCTCGAACAAGCGCTTTCCGTTTGACTTTACGCTGTCATTTCGCTAGAGTTCCTGCGTCGTTACGACAGTGCACGTCTTTATCGAGAGTGGCGGAGGGACAGGCCCTGCGATGCCACAGCAACCGGTCCGCCGAAGCCCATCAGGGCGAAGGAGGATGCCAGGTGCTAATTCCCGCCTGCCGGCGCCCGTCAGGGCAACGGTGGGGGAGATGAGGACGGTGCCCGCGATACGTCGGCAATTCTCAACGTAACCGCGCGGCCCCTTCTCATTTTCGGGAAGGGGCCTTTGCTTTTTCAGAAAAGGTGGACAGGTGACAGGATCCGTCGGCATTGTCAGCACCCGGCATGCGGAGTTCGACGTCGAACTGCCGTTGGAGAGCGGTCGTATGCTCGGCCCGCTGACGCTGGCCTACGAGACGTATGGCACCCTGAATGCCGAGCGCTCCAACACGGTCTGGGTCGCTCACGCCTGGACCGGTGACGCCCACGCGGCCGGTCGTCACTCCCCGGAAGACCGCAAGGTGGGTTGGTGGGACGACATGATCGGCCCCGGCAGGATTCTCGATACCGACCGCTACTTCGTTGTCTGCGCCAACGTCATCGGCTCGTGCTACGGCTCCACCGGGCCGACCAGCATCAATCCCCGCACCGGCAAGCCTTACAATCTGAGCTTCCCGGTAATCATGGTGCGCGACATGGTGCGGGCACAGCAACTCCTGCGTGAACGGCTCGGGATCGAGCGGGTGCTGACGGTGATCGGCGGCAGCATGGGCGCCATGCAGGCGCTGGAATGGGGACTTCACTACCCCGAGCACACGGCTTCGATCATCCCGATCGCCGGCACCGGGCGGCCATCGCCGATGGCGATCGCCCTTAATGCCCTGGCGCGACAGGCGATCTTCAACGATCCAATGTGGAAGAAGGGGAACTACCGTCCGGAGCATCCTCCGGCGGACGGATTGGCCCTCGCCCGAGCCGTCGGGCACATCTCTTTTCTTTCAGACACGTCGATGAACCTCAAGTTTGGACGCCGTTTCTCGGTGCGCGACGGGGTGTTCGACTTCTTCGGCCAGTTCGAGGTGGAACGGTACCTGGAGTACAATGGCCGCAACTTTGTCGACCGTTTCGACACCAACAGCTTCCTCTACCTGGCCAAGGCCCTCGATCTTTACGATGTCGCCTGGGGATTCGACGGACTCGAAGATGTGCTCTCACGGCTTACCTGCCCTTCCCTCTGGTTCGCCTTTACCTCCGACTGGCTTTATCCGCCCTACCAGACTGAAGAACTGGTCGGAATCCTGAGACGACTTGAACGGCCGGTCGAATATCACCTGGTCGATTCCGACTACGGCCACGACTCGTTCCTGGTTGAACCGGACAAGTTCACCCATAAGATCAGCGAATTCCTGGGGCGGATGGCGGCCAACGGCTGAAGCCCCTCCCCCGAAAAAACACGGCGGGCCCCACCAGGGCCCGCCGTATCGATCTCTTTCACCATTTGCCGACTTAACTCAGTCTTTTTCGCCATTAAACAGGTCAAGTTGAGCGAAGCGGTGCCGCTCCACCTTGAACGGCATGGGGAAAAAGCGCGGGCACTCGACCAGCAATGCCGCGGCGGGCTGCTTGCAGGGCCTCAGGCATTTCGCACAAAGCGGGTTGGGGTTGACAGCGTCGGTCTGCTTCATTGCCGGTTCTTCCCCTGTGCCAGGACCTGTCCGATTGCCGCTTGCAGACCGGCCAAACCTGAAACCTCATCATTGATCGAAACATCAATGCGCCGTTCGGGGAAGGTATGCCGATAGAGCGGATCATAATAATCGACCATCAGGCGGCGCACCAACTCCTCCCACGCCCCCTCCTGCAGCAGTCCGGCCAACTCCTCGACAACCTGTCGGCCAAGACGTTCCTTCAACGCCTGAATCGGCCGGGCAAAATCGTCCCGCAGGTGATCCCGCGCCGGATAGTCCGCCAGGATGTTGCGGACCCGCGCTTCAAGCGGCGCTTCGATCCACAACGACACCTCGGCCTGCAGCCCCTGATAGACGCGCAACGGCAGCGCCAGCCGGCCAATATGGCGGCTCTCCCCTTCGGCCAACGCATAACCTGACGGCGGAATCCGCCGCAAGGCATCCCAGAGCAGTGCCTCGAACATTCGCTGGGTCGGCTGCGGCGGCAACCCGAGATGGCCGAAGGCGCTGCCGCGATGGTTGGCCAATCCTTCCAGGTCGACAACCGGATGACCGGCAACGGCCAGGCGCTGGAGCAGAGAGGTCTTGCCGACACCGGTCAACCCGCGCAGCACGATCAGCCTCCCCCACTCGCCGTTCTCGAAAAAGCCTCGCACCAGGGTGCGGAACGCCTTGTGCCCTCCGGCCATTTGCCGCGCCGGGATGCCGGCCAGTTCCAGGAACTGCGTCAGGGCCCGACTGCGCATTCCTCCGCGCCAGCAGAAGACCACAACCGGAGGCGAACCGGAAAGGCGGGCCGAGGCAATCCTGTCGATCAGCGCCGGTATCTTTGGTGCGACGATCTCCACCCCGCGGCGGCGGGCCGCCTGCCTCCCTTCCTGTTTGTATAGGGTACCGATCTCAACCCGTTCGATATCGTCCAGTATCGGTACGTTCAAGGCTCCGGGGATCGTCGCCTCGGCATACTCCCCAGGACTTCGCGCATCGACCAGCAGCGCCCCGCGGTCGCGCAGGTCCAGGGCTTTTTCCAGGGAAATTACCAAATCAGCCATCGATGCCTCGGTTCAGCGGATATCTTGGTTATACCTTGAAGCCCGGTTTGCCGGCAATGCCCTTGCCGCGGTACGAAAAAAGCGAGACCGGTCAATGGTCTCGCTTGCGGGCAGCAGCTTTGTACAACGGCCACGCTAGTTCACTGGCAACCCGGCGCCGTGTTCAAAGGGCTTTGCCTGACCCACCAGCCTGTCAGCCAGGACAGATTCCCGATGATCAAGAATCCGACTCAAGTCAGTCTGAGTCAAAACCCCGGCCAACACTCCCGCCTCGTCCACGACCAGCAAGCGCCGTACGTCATGGCTGCGCATCAGGTCGATGGCGTGGGTTGGCAGGGCGGAGGTAGCGATGGTCACGATCGGCGAGGTCATCACCATGTCGACCGACAGGCTGGAAAGATCGGCCCCGGCAGCGACCAGGCGGACCACGTCACGTTCCGTAAAGACGCCGATCGGGGACTTCCCCTCGATGACCACCACCCCGCTGATGGCATGACTGGCCATCAGCGACAGGGCGTGCCGGGCGTTCACCTCGGGCGACACGTGTCTGACCTGGCTGGACATCAGCAACGACACCTTCTGGTCTTCCGAAAAGATCGAGCCGCCCAAGGCTCGCACCAGGTCGGTCTGGGTAAAAATACCGGCCAGTTCCATCTGCTCTCCAAGTACAACCAGATGGCGGATACCGTTTTCGCGGAACAGCCGATAGGCGTCCTCAACCGTTAATTCGGACGAAGCAGTCAGCACCGGCTTGCTCATCACCTCGCGGATGCGCAGCGCCGGTTGGCCGATCACCCAGTTGGCCGCGAACACCACATCCCGTTCGGTCAAAATCCCGACCGGCTCCCCTTTGAGCAGAACGACGATGCAGCTGATGCGCTGGGCACTCATCAATTTGAGAGCCTCGATGACCGGGGTTTCAGCCTCGACCGAAATCACCGGGCGTGACGCCAGTTCGCCAATGGTCCGTTCCACAATACTCTCCCCCAAACACCCTCAACCCGTTTCAGAAGTTGCTTCTCCGTCTTTCTACGCAACCGCATTCCGGCAATTGCCGGATAACCATTGAGAAAAGCGCCGAAAATTGCCAACTAAAGAGAGTTCTGCAATTTCAATTCCATTTCACCTCATGGCGCCTTGGCCACCTGCAGCCAGCGCGCAAGGTTTACGGCAAGCGCACGGTTGCTCCCCTCGAGGTAACGGTTTTGAAACAATGCGTCATCGCCGAACACTGCGAAATGACCCTGACCGAAGGTCCCGGCCACGGCCACTCCAAACGGCTGTACGGCATCACCGGCACTCAACTGCCTATCACGATTGAGATCGATCCACCCGTGCGCCCCGGTTCGCGCCACGATTTCAACAGCGGGAGCCGTGCCGCGCAGCGCCCAGGCCCCATAAACGGCAAAGTCCTGCAATCCGTCATTCAGCGGGTGGGATGATAAGTCCCGCACCCGGAAATCCTGCCGGTTTTCACCTATCACATTACTTTGTTCACGCAGGGTGCCGTTGGTGAAATCGACTTCGAGCGTGTGCAACAACCCCGCGAGAGGAGGCGCGATATGCAGCATGACAGCCAATCCGCCGCCCCGCTCCACGAACGCCAGGACTGCAGCGACTTCCTCCGGCTTGAACGGCTGGAACGCCCCGGAACTGATCATCACATCGACCCCGGCCAACTTCGAGGAGTCAAGAAGCTGACTGGACGTGCGCACCTCGTATCCGGCCGTGGTAAAAATCCCCGCCAGCGCCGACAAGTCGAGGGGACGTTCCCCGCTGGCCAGAAACGGCTGGCCATGCCCCTCGTCAAAAAGGACGACCGGTGCCGCCAACACCGTTTGCGGCAACCATAGAAACCCGAACAACAGCAGAGAAAGCCACCTCTTCATCTTGCCCTCCTGAAAGACTGCCTTGCGGAAACGGTGCCGCTGACTATGCCAACGGCGCCGAGAGTTGTGCGGCGGGCAATGAATCCACCTCTTCCGCCAGGGTTCCATAGCAGTTGCCGGTCGGCGGAGTTCCACGCCGGTCGCGGGAAACGACGACATCCGCCGAATCCGGCTGTCCTTTCCGATTACGGGCCACCAGCGCCGTCACGTACTCCCAGCCGAGCTTCCCCTGTTCCGCCAGGGTGGTCAACTCCTCGAGCGCACTCCGGTTGTCGTAAGCGAGCGGCCGGTAGGGGCGCGGAGCCAGCAGCGCGTCATAGACATCGCAAACCGCCACCAGTTCCACGATCGGCTGCAGCTCGGTGATACCGCGGGGATAGCCCGAGCCGTCCCGGCGCTCATGGTGATCGCGGGCCACGGTGACTGCCGGATGCGTGTGGTCGCCCAGATAGTAGGCCAGCAGAACCTGCCCGGCCAACGGGTGGTGATTGAGCATGCTGCGCTCCACGTGCGTCAGCGGACTGTTCTTTCGTAGAATGGACAGCGGGATGCAGACCTTGCCGAAATCGTGAGTCGGACCAGCCAGGATCTTGCCGGGCCACTCGTGGTATCCGGGCATGATATCCTCGCCCACCAGCATGGACAGGGCAAAAACCGTGAGGATATGCCGGTAGGTATGAAAATCATGGGCACGGAAGTGGTCGAGAGCGGACAGCAGGGGCACCGGCAGACGTACCGGCGCCATCAGGATCATCAACTTGTCAACCTGGGCGCTGTCACCAAATATCTCACGGTAGGGAGTCATCGCCAGGCAGCAGCGGAGGTCTTCGCGAACCGATCCGTAGTCGAGCAAGGCCACGTATTCACGCGGAACCAGGCGGCCAGCAGCCGCCACCTCGGCCAGGACCTGCTCGCTGAGCAACGTTCCGGCCGGCAGCAACAGTTCCCCCTCCAAGGTCACCACCGGGAATGACAGTGCTATCGTTTTGTTCATCTCCCTGCTCCTCACCCCATATAATTTACATTCGTCATTTGACGGCCTGTCGCCGCCAGATAGCTTTGCAGGCAGCATGACAGACCGTGGCTTAGTTACCATATCAGTCGGCAATCATAAGCAATTTTTCATTTTGCTTGACCAACCATTGCCGGCGCCGTCATTATCTCCCTACGAAAAAGCAAGACGCGTTCCGAAAAATATGCTAAGAGAAATCTGTTTGCCCAGGTGGCAAATTATTCCCCGGAGGTCATCGCACCATGGATAAGTTCGAACTGCAAAAGGCGATCAAGGCATCCATGCAGACGGAGAAGGACGCCATGGACTACTACCGGCATGGCGCCGAGCGGATGCCTGACGACAAGGCCCGCGCCACTTTTGAACTGCTTGCCCGCGAAGAGTATCAGCATGCGGAATCGTTCTACCGGATCTACCCCGGCAACGACATCCCCTCGCTGGAGACGTTCATGAGCGCCCCGCCGGACACGGCATCCACCTGGTGGCGGACGCTGCAGGGCATGCTGACTCAGGATTTTGACGAGCGTAAGGCGCTGGAGTTGGCCATCGAGCAGGAAGAGGCCCTGGAAAAGGAACTCCGGGCAATGGCCGCGAAAATCAGCGACCCCGAGGTGGCCCGCGTCTATCTGGCAAATGCCAGTTCGACCCATCACCACATGGAAGTCATCGAGGAAGAATATCGGGCCATGTTTGGCATGGGCGGCTGAGCCCACGCCAGATTAATTTTTTTCTTGCACCGCCCTGCAAGGGTGATTAAAGTACTTCCCATGGTGTTCCCGAAAAGTTAGTCCACAAGATGTTGGGATAATGCGGGGAGGTCAACATGCAGGGATGCAAGCAGTGCGGTAAATCCTATTCGGCGGCCTGTCGGCAGTGTCATGTGCCCCGCCAGGCAAAACCCGGCCGCTGAGTTCCACAATTCCCGATTAACCGAAACGACGCACAGGGGCCGGCTGCATAGCCGGCCCCTTGCTGTTTATACCCCCGCGAGCGTGGTTACTTGGTCTTCCGGTAATGGCAGGGGTCGCAGGAATTCATCGGGCCGCCCTGGTCATAATGGCACCCCTTGCAGAATGAATGGCCCTTGCGCGAGGCGATGTCCTGCTGCTCATCAAGATAGTGGCATTCAGTGCAGGCCAGCTGCTTTTTACCGACATGAAGCTGATGCGAAAAACGGACATATTTCCACTTTTCGAATTTGGTTTCGAGGACGGTGGCATTAGCAGAAACAGCCAGTGCCCCCATGATGGACAGAAACAGAATCGGGTATTTCATCGTTTCCCCCGTTGAGTGAGAGTTTGCAATACGGGGACGGTAATGGATTTTATGCAACAAGGCAAGAGGCCTTGCCTGTGTATCAACCGGGGCTGAGGGTTTATAATATCCATCGCTTCATCAATTTAACGATCTCTTGAGATATTCGTCGATAGGGATTCTCTCCACATTTTTATAATAAACAAAATATTCTCCGACCAATTTACTTGCTTCTTTCTTTGAAATCCCCAGGTCTCTCGATAACCCCGAAATATTTGACTGAATCAAGAAAAAAATACTGAAGCAAACAACTGCCACTAAGCAGTTTAATATGAAAAGCACCTTAAAATCCGTGGTGATAATGCATGCAGCAAAATTTGTCGCAACGAAAATTCCTAAAATAATTTTCAAAATAAGGTAATTGATTTTCCCCATAACCGATCCTCTTCAAGAATTTAGCGTGATGCCGAATGATATGTTTTTCTGCTGTTCAACAACCAGCCTAATTATTTTAAATGACAGGCTTGGCAGAGCGCGCTGCCACTGTTGTCCATGACGAGCGGCGCACCGCTGTGCGAATCACTGCCGTGGCATGTCGCGCAGGAAATTTTCCCGTCGTGCAGAACGACCTCGGACGGCAAGTTGTCCATCGGTCTTATCCCACGGTTGCGTTTGGCGAGGTCAGCATAGGAGGCGCTTATCACGTGGCCACTTGCCTTCCCGCCGCCCTGTGATAGCAGGCAGAATCCTGCATGCGCTCCTTGGGAGCCATTATGGCAGAAAACACATCCGGCGGAGACGGAGTCGAGTCCTGGCAGATCGGCAAGCCGGGACTCTGCAGCAAAACCCTCTGCAGCAAGGAAGGCAAGGGAGAGCGAAATGAGGATAAGGCCGAAGGTCCGTTGGAATCGCATTGGCTTTCCCACTGTAAGGGTTTGCAATGCTCAGCATAGATGCCGCCGGAAAGAAGTCAATGGCCATTTGTATGCGGGCAAAAAAATGCCCCTGCTTTGGAGGGGTCCTAGCAGAGGCGAAAACCGATATCCCTTGTGAGAGGGAATGTCGGCGAAATATGGTGCAACTCTACAGGCGAGATTAGTCTGTGTCAATGTTTTTCTTGCCGGCACGAAGTCAGGATCAGCATGCAATCTTGCTAAAACGGGCTGCAAGACGATTTTAATGGCCACCCTCGGCGAGCCAGATGGCATGGAGCTCGCCTTTATTATTGTGCGCCCGCACCCGGGTCTGTTGCACCTGAAACCCGACCTTTCGCAGCCGTTCCGTGAAGTCGCGGTCGGGACCGGCCGACCACACGGCCAGTATCCCCCTTGGCCGCAACGCGGCGAAGGACGCCGTCAGCCCGTCGATGGTGTACAGCCAATCATTTTTCTTGCGGGTTAAACCCTCGGGGCCGTTGTCGACATCAAGCAGGATCGCATCATAAGCCTGGCGTTCCTCCTTTAGAATTTTGGCGACATCGCCTTCGCGAACCAGGACCCGTTCATCCTGCAACGGATGGCCCGAATGTTCCCCAAGAGCGCCTCGGTTCCATACCACCACGGCCGGAACCAGCTCGGCGACCACCACCTCCGCGTCGGGTCCGAGGTGGCACAGTGCGGCGGCCAGCGTAAACCCCATACCAAGGCCACCGATAAGCACACGGGGACGAGAACGACCTGCGATCTGGCTGCACGCAAGTTCAGCCAGCGCATCCTCGGACCCGTGGGCATGGGTGTTCATCAGCACACCACCGCCCACAATGCTGATCGAAAACTCACCATCGCGCTGGTGGAGCTGCAGCTCGCCGCCATTGCCCGGTATTTGCGCAGTATCGAGGAGTCTCCAGGGGATCATTGCTGCCTCGCACAGGGAAACAGGAACCGAGGATGTGCTGCCTGAGCTATTCACATTGAATCTCACAATGATGGGACGGCCGCAACAACATCTAGCGGAGAGGAGCATCCGGACCGGCAACCCCATGATGATCGCGGACCTTCCGGCCAACCAAAGAGGTTATGGAATCCGCCCCCGAAACGTCAAAGCGCCCCGGAAATTCCCGGGGCGCTTTGCAATCATCGACTTTCCGTGCGTTTTCCCATCAAGGGAAACTGCCTGGGAGCACCTGACGACGGTCTCCCATGTCTTGTCAGTATTTAGATGGATGAGACTGCCCCTAAGTGGCCCGGTGGATCAGAGACTGGCATGACATCTTCCTCCTTTGCGCTTGAGGAACCTCATGTGCGTTTGAGGTTAAGTAAACTATATCACAAATGGGCGAGCAGTAAACGCCAGGGGTGAACTGTCGGCAGTTACGGGCAAGGGCATGGGCAGGTGGACGAAGCGCCGCCGCGGAATGTGTCTACAGAGCAATTCTTCAAGGGCCTTGACCCCGCCCGCGTATCTCCGGGTTCAAAATATAAGCGCAAGGTTCTGGAAAAAGTCCGCCTGGCATTTTACCAGTCCGATGAAGGCTAAAATAGCCAGACAAAAAATTACGAAACCAACCCAACCGACGAGATCAACTTTCGGTTCATCCATGAGCTCCCTATCCCTTGCACACTAAGGTTCAGGGTTGACGTTACTTCCTTATGCAGCTGCACTGATATCGACTTGATATTGGTGACATAACGCCGGCATTCAACAACATCGCTACGGCTGCTCACCTAGCCATTCTACACTGTCGGCAATGCCATTCCGGTCAAATTTGATAAGGTACATCTGTTTATTGCCTGTATCCTCAATGATATAAATCCATTCCTCTATTACCCGGTATGAGCCATGGTTTTTATCGTATCCAACATCTTCCCTTGAGTATGGCTCGCCGCAGTCTTTCAATATTTGGTATTTGTGCATTCCTTCTGTCGCAAGGTATCTATTGCCATCCCCGCAGCGAAAAGCATAAGACCATGATGCAAAACAGCACAGAATCGTTAGACTTGATACCAGGATGATGTGTTTTTTCATGGCGGTCTTCTCCCGCTGCACTCCGACTATACCAATATTATTTCGCAATGTCATCGACTGGCCATGCGCGTTTCCAGGGGATTGCCGGCTCGGGAATAAAACGCCCCGGCACCTCGTCCCCTTGTCGAAGCGTCGTCGGCATCCCCTCTCCGGGCCCCCTGGCTGCGGCACCGGGGAGGTCGCCACGGCGACCTGAAAAAGTCGCTGTTGTCTTTTGTCGCAATTAAGATAAAATCTGCGCTGGATGGTCGCATCGTCCCGATAAGGATGAGGATTATTTACAAACAAGGAGAATGAGCATCATGAGTGATATTATCGACACGGACAAAACGATCGACGGTTATTCGGATACCCGCGACAGAAAGTATCAGACGTATATTCCCGGCGATACCAGGATCGAAGGATTTTGTACTTTCAACGAACTGAAACGACGCATCGAGCGACTTGAAAAAATGTTAGAGCAAGTCATACAAACAACGAAGGCAGAATAGCCGATTCACAAGATTGAAACGCAAGGCGCCGGATGCCGCCGGCAACGGTCGAATCGGTCGCTCACTTCACATCCACCCGCCTTATCCCATCCGGCCGCCAGGCCGGGGAAATGACATGTGACCCTTTCTCCTCCGTCTCCAGCACACTGCCATAGGTCACGGTGAACTCGCCGAAGCGCCTGTTGACCTCATCCATGGCAGCCGTTGCCAGGGCTGCCTTGCGCTCCTTCTCGAAAAGCGGCAGCTGATCGGCGTGATGGGTCAGGTTAGTGACGCGCACGCCGAGCAGACGCACTGGCCGGGTGAGGTCGAAGGTATCGAGGATGGCGAGGGCATCCCGGTAGATTTCCTCGCTCTGACTGGTTGGCGAGCTGCGGGTCTGCTGCCGGCCGACCGTGGTGAAGTCCCCGTAGCGGAGGGTCAGGTGTACGGTCTTGCCGGCCACTCCATAGCGCCTTGCCCGGCTCCCCACCATCTCGGCAAGTTGCAGCAGGTATTTGAGCAAGCCTTCGCGGCCGGTCACATCCCGCGCCAGTGTCATGCTGTGGCCGACGGACTTGACCGCCTGTTCCTCCTCGGGAGGGACGACCGGTGAGTTGTCGACCCCACGGCCCATCTGGCTGAGCCGTTCACCATTGATGCCGAAGCGCCGCTTGAGAACCTCCACCGGGAAGCGCCCAAGTTGCCCGCAGGTCATGATGCCAAGGCTGGCGAGCTGCTTCTCGACGTTTTTGCCGATCCCGCACAACTCTTTGGCAGGCATCCGCTCAAGGACCGTAGCGACCTGGTCCGGAGGGATGATCGTTAGCCCGTCGGGCTTTTTCATCTCGCTGGCGAGCTTGGCCAGCAGCTTGTTGGGGGCGATGCCGATCGAGCAGGTCAGACCGAACTCATGGCGGATGCGGGCTTTGAGCAGGAAAGCGATGCGCTCGGCGCTGCCGAACAGGGTCAGGGAGCCGGTGACGTCGAGGAACGCCTCGTCAATGGAGAAGACCTCGACCAGCGGGGTGTAATCTCCCATCATCGCCACGATGCGGGTGGAAGTGTCGGCATACTTGCGGTTGTCGCCGACCACGAAGATGAGCTGCGGGCAGGCTTGTCTGGCCTGCCACGTGTTCATCCCGGTCTTGACCCCGAAGGCCCGCGCCTCGTAGGAGGCGGTCGTCACCACCGTTCGGCCGGTACCGGTCACGGCAATCGGCTTGCCGCGCAGTTCAGGATTGGCCTGCTGCTCGACCGACGCGAAAAACGCGTTCATGTCGATGTGCATGATGACACGGTCCCAGTCTTTCATGATCCTGCCTGCTGGCTCACCAGCGTCCATGTCCCATCGAGGAGGTTGTAGACCAGTTCGAAAAGCGCTTCGCCGTCAGTCACGGTGAAGTGCAGCAGCGGCTTCTCGCCAACGTAGTCCCGCCAGCGGTAGGTGGTCTCCCTGACCACATGCTTTTGATGTTTGCAATCGAACCAAACGGGACGCAGGGCTTTGCCCGGCTCGAAGATCACGGCGACACGGACCGGCTCCCTGATGCGCATGGTTATTCCAGGCCGCGGTAGACAGCGATCACCTTGCCGACAATAACGACATCACCATCCCGGGGACGGATAACGATCGGTTGCATGACGGCGTTGGCCGGCTGAAGGCGGATGTGATCAGCTTCGCGGAAGAAGCGCTTGAGGGTCGCTTCTCCTTCGACCATGGCAACAACCGTGTCGCCGTTGTCGGCAACCGCCTGCGGGCGAACCAGCGCCAGATCACCATCGAAGATGCCAGCCTCGATCATCGAGTCGCCGCTGACGCGCAGGAAGAAACAGTCGTTTCCTTTCACCGCCAGATGGTCCACCGCGAAATACCCCTGAATGTCCTCGACAGCCGGGGCCAGCAGCCCGGCACGGACGGTGCCGGCGATCGGCAGCGAGACGGAACGACCTACGGGGGTCGTCAAGGCGATCCCGCGGCTCACGGCATCGCGCTTGAGATAGCCTTTCCTCTCCAGCGCGTCGAGGTGTTTGCCGACGGGGAGGGTGCCACTGATCCGCAGGTGCGCAGCGATCTCCCGCTGAGACGGCGGGTAGCCGTTGTTGTCCTGGTAGGAGGCGATGAACTGCAGCACCTGGCGCTGGCGGGAGGTCAGATTGTCTCGCTGGCGGTATATGGTAGTCATATGACTACCTTAACGGGTAAGGCGCGCTTAGTCAAGGTCCGGGGAACAACGCTCCTTCATGCCTGCCCCGGAAAACCGGCAGACGTTGCCATTCTCGAAAAACGTGCACCCCGGCGCTGAATCTGTTAAAATGACCCGATGTCCAATCATCACTCAATGAGGGAGGATCATGTTCGAACGTGACCAAACCTACCCGGCCCCGCTGACTGCGGCCGCCGCCGCCAGTTTCTTTCCCAAGGTCTACGGCTGGATGACCGCCGGACTGGCCCTGACCGCCCTGGCGGCACTCTTCACCCTGAGCAGCGAAAGCCTGCTGCAACTGATCTTTGGCAATCGCCTGGTCTTCTACGGGCTGATCATCGGTGAACTCGGCCTGGTGATCGCCCTCTCGGCGGCGATCAACCGGATCAGCGCCACCGTCGCCACCCTGCTGTTCCTGCTTTACTCGGCCCTGAACGGAGTCACCTTCGCCAGCATCTTCCTGGTGTATACCAGCAGCTCGATTGCCACCACCTTCATGGTTGCCTCCGGCACCTTCGCGGCAATGAGCCTGTACGGCTACGCCACCAAGCGCGACCTGACCGGTTGGGGCAGCTTCTTCTTCATGGGGCTGATCGGCATCATCATCGCCTCGGTGGTCAACATCTTCCTGCACAGCGAGATGGTCACCTGGATTATCAGCTACGTCGGTGTTTTCGTCTTCGTCGGCCTGACCGCCTACGACACCCAGAAGCTCAAGATGATCGCCCAAGGCGGTTTCGCTGACAGCGAGACCCGGCACAAGGCTGCGATCCTCGGGGCCCTGACCCTTTATCTCGACTTCATCAACCTGTTCCTGATGATGCTGCGAATCATGGGCAACCGGCGCTGACGCCTGCTCGAATGCGGTGATGAAACTTATCGGAGGGGCCGGTTATCACCGGCCCCTCCGTTTATTCCGCCACTGGCTGCCAAAAGTCATGCCGCACCCGGACCGCCATCTTATGCTTATTACTCATGGCGGCAATAAAACCTCGCGTCACAAGCCCTTTGCCCCTACTCAACAGGCGCCGTCGGCGCCGCCAGGCTGTCTCGTAACTATTCGCGGCCCAGCTTCAAGGTTCAACAGTACGGCGAGATTGTCACGGCATACCTGCCTGAATTCACCAGACACGCCAGCCTCGACGCTGGCCATATCCCAGAAGCGCAGCGCCTGCTGCAATGCCTCCGGCCACACATCAGCGACGTCCATCGCCTGCGCCTGCGGCGCGAACTCCCGCGGCGGGGTCTCCCCGGAAACCGGCCTGTAGAGCATCGGTAGCATGTCGTACACCGGGGCCAGGGTGTAAAACTTGGACTGCACACGGATGAAGGACAGGTTGCCCAGATGCATGTCGGTGTTGCCAATGAGATTGCCGAAGACCGTCAGCCACCGCATTCTTCTGGCATCCGCTGGAGAAATCACGCCGACCCGCAGAAGCCCGCTGGCACATCTCGCCCAATCGTCGCCCACGCCGACATACTCACTGTCGATAGCGCGAAGGGAAAAGATGGAAGTCCTTCCGAAGGTACCAATACGATCAAACCGGTCGACCTCCAGAAAAACCCGATTATCGGCCTCCAGTATCCGGCTGCTTGCCGCAGCAATCCCGGCCTCCCGCACAATCTCAAGAGCCAGGTGTTCACAATGCAGCAGGTCCGCCCAACGCTGCCCCTCCACGCTTGCCAGCGAAGGAGAGAATTTGACCAGGACATGGCGGCACTCACCGCCGGCATTCAGCACGGCGGCAAATTTTGGCTGCTCACCTCCTGCTGAGGAGCCTGCCGGGTCTCCCGCCATGGCCGCATTGGCAAGGTCGGCATAGGCTTGTTGGCGGGCATGCTCCGGGATGCCCAAGTCCCGGCTTTGCGCCGACCGCAGATAGCGACCGATAGATTCATCACCTATGACCAGGTTGCCGACATGGTCCTCGCCACGGCGAGACAGGGCAAGCAGGACATCATCGTCCGTCCAGTCATTCAGTTTGACCGGGAGCCCCAGTTCCGCGCCCAGTCTTTGGGCAAAAGCCCTTCCGACAAAGCCATCGGGGCGCATATCCTGAATAAACCAGGGCAGATAGTCGAAAAAACGGCTCTCATGATCAGGGCCTTCCTGCTGCCACCAATACTGCCCACCGACCAGCGTTCGCAATACTCCCAACAAGTGTACATTGCCTGCATCGTCAATCCGGTAAACCGGGAACACACTGGTTGTTCCCCGCACAAGGCGAGGACGGGCATAAATCGTAGCGCGCCCCCGTCCCAGGCTGACAACCTGGTCGCCAAGCTCATTGATCACTCTGGAAATGGTGGGCTGGCTGACACCCAGCAAGGCCGCCAGATCTTTCGCGGTCTGCGGCCCCGTCGCCAGCTTTTCCAGCAGCTTTATTCTAAGCTCTGCTCGCACAGAAGACTCTTTTGAATAGATTTTGAATAGATTTATACAGCGAAACTGGCTGTAACAACAAGGGGAAAACAAAAAAGGAAGGCTTAGAGAGAATAGCAAGAGAATTGAAACAGCGCAAAACGAGTCAAAGTGCGCCTGACTGAGCCAAACCGACAGGAAAGCGCCTCCTCCCGTGAATGGTCACTTTGCCCGAAATTTCCAAGATTGGCCTGTCTGGATTCTGGGTAGGGGTCAATAGACCGAAATCACTAACTTTGCAATGGCTCAGTTTTCAGGGGTAACGTCACAACGCTATCCTTGCCCGTTGCTCAATCACCTCGATGACCTGCCCGTAAACCGGGTTGTCCCCATAGCTCTCAATCATGCTATTGGCGGTTTCTGCGGCCTTGCCAGAAATTGCTTCTGCCATCCTTTTCAATGTGTCCATGATCGGTTTAGGCGAGCGAATCCCTGCCTGTTCCGCAAAAATGCGCCAGGCCTTCGTGTCAATGTTGCGCGGATCATAGACCCCACCGATTGCCATGGCGGTCTGTCGACTCAGGTTGTAGACCCCGGTACAGACCAAGTCATAGAAAGGTGCGAGCGAGGGGTTGGGGCCGTTGTCGTAAAGCAGCGAAATGTTTTTGGCGTGGCAGTCGGCGTTGCCGACCAGGTAGTTGAAGATGGCCAGTTCAACCAATTTGATTCGGTCAGCAAGTGGTTTTCGGCAGCGGCCAATGACCTGGAAGCACGCTTTGAAGCCGGGGCCGCCCTTTTCCTCGTATTTCAGGCGGTAGGACGTCCCGGTCGCTTGACAGAAGTCCTCCTGGTGGATTCGGGATGTGACCCCGTCTTTGCTGGTCATTCGATCGTATCTTTCCACGAGATAGATAAATTCGCCGTCACGAACCCGGCGCAGGGAGACTGATGGTATCGCCAACCCCATCGCCTTGGCCAGAGTCATGCAAAACGCCTCATTCTCCACCAGGGTGGGGAAGCGGTGGTTGGGGGGCTTAAGAATATGCGTGCTGGGAGAACCGTCGAGCGGCAGGCTGATGGTATCACCGTGGATGGCAACGGGTAATTTGTCCTGGACCCCGGCCAGGGAGAGCCGGGTGCGCTCTTCCTCGCCGAGAAATGACGGGTCCATGATGTAGGCCTCGTCGAGTAGTTTGCCCAGGTCGTCCTCGGACAGCGGCCGATAGCTCGGTGGTTTTGCCTCGAACACATACTCCGGCCCCCCTGGGTAAAGGGCCAAGGCCCCGGCACAATCGCCGCCCAGGGCCGCAAGGAGGCCGAAGTCATCATCGGCGGAAAGCCGATACTTGCTGGCGAAGTGATCGCGAAGCTGCCCCTCGGGGAGGAGGTTCGTAAAGAAAGCCTTCGAAAGCTCCGGTGTGAATGGCTCACGTTGCAGCGGCAGTGACAGCGACAGGGGAATGGGGGCCCTGCTGCCCAGCCAGCCAGCATCGTAGGCAAAGACATACCCGCTGTTGTCCGTGCTGGTTAGCATGCCAACCTTGGCCGTGTCGATATACACATGGAGAATTCTATCCATGGTTATTCTCTGGTATCGGCTATCAGGTCGATGCCGAGCGTGTTGAGGAGATAGAGGACCTTACCGATCTCGGCGGTTTCCTTGCCACGCTCGACCTCCGAGATGAACTTGACGCTGACACCGCAATACTCAGCGACCCGACCCTGTGTCAGCCCCTGGGACTTGCGCTTCTTCCTCAGAAGTTCCCCCAACTCCCTGGGGTTAGTAATCGCAATGCCGCGATCGCTGATAATGGCCACCTTCTCCTCCTGGATGACGTACAACTGCGTCGTGTCGCCCAATATTGTACCGTACGGTGAATGCTAGCCCCTGTCCTGGAGTTTTTGCAAGATATTTTACCTTACGGTTAAAAAAGCAACTTACAGCAAAGCTAGATAAAGAATTTTCCCGAACGGTGTAAAATTGTTTTTTTGCCAGGATTTCACGTGCATTTTTACCGTACGGGACATTTTATTGGTGTGCTTGGTGGGCACGGAGGGGGATGATTTGGTCGCCGGAATATTGCCGGGGAGTCAGAGCATGTCTTTTAAGCATAGCCTTTCTTGTTGGCGTCTTGAATGGAAAAGGAATTGAAACAGCGCAAAACGAGTCAAAGTGCGCCTGACTGAGCCAAACCGACAGAAAAGCGCCGCCTCCCGTGAATGGTCACCTTGCCCGGAATTTCTCCTTTTGACTTGTCCGAAGTTCCGGGGGGAGATCACCTATCGCTTCCGCCGCTTGCTGATGTTGCAGGATCCTTGATGATGTGATAAATAGTCTCTTACGCTTCATATTATGAAGCGATTAGTGAGGCGATTACCATGGTCAGCTACATCTGGCAAAACCCCGACTGGCCGAACTTCCGCTGGGATGCGAACTCCCTGTTGGAACCGCTCGGTGCTTGCCGACGAGCCCAGGGACAGCTGCTGACCCGAGTGGCTGGCCTCGGCCTGCCACTGGCCAATCAGTCCCATGCCGAGATTCTGGTCGAGGAGACAGTCAAGACCTCCGCCATCGAAGGGGAAACCCTGGATGCCCGCTCGGTCCGCTCGTCCGTGGCTCGACGCTTGGGGCTGCCTTCCGCCGGGTTACCGGTTGATCGTCGCATCGACGACCTGGTCGCCGTGCTGCTGGATGCCACCCAGAACTTCACGGCACCGCTGTCGGCGGAACGACTGTGGGGTTGGCAAGCCGCGCTCTTCCCTTCCGGTTATTCGGGGCTGCATCGTATCAAGGTTGGCGGCTGGCGAGACAGTGCTGAGCCGATGCGCGTAGTCTCGGGGGCGATCGGGCGGGAGCGTATCCATTTCGAGGCCCCCCCGGCCAATCGGCTCGATGCCGAGATGCAGCGGTTCCTGGATTGGTTCAACACTGGCAGCGAAACAGTTGAGGGAATCCTTCGCGCCGCCCTGGCCCACTTGTGGTTCGTGTCCATCCACCCCTTCGACGACGGCAACGGCCGCATCGCCCGTGCTTTGACCGACATGGCTCTGGCCCAGGACGATCAACAGCCGGCGCGCTATTTCAGTCTCTCGACCCAGATCATGGCCGAGCGCAACGGCTACTACAGCATCCTGGAATCGACCCAGAAGAGCAGTTGCGACGTCACCGCCTGGCTGGCCTGGTTCCTTGATTGTTACGTCCGCTCAATTCGGTGCTCCGCAGATTTGCTTGACGGAGTCTTCATGCGGGCCGAGTTCTGGCAGCACCACGCCCAAGTCCCCTTATCGGATCGGCAGCGCAAGGTTATCAGTCGCCTGCTGGAGGCAGGACCTGATGGGTTCGAGGGAGGAATGACGACCCGTAAGTATGCGGCATTGACCGGGGCAAGCCGGGCCACGGCGTTCCGTGAACTGGATCAACTGTATGAGGCAGGAATCCTGATCCGGTCGGGGCAGGGGCGGAGTGTACGTTACGAACTGGCTACGAATCGAATGGCAGGTTGAAGGAGGCAGCTCGTGGCTACCTACCACACCTACGCTATCCGATTAGCGACGAAGGGACGAGCCATGGTCCAATAATCCTTTGCGAAACTGATATTTCAAGACCCCATAGATCGGGCTACACCATAGAGGCGAAACAGAAGCGGCGAGAGTTGCGGGATTTGATACGGGCGATCTTGGCCGGGCGCTGGTAAGCATTTTGCGCAGAACCGGAAAAGAAACGGAAAGGCAGCTAACCTGACAACAGGCATTATCAAAAAGCCCTGCCCTGCGCGGGGCTTTTGCTTTGCTGCACCTATTGTGAATACATGATTGACGTTACTTTAGTGACGGGGTAGAACTATCAAATATGTTTGAAAATTCAAATAATGGGGGAATTACTATGGCTACGTTGAAAAGAAATCGAATTTTCTTCTTCTTGCTGGCGGTGTTGTTTTCGCTTGTACTTTACGGGTGTGCAACGATTGTCAGCGGGACAACTCAGGAAGTCACATTCCAAAGCGAGCCGGAGGGGGCGACGGTAACAGTCAACGGACGCCCATTGGGCAAAACGCCCATGACGATCCAACTTGACAAGAAGAGTGAGCAAACCCTTACTTTTGAATTAAGCGGGTATAGAACCGTCACAATGCCTCTTAGCACAAGCCTAGATGGTTGGTTTTGGGGAAATATTGTAATTGGCGGTCTTTTGGGGTCAACCACAGATGGGCTTTCTGGTGCGGTATATGAATATGCGCCGAGCCAATACTTTGTGAGCCTTCACCCGTTGAACGGTATTGATAAGCCGCAAAAAGCGAAGGCGAGAGAATTCATCGTTGCTGGTTACAAAAACATAGTACAGGAATTGAATTCAACACCTGCCGAATATGTGAATTCTCTGCTTGAGTTACTGGAAGTCCCTCAGGCTGACCGTGAAGCAGCTATCAAAAAGATAAAAGGTCTTTCCGAGGTTTATTCTGATATACCTAAGTTTGCCCAGGAAGTAACCGACCTATTTATCAAGTAATACAAGCCTTCCCATAAAGAACAAAGCCCCGTTGCTCTCTCCGAGTGGCGGGGTTTTTGTTTTGCTGGTGAAACCCTTCGCCCCAGGGCGCCCCCTCCGGTGGGTAGCCGGGGCGGTTTTTTTACATAACCCCGCCGCAAATCCTTATGGCATCCTTACGGCGGAATAGACAAACAAAACGGGCTAGCGAAAACTCGCTAACCCGTTGTTTTTATTGGTGGAGCCGAGGGGGATCGAACCCCTGGCCTATGCGTTGCGAACGCATCGCTCTCCCAGCTGAGCTACGGCCCCAAAGTGGGGGACACTTTACCCAAAACCTCTAAGCGTGTCAACGCATCCCGGACTTCGGCGGCCGCAGCGGCAGGCGCACGATGAAACAGGCGCCGTCGACTCCGTTGACAACCTCGATCTCGCCGTGGTGCTGCTCGACGATCCGGTGCGAAATCGACAGACCGAGGCCGGTCCCCTTCGGGTGCGTCGAGAAAAACGGGTTGAAGATGTTGCGCATGATTTCCGAAGGAATCCCCCCGCCCGTATCCTCGACCTCGACCGCCACGGCCTCCTCGCCACGCAGCGTGCTGGAATCCGCGCGCAGGGTCAGCGTGCCCCCCTTGGGCATCGCCTGGCGGGCATTGGACAGCAGGTTGAGCAGCACCTGCCGCAGCTGCCGGCAATCGCCGACAATCTCCGGGAGCGGGACGACAACGTCCAGCACCAGGGAAATGCCCGAGTTTTGCCGCAGATCCGCCTCCAGTTCGAGCGACTCCGCTAACAGGGCATTCATGTCGCATGTTTCGAGGCAGACCAGCTGTTTTTTGGAGAATGCCAGGATATTACCGAGCATCTCTTCGAGGCGCCGGACTTCCCGGGCAATGATCGCCGCGTATTCAGAAGCACGCTCGTTGCCGATGTCGAGCTTGACCAACCGCTGGGCAAAACCGCCGACCGAAACCAGCGGATTGCGCAGCTCATGAGCCACCTGGGCGGCCATCTCGCCAAGCACGGCCAGTTTTTCCCCTTGAATCAGCTGCTCCTGGACTTCGCGCAGCTCACGGTGCGCCCCTTCAAGGCGGTGCAGCAGACGGGCATTTTCCAGCGCCGCCGTTGCCTGCCTGGCAAACAACTCAAGAAAACGCAAACGTTCCGAAGTTGAGATCTCATCGACCTCCTCCAGGTCAACAACCAACACGCCGAACGGTTCCTCGCGGTTGGATAGCGGTGCACAGGCGTAGGTCTTGAGCTGCAGTTTCTCGGCAAGCTCGAGCCCCCCGGGGGGCTCGGCGGCCGGCTTGTCCACAAGGACCAGCCGCCGCTCCAGGCAGGATTGCGCCACGGCATTGTCATCGACCGCCAGATTCAGTCGTTGCTTGACCACCGCCAGGTTGACCTCGGTGTTACGCTGGGCGGCACAGGCAGCGGCATCAAGCCGTGGCGTATCCCACCTCTCCGTTACCGCATCTCTCGGCAAGACCAGCGCTGCGCTGTCGCGGTCGACCCCGAGCATCCCCTGCAGCACTCCCGCCCGCACATTTACGGTAAACAGCATGACCCTGCGGAAGTTGCCCCCGTCCGGAGAGGCGGCCATCGACAGGACCAGATGGGTCAAGGCGTCGAGCCGCAGGGTGCTGTGCAGCAACTGCGACGAACGGTAAAGCGCGGAAAACTCCAGATTGGCAACCCGCAGCTGGGTTTCGCTGTGCTCCCTGCGGCGCAGCTCGGCATCGAGATTGCGGTTCAGTGCCGTCAATTCGCGAAAGAGTGTGCTATAGGGGGTTCGCAGCGTCCCTTCGACCAGGGCGTGGTAAACCAGGACGACAGTGACCAGCTTGAAGATATGCCCGATAAAATTGGAGGTCGCGTACGGGTCAAGGTAAAGCGTAAAGCTCAGTTCGGAGACGATATTGAAAATGAGCGCGGCCAGCAGCATCCCGCCAAGCCGCGTGCCAAGATGGTCCCAGCGCCGCCAGATCAGGATGGCAGCAGCGGCCAGCACCGCGGAAATCAGGTATTCGCAGGCGATCTTGAAGGGGGTGAGCCCCACCCCTTCGACAAAGCACTGCGGGAAAACCTGCAACGGCCAGATTGACAACGTCAGCAACAGGGCCACCCCGCTGAAAGACCAAAGCCAGAACCAGGGTGAGAATCGCAGCGGTCTGCCCAGGTGCAACGCTACCACCAAGAAGGTGGCTGCCTCCAGAGCACGGGCCACAATCCACAACTGGATCGACACGTTGCTGCCGGCAAGGGGGAGCACCCCCACGCCTTTGAAGGTCAGGGTGTGCAGCAGGTCGATGAGCCCGGTGGCCAGGAAACCGCTCGCCAGGACCAGAAAAAACGGCGACTGCACCATGCGCCGGGTGTTCCAGCCAATGGTGAAAACCGCGGCGGCAAGGACAATGCTGAAGAGTTCAACGACGACGTGGAATAACAGGTAGTTGGTGCGGGCGATCAACAGGAGGCCGACACCGGCGGGCAAGGCCAGCGCCAGCCAGAGCCAGAGCGGCCGACGCGGCGGAAGAATAGCATCGCCGGGTGCCTCAGGAACTACAGGATTGTCTTGGTAGGGGAACTGCGCGGGATCGCGCGGCATGCGGGCCTCCCGGCTGCCGGCGTCAGGGTTGTCAGCAGGTCAGCCGATCTTTTCCTGGCGTTCCTGCTCGGTCTTGCATTCGATGCAAAGGGTCGTGACGGGACGGGCGCGCAGGCGGGCTTCGCCGATCTCCTCGCCGCAACTTTCGCAGACGCCGAATTCACCTTCCTCGAGGCGGTCGAGTGCTTCCCGGATCTTGTTGATTAGCTTGCGCTCGCGGTCGCGAATGCGCAATTCGAAATTGCGGTCGGATTCCAGCGAGGCCCGGTCGGTCGGATCCGGGAAATTGGTCTTCTCGTCGTTCATCTCGGAGACGGTCCGTTCTG
>JAMPXI010000018.1 GCA_023701265.1 Desulfuromonadales bacterium | reverse complement strand
TGACCTCCACTTCGCGGCCAAAGCTTTCGATCTGCTTCCTGATGATCGCGCTGATTTCTTCCGCTCTGACTTGCATAAGCCCTCACATCAACCTTTCGTTAAGGATTCTTCGATCCGTTTCAACTGGGTCCGCACACTGCCGTCGAACAGGCGCCCGCCGATTTCGGCCTGCACACCACCGAGCAGCTGGGGGTCGACTTTCACGTTCAGCGCCACTTTCTTGCCGGTCTGCTTCTCGAGGCTGGCACCGATCGCCAGCTGCTGCGCGGCGTCGAGTTCCACCGCCGCGGTGATTTTCGCCCGCAGCACCCCCGACAGCTCGTCGGCCAGGCGCCGGTAGGTCTCTTCGATCTGCGCCAGGTAGCAGAGCCGATCCTTGCTCAGGACCAGGCCAAGAAACTTGCGCATCCCCTCGGAGAGGCCGAGGGCGGCTGTGAGGTCGGCCAGCATCGCCGCCTTCTTATCCATGGCCAGGGTCGGGCTCTCGAGCAATAGGCGCAGCAGATCCTCGCGATCGAGGATGGCATTGACCATGGCCAACTCTTCGCCGTAGCGGTCGACGGCCTGCTGTTCCACGGCCAGTTCGACCAGCGCCTTGGCATAACGCCGGGTCAGGGCACTCGCGCTCAATGGAGTTCTCCCACTTTCTGCATGTACTCGTCGATCAGCCGCTTCTGGTCGGCGGCGGTCACGCTCTTGGCGAGCAGTTCCTCGGCCAGCTCCACGGCCAGGCGGGCGGCTTCGGCGCGCAGTTCGGTACGAGCCCGTGCCACGGCGCTGGCGGCCTTGCTGTCGGTTTCCTGCTCAATCTTGGCGGCCATCTCCTTGGCGCTGGCGAGGATCTTGTCGCGCTCCAACTCGCCTTCGCGGCGGATAGCGGCATAAATCGTCTCGATTTCGGCGGAGGCTTTGACCAGTTTCTCCTGGTATGCGCGCGCCTTGGCCTCGGCGGCATCCCGGGCGGCAGCGGCATCAGTCAGGGTTTTCTCGATCTCGGTGCGGCGGTTCTGCAGACCGTTGCGAATCGGCTTGCTGACGAAATAGCCGATCAGGCCGACCAACACGGCAAAGTTGATGCAGCGCCAGATGAAATCCTTGAGGATCACGCCGCTGTCGACATGATGTTCGCCGCCACCAGCCGCCAGGATCACGGCCGGCAGAGCCACTGTCGCCAGCAGGGCGAGGACGATGCTGCGCAGATTTCGGGCCGCCATCAGACGCTCCTCCCCAGCACCTTGCCGGCAATCTGCCGGGCCAGCTCTTCGGTTTCGCCACGCAGCCCCTGACGGGCGGCTTCGGCCTCTCCGGCAACCTGTTCCTTGAGCACCTGCAGGCGCTGGGACGCTTTCTCGTTGGCAGAACCGAGCAGGCGGGCCTCTTCGGCTTGCGCCGCCTGGCGCAGGGCGGTACGCTCCTGGTTGCCGCGCTGGCGAGCCTCCTGCAGCTTGGCATCGTACTCGGCCACCTGAGCCTGGATCTGCTCGTCCAACGACCGGGCCTGGGCCAGATCGCCGTCGATGGTGGCCTTGCGCGCGGCCAGCACGGCACGCAGCGGCTTGAACAGCAGCACGTTGAGCGCGACCAGCAGAATCATGAAATTGGCGAACTGCAGCAACAGTGTCCAGTCGAGCTTGATCACCGTCTTACCTCGTGGTATGCACCGCGTTGGGCACGTGGGATGCTAAATCGTGTAAAGGTCACAAAAGGGCGCAAAAATGGGGCTCCGGACCAGTTTCCGGGCCCAAAGCAGGAGATGACTAACACAGCACCCCCCGATTGTCAAGGCTGTTTACATGCCAAATTCAGATTATCCGTCGCCGCGTCGCCAGATGCGTTTAATCAGAGTCCTCGACGCCGCCGCGCTTCATGCTGATGGTACCGTTGAAAACGACGCCATCTTCGACCGACAGGGCCGGGGTTTCGATCGTTCCCTCGACCTGCGCCGGAGACCGCAGTTCGACGCGAGTGACCGCCTTGATGTTCCCTTTGAAGCGGCCGCTGAGGATCAGCGTGCCGACCGTCACTTCTGCCTGCAGATCGGCGCTGTCGCCGACAATCAGGGTATCTTTCGAGGTCACCTCGCCGCGGAAGGCGCCATCCAGGCGCACGATCTCGTTAAACACCAGGCGCCCTTCGAACTGGCTGCCCGGCCCCAGAAAGGCCTTGATGTCGCTCTTCTCGAGCGGGGATTCCCGGCGACCCATGATATCCTTGTCCTTTTTGACGAACATTGTATGCAATTCCTTGCCGTGAAACGTTATTCGTGCGCCGTAAACCACTCCAGCAGTCGGTCCAGTTCCTCGGCAGAGTAGTAGGCGATCTCGATCTTCCCGCCCTTGCCGCCGCGAGCCTTCGGGACAATCTTTACCTGAGTCCCGAGCCGGCGCTGCAAACGTGCCGCCAGATCGGTCAGTTCCGGGTTGGCTGCCTTGCGGCGAACAACGGGCGCGGCGTTTTTCAGCCGCTTGACCAGCTCTTCGGTCTGTCGCACCGACAGCTGTTTTTTCACCACCAGATCGCGCGCTTCCTGCAGACGCGTGCCATTCTCCAACGGCAGCAACGCCCGGGCATGTCCCATCGACAGGCGCCCACCCATGACATCCTGCTGCACGGTGCGCGGCAGACGCAGCAGACGCAGGGCGTTGGCCACGGTCGATCGGTCCTTGCCGACCCGTTTGGCCACTTCGTCCTGGGAGAGGTCAAAGCTGCTCATCAGGTGGCGGTAGGCCTCGGCTTCCTCAATCGGGTTGAGATCCTCGCGCTGGATGTTCTCGATCAGCGCCATCTCCAGGGCCCAATCCTCGGAAACATCCTGGATCACCACCGGTAGCTCTTTGAGTCCGGCACGCTGGGCAGCCCGCCAGCGCCGTTCTCCGGCAATGATCTGATAATGGTCGCCGGCGTTACGCACCACCAGTGGCTGAATCACCCCTTTTTCGCGAATCGAGGCGATCAGTTCCTCCATCTTGGCATCGTCGAAGCTTTTGCGCGGCTGCCGGCTGTGGGGACGCAACTCCTCGACCGGGCAGAGAAAATATTTATGGCGCCCTTCCTGGGTCGCCGAGGAGATCAGGGCACCGATCCCCTTGCCGAGCGCGGATCGTTTGGTCATGTCAGAGGTTCCCTGCGAATGATTTCCCGGGCCAGATCGAGGTAAGCGGTGGCGCCGCGCGAGGCAATATCGTAGAGCAGCGCCGGCAGACCGTGGCTGGGCGCCTCGGAAAGCCTCACGTTGCGCGGAATCATGGTCTCGAACACCTGTCCGTCAAAATGTTTGCGGATCTCCTCGACCACCTGGTGGGAGAGGTTGTTGCGGGCATCGAACATGGTCAGCAGGATGCCGAGCAGCGCCAGCTTCGGATTAAGTTCGCGCTGGATCAGGCGGACCGTGTTGAGCAGCTGGCTCAACCCTTCCATGGCGTAGTATTCGCACTGCAGCGGGATCAACACCCGGTCGGCGGCGGTCAGCGCATTGATGGTTAAAAGGCCCAGCGAGGGCGGGCAATCAATCAGGACATAATCGTATTCATCGCGGATTTCCGCCAGCGCCGATTTGAGCTTCCCTTCGCGGGCCAGGGCGCTGATCAACTCGACCTCGGCGCCGATCAGGTCGGGGTTGGCCGGCAGCAGGTGCAGGTGGCCGAGCGGGGTATTCTGACGCACCGTGTGCGCCGGCGCCGTACCGAGCAACACCTGATAGACGGTCTGCTCCAGAGAGTTCGGATCAACGCCGACGCCACTGGTGCTGTTGGCCTGAGGATCGAGATCGACGATCAGGGTGCGCCGCTCCGCCGCCGCCAGCGAAGCGGCGAGGTTGACGGTGGTGGTGGTCTTGCCGACCCCCCCCTTTTGATTGGCGATAGCGATGATCTGGGCCATTAAATGTTCGACTCCTCCCCGAGGTAACGGGTTGGAAAAATTAGCATAAACCCCGAAAACAGGAAAGGAAAAAGCCGTCGCCCCAGATATGGGGGGCGTTGGCGCTTTTTGGCCCTAGATATGGGGGATTACCGGCACAAGTGGCGCCCCGTAAAGGGTGGCCTCCAAATTTGCCCCAGAATCGGTTTTCCCGGCCCGGCCAAGGGGTAGGCCAGGGCATGATTTTCGGGGGCCATTGGCAACTGACTCTTCGTCCACTGCGCGTGGACAGCCCCCTTCAGGAGCGGGTGAACCAGTCTCAACCCGTCTTCTCCAAAACCAGCAGGCAACGTTCCGCTCCTGACACTGGCAGCTGCAATCGATGCTGCGCGGTGCAGGCAAAACCTCGTGCGAGCAGATCCGCCTGCCCCGCCGTCAGTTCCGACACTCCTTCTGCGCCCTTCATGGCAATCAGCCGCCCGCCCGGCGCCAACAGCGGTTCCGCCAATCGTGCCAGCATCGGCAGGCTACCGAGGGCTCGGGCCGTCACCAGGTCGAAGCCGGCGCCGCACAAGGGGGTTTTGGGTAAATCTTCCGCCCGCCCGTGGACGGCAGTGAATCCGGCGAGTTTGAGGACCCGCGCCACATGGCGTTGAAAGACAACCTTTTTGCCAACCGCGTCGATGGAGACAACGTCAAGGTCGGGACGGGCAATCTTCACCGGCAGAGCGGGAAACCCGGCGCCCGAACCGAGATCGAGCAGACGGCGGGCGTTGCCGAGCAGAGGGAGCAGCGTCAGGGAATCGGCGAGGTGCTTCTCGCGCACCGCAACCGGGTCGGTGATGGCCGTCAGGTTGTGGGTGCGGTTCCAGCGCAGCAGTTCCTCTCCGAGCCACTCCACGCGTTCCTGCACGTCGGGTTCCAGAAAAAGGCCCAGAGCGGCCAGCAGATCGGCAAGGGAACGACCGGGCACTCGATCACCGACGCAGCAGAACGGCGAGAATGGCGATGGCCGCCGGGGTCACACCGGGGATGCGGCTCGCCTGGCCGAGGGTCTGCGGCCGGACCTTTTGCAGCTTTTCGAGTACCTCCGCGGAGAGACTGGCAACCGCGGCATAGTCGAAGTCAGCTGGAATGGCTTGCGTCTCCATGCGCCGGGTGCGCTCGACCTGGTCCTGTTGGCGGCGGATGTAGCCTTCGTACTTCACGGTCGTCTCCAACTCGTCGCGGACCTCAACCGGCAGGGCCGCGAGTTGTCCATCGAGAAAGAGCAGGTCATCGAGCCCGAATTCCGGGCGGCGCAGCAACTCTTCCAGAGACGCACCATTGTTCAGCCCTTCCAGGCCAAGACAGGCGATGGCCTCTTTGGCACCAGGCGCGACCCGCACTTCACGCAGGCGCGCGGCGCCTGCCTCCAGTGCCGCCCGTTTGGCGCAGCAGCGTTCCCAGCGCGCTGCCGGCAGCAGGCCGACCCGGTGGCCGAGAGCGCTCAGGCGCTGATCGGCATTATCCTCTCGCAGCAGCAGACGATACTCGGCCCGCGAAGTGAACATCCGGTAAGGCTCCTTGGCGCCGAGGTTGACCAGGTCGTCGACCAGTACGCCCAGGTATCCCTGATCGCGGCCGATAATCACCGGCTCGCGTTCCCGCACCTGCAAAGCGGCGTTCATCCCGGCCAGCAGCCCTTGGGCTCCGGCCTCTTCGTAACCGGAGGTGCCGTTGATCTGCCCGGCATGGTAGAGGCCGCGCAGCGCCTTGGTCTCCAGAGTCGGCCGTAGCTGGATAGGATCGACATAATCGTATTCGATGGCATAGCCGGGGCGCATGATTTCGACCGACTCCAACCCCGGCAGGGTGCGCAGGAAGGCCAACTGGACATCGAGCGGCAACGAGGTGGAGACCCCGTTCGGGTAGATCTCGCCGCTGGCATAGCCTTCCGGCTCCAGAAAAATCTGGTGCTGCTCCTTCTCCGGAAAGCGTACCACCTTATCCTCGATCGACGGGCAGTAACGCGGACCGATGCCTTCGATCACTCCGGAATAGAGCGGCGAACGGTCGAGGCCGCTGCGGATGATCTCGTGAGTGCGCGGGTTGGTATAGGTGATGTGACAGGGGAGCTGCGGACGGTCGATGCGCAGGGTATCCGCGGAGAACGGCCGCGGGTCGGGATCACCATGCTGTTCCTCCAGCCGGGCAAAATCAATGGAACTTTTTGCCAGCCGCGCCGGGGTGCCGGTTTTCAGCCGGCCAACCGCGAAGCCCAAAGCCCGCAGCTGCTCGGAAAGGCCTTCGGAAGGCGGCTCGCCTGCCCTCCCCCCAGGGTAGTGAACCAAGCCGACATGGATCAGTCCGCGCATGAAGGTGCCGGTGGTGAGCACCACCGCCGAGGCCTGAAACCTGAGCCCCTCGCGGGTCTCTACGCCGGCGACCCGCCCCCCCGTTTCAAGCAGGCGCACCACCTGCCCCTGCTTGAGGTCGAGCCCGGGCTGGCCTTCCAGCACCAGCTTCATGCGCAGCCGGTACTGATCGCGATCGGCCTGGGCGCGCGAGGAGCGCACCGCAGGGCCCTTCTTGGTGTTGAGCATGCGGAACTGGATGCCGGTGGCGTCGATGTTGCGCGCCATCTCGCCACCGAGAGCGTCAATCTCGCGAACCAGATGCCCCTTGGCCAACCCGCCGATCGCCGGGTTGCACGACATCTGCCCGCACATGTCGAGATGCATGGTCAGCAGCAGGGTGCGGCAGCCCATGCGCGCCGCAGCCAGCGCCGCTTCACAGCCGGCATGGCCGGCGCCGACCACGATCACCTGATAATGCGCATCCTCAGTCATCACCCTTCCCACCGCTTCCGGAGGCTCCATGTTTCACGTGAAACATCTCGTGTCCCGTGTGGAACGCCAACTATTTGCCGATACAGAATCGGCTGAAAATCTGTTCCAGAATATCATCGGGGGTGGTCTCGCCGGTAATCTGGCCGAGCACCGCCAACGCTTCGCGCAGCTCGAAGGCCAGGCATTCGTACGGGTCGCCAGCCAACTGCGCGGCCAGGAACCGGTCGAGTGCGAGCATTGATCCACCCAGAGCATCGCGATGCCGCCGCTCCGTCAAGACCACGCCATCGGCGGCCTCGCTTTTGTTGGCGCCATGGAAATGCGCAATGATCGCTGCCTGCAGATCAGCAAGCCCCGTCCCCTGACGCACCGAAACCGCTACCTGAGAAAGGAATTGGCGACAGCACGTATCTGCGAGAGACGGCAGGTCGCTCTTGTTGCGCACCAGAATGGTCCGCTCCGGCGGTGCCAGAGCAATGGCCAGGTGATCCTCGACAGTCAGCGAATGCGAACCATCGACCACCAACAGCACCAGATCGGCGGCACTTGCCTTCTCCCGTGCCCGCCGCACCCCTTCCTGCTCGATCGGATCGGTGGTGTCGCGAACCCCGGCGGTATCGATCAAACGCAGCGGCAACCCGCCGAGCACCAGATGCTCCTCAACCGTGTCACGGGTCGTACCGGGAATTTCGGTAACGATTGCCCGGGCCTCGCCGAGCAGGGCGTTTAGCAAGGAACTCTTGCCGACGTTCGGACGGCCGAGGATCAGGACGCTGACCCCTTCGCGCAGTGCGCGACCGGAATCGAAGGTCCTCATCAGATCGGCCATGGCGGCACGAACGGCTTCCGCCCGCCTGGAGACGGCCTGGCGATCGAGGGCGCCGAGGTCATCGTCGGGGAAATCGATGTGCGCCTCGAGCAGCAGGAGCAATTCGCGCAGTTCCGAAGAGAAATGATGGAGTTGCCGAGACAGGTGCCCTTCGAGCTGGCCGAGGGCGGCGCGGGCGGCCTGCTCGGAACGGGCGCCGATCAGGGCGGCCACCGCTTCGGCCTGGGCCAGATCAAGACGGCCATTAAGAAAGGCGCGTTGAGTGAATTCACCGGGGTTGGCCAGGCGGGCGCCTTCAGCCAGAAACAGGTCGAGGGTGCTGCGCAGGAGTTGACTGCCGCCGTGGCAGTGCACTTCGACCACATCTTCGCCGGTGTAGGAGTGCGGCGCGCGCATGATGACCGCCAGCACCTCGTCAATCGGGGTGCCATCGCCACGGCAGAGCCGCCCATGATAGAGGTGATGCGAGACCATCGCAGCCGGCACTATCCGACCGCGGAAGGCGGTCGCCAGCAGAGCTTCCGCCCGTGACCCGGACAGTCGCACGATGCCAACGCCGCCCTCGCCCGGCGGTGTCGCCGGAGCGACAATGGTGTCGCTGGCGGGCGGGGCGTTGCGGTTCACGGCAGGCTTAGGTCAGACGACGGTTGATGTAATATTGCTGGGCAATGGTCAGCAGGTTGTTGACCAGCCAGTAAATGACCAGTCCGGAGGGGAAGTTCAGGAAGAGGAAGGTGAAGACCACCGGCATGAACAAGAAGATCTTGGCCTGAATCGGGTCGGCGGTTGTCGGCGTCATCTTCTGCTGAACGAACATGCTCGCCCCCATCAACAGCGGGGTAATGTAATAGGGATCCTTGGCCGACAAGTCGGTCAGCCAGAGCATGAATGGCGCCTGACGCAGGGCAATGGAGTCGAGCAGCACCTTGTAAAGGGCAAAGAACACGGGGATTTGCACCAGCATCGGCAGGCAGCCGCCCAGCGGATTAACGCTATGTTTCTTGTACAGCTCCATGAGCTCCTTGTTCAGGCGCTCTTTGTCGGTCTTGAATTTCTCGCGAAGCTTCTGCATCTCCGGCTGCAGCTTCTGCATCGCCTTCATCGAGGCATAGCTCTTGTGAGTCAGCGGCCAGAAGAGCAGTTTGATGATGACGGTGAGGACGATGATGGCCAGTCCGTAATTCTTGAGGTAGCCATAGAAGAAGACCAGAACATGCAGCAGCGGCTTGGCCAGTAGATCGAACCAGCCGAAATCGACGGCACGCTCAAGTTGGTGGTCGGCAGCCTTGAGTTGGTCGAAATCCTTGGGGCCGAAAAACAGCAGATAATCAAACTGCCGACTTTCCCCTGGCCGCAGGGTCAGCGATGGCGAGACAAAGACGCTCTCGAGCAGATCGCCGTTCAGACCAACGCGCAGCTTTTCGGCGGCGGCATTGAGCGGCACCGCGGCCGCCATGAAATACTTGCTCTGCAAAGAACTCCAGAGCACGTCCTTGCCAAAACTTTTGGCGTCCTTTTTGAGATCGTCGACGTCTACCTGATGAAGTTTATCCTCGGCGAGAGCGGCCGGACCAGCGAAGCTGTAGCTGTCTTTCTTGCTTTCGTCCCACTGTTGCACCAGGGCGAAGTTCAGGCCGCCGCTCAGTATACCAGGGGCACCATTGCGGACACTGATCGAGCTGTCGATGGTGTAGAGGGAACCGTGGAAGGTGTAGCTCTTGACGATCTCTGCACCGCTGGCGGTAACGTGGCGGAAGATCAGCCGCTGTTGCCCGCCGGCGGTAACGTTTACCCGTGAACCGGCAACGTCGAGAACAAAGGGAGCATCCGCGCTCAACGCCAAGGCTTCAGTACCCGTGGTGCGCAGCGTCGCATAGCGTAAATCCACGGCCTTGACCAGTGGCACCCACCCTGAATCGACGGCAGGGGTCACCCGATAATCCTTCAATTCCATGGAAACCAGACGAGCCCCGACGCTCGACAGGACCGCCCGATATTTGTCAGTTTCCACAACGATTTCGCGGAGGGGGGCACCTGCCGTCACCGGCAGCGGAGTAACTGCTGGTGGTGCAGTGGCAATCGCTGCCGGTTGCTCCACTTGGGGGGCAGTGGTCGTGGTCTGAGGTTCGGCTGTCGGTGGGGTCGGTTTGGCTGGAAAGAAAAAACTGAAGCCGAACCAGACCGCCGTCATGAGTACCAGCGCAAGGATTAAATTACGATTTTCGTTATTCATATTGATCATTTCTCCGAACGGGCGAGCCCGTCACTTGACCGGATCATAGCCGCCCGGATGCCAGGGGTGGCAGCGGGCCAGACGTCTCATGGCAAGCCAACAACCCCGCCCCAGGCCGTAGCGCAGGATCGCATCACGGGCATAGGCTGAGCAGGAAGGATAAAACCGGCAGGTCGGCGGCTTGAGGGGTGAGAGAATCGTCCGATAAACAGCAATTGCTGCAAGAACTATCTTTTCAAGCATTGCCGTTCACCAGGAGGCGCCGCAAAGCCTCCTCAAACTGCCGGTCGATGGTGGCATGATCAAGTTGCGCCGCACCGGGTTTGACGATGACGGAAATATCCGTTCCAGCATGGATCTCCGCCCGGTGAATCCGGAAATACTCGCGAATCCAACGTTTTAGCCGGTTGCGGCAAACCGCGTTGCCAACCTTGCGGCCGACACTGATTCCCAAACGTGCTTCGGCAGGAGCAGAACCAGCGATCACCGTAAGATGCGCGGTGTGGCAACGTCGACCCTGCCGCCAGACTTTTGTGTATTCTCGGGAAGTCCTCAGGCGGCAACTTGGCGGGAAGCCCTGATCAGGTCGGGCGTCCATGGAGGAAGATCACTTGGTCGGGATGGTCACCACCAGCCGCTTGCGCCCCTTGGCGCGACGCCGCTTGAGTACGTTGACTCCGTCTTTGGTGCGCATCCGCAAGCGGAAGCCGTGGGTGCGTTTACGTCGAATCTTGCTCGGTTGATAAGTTCTCTTGCTCATGGTGATAATTCACTCCCGCTATGTGTTTGTCCGGTTTTTTGCAAAGGGCATTGTTAAGCACGAATTTTACAGCAAGTCAAGGGAAGAAAAACTTGCGCGATTTCCGTCTCTTACTGCCGGCTCAGTTTTCCCTTGCAATCGTACCTGCTCATTTGCTAGCTTGTAGCGGTTGGCGAAGGCGTTGCTTCTGAGTGAAACCCCTTGAAAAAATTGTGTTTTTAGTCTTATCCACAGCTGTTTGTAAACTTGTGGATAAGTGGCTCGCCCCGGTTACTGCCGGCGGCGGGAAAGCCTTGTCTATACTGATATGAGCAAACTCTGGCAGGACGCGCTCGTTCAACTGGAAGCGAGTCTCAATCCGCAATATTTTGCCACCTGGATCAAACCGCTCCGGCTGGTGCGCATTGATCGCGACCTGGTGGTTATTGAAGTGCCTAATCGCTTCGTCCTGGACTGGGTTAGGGATAATTATGCCAAATTGATCCAACAGGTCCTCTCCGAACTGTCCGCCGTTTCCTATCGCCTGCAAATCGATGTTGCCGGGCAGGAAAAAGAAAAATCCCGTTCTGATCAGCGTACCCGTCCTGCTGGCAAAGAGGCCTCGCCGCGGCAAAGTGAGGTCATTTTACAGAGCGAGGGTCAGGTCGATATCAACCTCAACCGTAAATATACCTTTGACGAGTTTGTTGCCGGTTCATCCAACCAGTTCGCCTTTGCCGCTGCCATGGCGGTCGCCAACAATCCGGCAACAACCTATAATCCGCTATTCATTTACGGTGGCGTGGGACTCGGCAAAACACACCTGATCAACGCCATTGGCAACGCCATCCTGAAAAAATCCCAGTCCATGCGGGTCTGCTACTATACCTCCGAAAAGTTCACCAATGAACTGATCAATTCGATCCGCTATAACCGCATGGAGGAATTCCATAAAAAATTCCGCTCCATGGATATTCTGCTGATCGACGATATCCAGTTCATCGCCGGCAAGGAGAGAACCCAGGAGGAATTTTTTCATACCTTTAATACCCTGTATGAATCCCACAAGCAAATTGTGGTGACCTCCGACAAATTTCCCAAGGAGATACCAGGGTTGGAGGAACGTCTGCGGTCAAGATTTGAATGGGGTCTGATCGCTGACATCCAGCCACCTGATATTGAAACCAAACAGGCTATTCTGAAGATGAAAGCCGAGCAGAATAAAATCTATGTGCCTGAAGAAGTCATCCTGTTTCTGGCGAATGCCTCCTGCAGCAACGTACGCGAACTCGAAGGCTATCTGATTCGTCTGAGCGCCTACTCAAGTCTGACGTCTACCCCAATCAATCTGGAGAATGCCCGCAAGGTTCTCAAGGATATATTGGTCGAGCGCAGCCGTGAATTGTCCGTAGAGGAAATTATCAAAAAAGTAGGGGCCCACTTTAATATCAAGGTCAGCGATCTCAAATCGCCAAAGCGGCTCAAAGCGGTCGTATTGCCCCGGCAGGTCGCCATGTATCTTGCCAGGCAACTCACCTCGGCATCCTATCCTGAAATAGGGGACCGCTTTGGCGGCAAGGATCACTCGACCATTATCCATGCCATCCGCAAGGTCGAAAAACTCATGGAAGAAAACTATCAACTGCGCCAGACCGTGGAAACGCTGAGAAATTCTCTCACTTACTGACCGGGTGGATAACACTGTGAAGAAATGGAAGATAAGCCTGCGGATTGAAAAGTGCATAAACATAAGGGGTGCTCGCCAACAGTTTATCCCTGTCTGATCGGGCGAATCCGTTCACATCTTAAGCTATTGAAAATAATTAAAAAAAAACCTTTATCCACGAATTCACAGGCATTACTATTACGACTAGTTTGATTTTTTAAAGACATAAACTAACCATAGAAGAGCTAAAGCATACCCGACAGGAGCCGACCATGAATTTTACTATCGAGAAGGAAGCCTTTCTGAAAGGTCTCGGCCGTATTCAGGGAATCGTCGAAAAACGTAATACCATCCCGGTATTGGCGAACGTTCTCCTTGAAGGGGGCGATGGCGAATTGCACATTACCGCAACCGACCTGGAAGTCGGCATGCGTTCCAGTTATCCGGCAAACATAATCAAGCCCGGGAAAATTACGGTTTCCGCTAAAAAACTATACGAAATCATCAAGGAATTGCCGGATCGGGAAATATCTTTCAATTCCAAGGAGAATTGTTGGATTGAAGTAAAATGCGGTAAGGCTCTTTTCAATATTGTTGGTTTGGCTGCTGATGAATTTCCCAATTTTCCGCAATCCAGTCGAAATGTCGGAATTACGCTTTCCAGTGATTTGTGGAAGGAAGTCATCGAGAAAACCTTCTTTGCCATGTCCCAGGACGAGAGCAAATACAATCTCAACGGTATTTATCTCCGGGCTTTTGAGGATAAGGATGAAATCAGGTTGCGCCTGGTGGCTACCGATGGCCACCGTCTGTCCTTGATAGACAAATCGATCAAGGGAGCTATTCCTGATGAACTCAAAAAAGGACTGATTCTGCCGCGCAAAGGGGTGCTCGAGCTGAAGCGTTTGGCCGAGGAGGGCGATGGTGACCTGACCCTGAATTTCCATGACAATAATGCTGTCGCAAGCAAAGGGCAGACGGTTGTTGTCATGCGGCTGGTCGATGGAGAATTTCCGGATTATGAAAGGGTCATTCCCAAGACCAACGATCAGGAAGCCCTGATCGCCGTCGATGCATTTCTGCATGCCCTGCGGCGCATGTTGATCCTTTCCAGCGAGAAATCACGCGGGGTGAAGATGCAGATCAAACCGGGAATATTGGAGGTTTCATCATCAAACCCGGAATTGGGCGATGCCCGTGAAGAACTCGATCTGGATTATCAGGGTCCGGAAATGAGCATCGGTTTCAATGCTCGCTATCTGCTCGACATTCTTCAGGTCCAGGATGATGTACGGGTCAGAATGATCTTCAAGGATCAGCTTTCCCCTGGCATGCTTCGTCCTGAAAAAGGCGACGGCTTTACCGCCGTAGTCATGCCAATGCGGCTCTGACCATCCGGTATGAGCAAGCGCGTCACAACCAATTCGCGGCTTGCCGAGTGCTGACCGGTCCATGTATCTGGAGCAATTGACAGTAAGACAGTTTCGCAACCTGAGTGAAGCCGACCTGCTATGGGGCACGGGTTTCAACATCATTTGGGGAAATAATGCCCAGGGCAAGACCAACCTTCTGGAAGCGGTTTACTTGCTTGGGCATCTCAAAAGTTTTCGTGGCGCCCGAACCGTCGAGTTGATTCAGGAGAACGCGCCGGCGGCGCGTCTTGCCGGCCGACTGACCAGCGGCAATGTCCAGCACCGTCTGGAGGTCACACTCGAAAAACATGGCCAGACGCCACGCCTTGATGGCAAACCGGTGCAGCGTCTCAGTCAATTTCTCGGCACCTTGCGGTTGGTATTATTCACCGCGGATGAACTGATCCTGCTCAAAGGGTCGCCCGCCGGCCGCCGGGCTTTACTTGACCGGGCGGTATTGCAAACCGATCCGGGATACCTCGATCGGGTCCAGGCCTATAACCGCATCCTGCGACAGCGCAATCAGCTGCTCAAGGAGCGGGCCGCCCCGAAGACCCTGGAACCGTGGAACGAGGCCTTGATCGAAAGCGGGGCGCGGATCCGCCAGGACCGTCTCGGTTACCTTGCGGGGTTGCAGCAGGTTCTGGCCGGCATCGGTCGGGAGATTGCCGATAGCGATGAGCGACTGGCCCTGCACTATCCGCTGACGGCTGAACCCGGCGAACTGCACGATGAATTGCGTCGTGAGTTGGAGCGATTGCTCCCTCGTGAGCGGCAACTGGGACAGTCGCTGGCCGGTCCGCACCGCGACGATCCGGAACCACTGATCGACGGTCGACCGCTCAAGCTGTTCGGTTCCCAGGGGCAGCACCGTTCTTTTCTGCTCGCCTTCAAGGCGGCACAATTGATCGATTTGGAGGGGCGGCTCGGCGAACCCCCCCTGCTGCTGCTTGACGATCTGGCCAGTGAGCTTGACGCCAGGCGGCAGGCCAGTTTTTTCGCCTTTCTGCGCCGCCGGCGCGGACAGGTGCTGATCACCACCACGCACCCTGCCACCTTAGGGGAAGCCGTCTGCCCGCAGGCCCGTTATTTCCACGTGGAGCAGGGGCGGATTGAAGAACGACAGGCCGTTTGAGGAGACTATGACAGATCAGGACAACAACCAGTACGGTGCCGAGAGCATTCAGGTACTCGAGGGCTTGACCGCGGTACGCAAGCGCCCGGCCATGTATATTGGCTCCACTTCCAGTGCGGGTTTGCACCACTTGGTCTACGAGATCGTCGACAATTCGATCGATGAAGCGCTGGCCGGCTACTGTGATGCGGTTGACGTGACCATCCACCTCGATGGCTCGGTAACCGTGGTCGACAACGGTCGCGGCATCCCCACCGACCTGCACCCGACCGAAGGGCGGCCAGCCGCGGAAGTCGCGCTCACCGTGCTGCACGCCGGCGGCAAATTCAACAACAGTTCCTACAAGGTTTCCGGTGGTTTGCATGGCGTTGGCGTCTCGGTGGTCAACGCCCTGTCGAAAAATCTCGAGCTGGAGATCTGCCGCGACGGCAAGGTCTGGCGCCAGAGCTACGCCTGCGGCAATCCGCAGAGTACTTTGGACGTGGTCGGCACCACCCAAAAGCGCGGGACCAAGATCACCTTCCATCCGGATGATGAGATCTTCGAAACCACGGATTTCTCCTTCGATATCCTTTCCCAGCGGTTGCGCGAACTGGCCTTTCTCAATGCCGGGGTGCGCATCACCATCCGGGATGAACGGGAGGAGTCGAAACACCACGAGTTCCGCTACGAGGGGGGGATCGTCACCTTTGTCGACTACCTCAACCGCAACCGCAACAGCCTGCATCCCAAGCCGATCTACGTGCGTGGCGAGAAGCAGGGAATCGATATCGAGATCGCGCTGCAGTACAACGACTCCTATGACGAGAAGGTCTTCACCTTCGCCAACAACATCAACACCCACGAGGGGGGCACCCACCTGGTCGGCTTCCGCGCGGCGCTGACCCGGACGATGAATACCTATGCCGGCGCCAACAACCTGCTGAAGAACGAAAAGGTGTCGATCTCCGGCGAGGATCTGCGCGAAGGCTTGACCGCGGTCATTTCGGTGAAGCTGCCCCAGCCGCAGTTCGAGGGACAGACCAAGACCAAGCTCGGCAATTCCGAGGTCAAGGGCTTCGTCGAGTCGCTGATGAACGAGAAGCTGGCGATGTTCCTCGAGGAAAACCCGAAGATTGCCAAGGACATCATCGGCAAGTCGATCGAGGCGGCCCGCGCCCGCGAGGCCGCGCGCAAGGCGAGAGAGCTGACCCGCCGCAAGGGTGCCCTGGACATTTCCAACCTGCCGGGAAAATTGGCCGATTGCCAGGAAAAGGATCCGGCGCTGTGCGAACTCTACCTGGTCGAGGGCGACTCGGCCGGCGGCTCGGCCAAGCAGGGACGCGACCGCAAGTTCCAGGCGATCCTGCCGCTCAAGGGGAAGATTCTCAACGTCGAGAAGGCGCGCTTCGACAAGATGCTCTCCTCCCAGGAGATCGGCACCCTGATCACCGCCCTGGGCACCGGCATCGGCAAGGAGGACTTCGACCTCGCCAAGCTGCGCTACCACCGCATCATCGTCATGACCGACGCCGACGTCGACGGTTCGCACATCCTCACCCTGCTGCTGACCTTCTTCTTCCGGCAGATGACCCAACTGGTCGAGCGCGGCCACCTGTACATCGCCCAACCGCCGCTGTACAAGGTCAAGCGCGGCCGCAAGGAGCTCTACCTGCGCAACGAGACCGCCATGCAGAACTACCTGCTCGAGGAAGGGACCGAGGATATGACGCTGTTCCTCGAGAACGGCGCGCGCACTTATACCGGCAAGCAGATCATCCCGCTCCTGCGCCAGTTGGTGGAATACCGCACCCTGCTCGACAAGTTTGTGCGCAAGGGGATCAACGAGGAGTTGGTGCGCCTGATCCTGCGTCTCGGCGTCCGCCCCGGCCTGATCGATCTGGCCGGCATGCTGCCGTACCTGGTCCATCTCGATCGCGCCTACCCCGGCGCCGAGCACAGTGTCCTCGACGACGGCCGGATCATCCTGCGCCTCGGCAACGTGCGCACCGCCCTCGACCAGCACACCCACTCGATCCTGGCCAGCTATGAGTACGGCCTGCTGTTTGAAAGCCACCGCAAGGTACGCGAACTGTTCGGCACCGGCCGCGCCATCGTCTCCTCCGAGGGCAAGGAACTGTTTGGCACCGACCGCGGCGTGGAGCTGCTGGCCTTCTTCATGGAGAGTGCCAAGAAGGGACTTTCCATCCAGCGCTACAAAGGACTGGGAGAGATGAACCCGGAGCAGCTGTGGGAGACCACCATGGAACCGACCAACCGTACCCTGCTGCAGGTCAAGATCGAGGATCTTGTCGAGGCCGACAGCGTCTTCACCATCCTCATGGGCGACCAGGTCGAACCGCGCCGCGAGTTCATCGAGACCAACGCCCTGAACGTGGCGAATCTGGACATTTAAAACCAAGGGAAAAGTGAAAGGTAAAAAGTGAAAAGCTTTTTACGTTTAACTTTTAACTTTTAACGTTTAGCCGAGGTTTTCATGCTCGAAACGACCATCAACAAGACCGCCGTCAACATCGAAGACGAGATGAAGCGCTCGTACATGGATTACGCCATGAGCGTAATCATCGGCCGTGCGCTCCCCGACGTGCGCGACGGGCTCAAGCCGGTGCACCGGCGCTGCCTGTTCGCCATGCACGAGATGAGCAACGACTGGAACAAGCCGTACAAGAAGTCGGCCCGCGTGGTCGGCGACGTCATCGGCAAGTACCATCCGCACGGCGACTCGGCGGCTTACGACACCATCGTGCGCATGGCCCAGGACTTCTCCCTGCGCTACCCGCTGGTTGACGGCCAGGGGAACTTCGGCTCGGTGGACGGCGACGCTCCGGCGGCGATGCGCTACACCGAGATCCGCATGGAACAGCTGGCCCATCAGCTGCTCGACGACCTCGACAAGGAAACCGTGGAAATGGGGCCGAACTACGACGGCTCCATGTTCGAACCGCTGGTGCTCCCCGCCAAGTTCCCGAACCTGTTGGTCAACGGCTCGTCGGGGATCGCCGTCGGCATGGCCACCAATATCCCGCCGCACAATCTCTCCGAGGTCATTGACGGGATCATCGCGGTGATCGCCAACCCGGAGCTGACCTTTGCCGAACTGTTCGCGCTGATCCCCGGGCCGGATTTTCCCACCGGCGGCTTCATCTACGGCCGTGAAGGGATCCTGCAGGGCTACCGTACCGGCCGCGGCATCGTGCAGATGCGCGCGCGGGTCTTCGTCGAGACCCAGAAGAAGAGCGAACGCCAGTCGATCGTCGTCACCGAGATCCCCTACCAGGTCAACAAGGCCAACCTGATCACCAAGATCGCCGAGCTGGTCCGCGAGAAAAAACTCGAGGGGATTTCCGACATCCGCGACGAGTCGGATCGCGACGGCATGCGCATCGTCATCGAGCTCAAGCGTGACGAGGAGCCGCAGATCATCCTCAATCACCTCTACAAGCAGACCCAGATGCAGTGCTCCTTCGGCATCAACATGCTGGCGATCGTCGCCGGCCGGCCGAAGGTGCTGACGCTGCGCGATGCCATCGGCCACTTCATCGACCATCGCCGCGAGATCGTCACCAGACGGACCATCTTCGAACTGAAGAAGGCCGAGGCGCGGGCGCACATCTTGGAGGGTTTGAAAACCGCCCTCGACTGGCTCGATGCAGTGATCGAGCTGATCCGCGCCGCCCGCAACCCCGAGGAGGCCAAGCAGGGGCTGATGGCCGGGAACTTTTCCGATCCGCAGTTCATCAAGAAGCTCGGCCTGCCGGAGGAGAAGCGCGGTTTCGCGCCGAGCGTGCAGCTCTCCGAGAAGCAGGCCCAGGCTATCCTGGAGATGCGTCTGCAGCGCCTGACCGGCCTGGAGCGCGACAAGATTCTTGCCGAATACGCCGATATCATGAGCCTGATCATCCGTCTCAAGGAGATCCTCGGCTCGGAAACGGAAATTCTCAACATCATCGTCACCGAGCTGCGCGAACTGAAAGAGAAGTTCGGCGACGAACGGCGCACCGAGATCGTCGATCAGACCGGCGAAATCACCCTGGAGGACACCATCGTCGAGGAAGACATGGTGGTGACCATCTCCCACACCGGCTACATCAAGCGCACGGCGGCCTCGCTCTACCGTTCCCAGCGCCGTGGCGGCAAGGGCAAGACCGGCATGAAGACCAAGGAGGAGGATTTCGTCGAACAGTTGTTCGTCGCCTCCAGCAAGGACAACATGCTCTTCTTCACCGATACCGGCCGGGTCTATCAGAAGAAGGTCTACGAGATCCCCGAAGGCGGGCGCGCAACGCGCGGCAAGGCGATCGTCAACCTGCTCAACCTTGCCGAGGGGGAGAAGGTCGCGGCGATCCTCTCCATCAAGGGGACCTTCGACGAGGAGCGCAACCTGCTCATGGGCACCCGCCTCGGGGTGGTGAAAAAGAGCGCCCTGAGCAACTATGCCAACATCCGCTCCGGCGGGATCATCGCCATCAATCTCGATGAGGGCGACTATCTGATCGGCGTGGCGCTCACCGACGGCCGCCACGACGTCCTGCTCGCCTCGAAGAACGGCAAGTCGATCCGCTTTCGCGAATCCGATACCCGCGCCCAGGGGCGTGACACCCGCGGGGTGCGCGGCATGACGCTGGAAGACGACGATGTGGTGATCGGCATGGAGGTGATCAATCCGCAGACGGTCTCCTCGACCATTTTCACCATCACCGAAAACGGCTTCGGCAAACGCACCGAACTCGACGAGTACCGGGTCCAGAGCCGCGCCGGCAAGGGGGTGATCACCATCAAGACCTCTGACCGCAACGGCTGTGTGGTGGCGATCAAGCAGGTGACCGAGGACAACGACCTGATGCTGATCACCGATCAGGGGAAAATCATCCGCAACCGCATCACCGACACCCGGGTGATCGGCCGCAACACCCAGGGAGTGCGCCTGATGGTCACCGAGGAGCACGAGCGGATCGTGGCGGTGGCCAAGCTGGCGGAACGCGATGACGACGAGACAACAGATCGAGAAATTGAAGAAACAGATCCTCTGGGAGGAGTTGAGGCGCCGGGGGAAGAAGCCTAGGCACCAGCGCCTGCTGCTGGCCGGCGCGATCCTGCTGATCGTGTTGCTGGCCGGGTTCTTCTGGTATCGGGCCAACCTGGACGGTATACTGGAGAAGCGCTTCCAGAAAGGGCTCGCACTGCGCGATGCCGGCGATAGTGCCGGTGCTGTGGAGTTGCTGCGCGACCTCCAGGCCAAGCATCCGGATGCTACGCGCGCTCCCGAGGCACTGTTGCAGGCGGCAAAGCTGCTGAACTTTTCCCTGAACCGTTTTCCCGAAGCACTGCTGGTCTATCTGAGCCTGGAACGGGATTATGGGGCGACGCCGCAGGCAACCGAGGCCCGGCACCAGATTGCGGGTCTTTACAAATACCGGCTGAATGATCAGCCGCGGGCGATTATCGCTTATCAGCGGCTGATCGACAACGACGGGGAAAACGCCGATCAGCTGCAGTACGAAGTGGCGGACTGCTACTTCCGGTTGAATAATTTCGAACAGGCGCGCATTGAATTTGAAAATCTGCTGCGCAATTATCCGGGCAGTGTCCTTTCCCCGGAAGTGCAATTTCGCATCGCCGTGACCCATGCCCTTGAAGGAAATGCGGACAACGCCATGGCGGCCTATCGCGCAGTATCGGCCCGCTGGCCGCAAAGCCCTTATGCCATCGAAGCAAGGTTCGGTCTGGCGACGGTGCTTGAGGAGCGTGATCGGCTGCAGGAGGCTCTATCCATCCTCGAAGCGCTGCAGGGAACCTATCCCAATCGGGAGGCTTTGGCGCAGCGCATTGCCAACCTGCAAGGCCGACTCGGCAAGAAGCTCACCGGGAGGTAAGTGCCATGACCATGCGGATTGCGGTGATTGGAGCCGGCAGTTGGGGAACCGCCCTGGCCAACCTGCTGGCCAAGAAAGGGCTGGAGGTGGTTCTCTGGGCCTATGAGCGTGATCTGGTCGAGCGCATGCAGGTCACGCGGATCAATGATCTGTTCCTCGCCGGCGTGCGGTTGGATGACCGGCTGGCTTTTACCAACGATCTGGCAACAGCGGTGGCCGGCCGCCAGATGGTCGTGTTGGTGTCCCCCTCACAGGTCATGCGCCGGGTTGTCGAACAGCTCCGCCCTCATCTGGAAAGAGACAGCCTGCTGGTCTCCGCTGCCAAGGGGATCGAGAACGATTCCCTGCTGCTGATGTCGGAGGTGCTGGAAGAGGTGCTGGGATCCGACGTGGCGGGGCGCTGCGCCTATCTCTCCGGGCCGTCGTTTGCCAGAGAGGTCGCCGCCGAACTTCCCACGGCCGTGGCGGTGGCCGCCAGCGACGGTGAGATTGCCCGCACCGTCCAGGAGCAGTTCCGCACCGACTATTTCCGGGTCTATACCAACCCGGATGTGGTCGGTACTGAACTCGGCGGGGCCGTGAAAAACGTGATTGCCCTGGCTGCCGGAGTCAGTGACGGGCTTGGGTTCGGTCACAACGCCCGCGCCGCGTTGATCAATCGCGGTCTGGTCGAGATGAGTCGACTCGGTGCCGCCAAGGGTGCCCAGGCGGAAACCTTCGCCGGCCTGGCCGGGATGGGCGATCTGGTGCTGACCTGCACGGGTGACCTGTCGCGCAACCGTACGGTCGGCATCGAACTCGGCAAAGGCCGCAAGCTCGCCGAAATTCTCGGTGGCATGCGCATGGTGGCCGAAGGTGTGAAGACCACCCTTTCCACCTACCAGCTGGCGATGAAGCTCGGCGTGGCCATGCCGATCACCGAACAGATGTACCAGATTCTCTATTGCGACAAGGATCCCAGGCAGGCGGTGGGGGAGCTGATGATGCGCCAACAGCGTGCCGAGGGCTCCAAGCGATGAATAACGCCCGGCTGTGGCGTTCATTGAACCATCACCGTTAATAAAAACGTGGAGGAGTGAAACTCATGCGCAAGATTGCTGGTACCATTGTGACCCTGCTGCTCTTCACCCTGGCCGGGTTTGCCCCGGCGCTGGCCGCCGAGACCGTGGTGATGGAAACCAGTCTCGGCAGCATCACCCTTGAGCTTGACAACGTAAAAGCCCCGGCCAGCGTGGCCAACTTCCTAGCCTATGTCGATGCCGGTTTCTACGACGGCACCATTTTCCACCGGGTGATCCCGAACTTTATGGTCCAGGGGGGCGGCTACTCCGCTGATCTCAAGCAGAAGCCGACCCAGCCGCCGGTGAAGAACGAAGCCGCCAACGGTCTGAAAAACCTGCGGGGCACCATCGCCATGGCGCGTACCCGGATCGTCGACTCGGCGACCAGCCAGTTTTTCATTAACCACAAGGACAATCCGGCTCTCGACCACCGGGCTCCCACCCCCGACGCCTTCGGCTACGCCGTGTTCGGCAAGGTGGTCAAGGGGCTGGACGTGGTCGACCGGATCGCCGCCGTGCAGACCCGCGCCGTCAATGCGCTGTTCCAGGATATGCCGATGGAAACCGTGGTCATCAAAAGCGTCCGCCGCGTCAAGTAATCCGTTTGATTTCCGGCGGCCGGCAACAGGCTGAAAAAACGTGCGAGGAAGGCCGGATGCAAGGCGCACGGAGCGCAGGACCCGAGACATATCCGGAGGATAGGCGAGGGGGCGAGCACCGCGCAACGCCGCGGCAGGCCTCCGCAGCCGTTTTAGGGTAGCCATGACCACCGCCCGCATCATGACCTATAACATTCAGCGCTGTCAGGGGGTGAACGGCGAGTTCAATCCCGACCGGGTGCTGAATGTCATTGCTGATGCCGCGCCGGATATCGTCGCCCTGCAGAAGACCGGTCCAGGCCATCTCGGCGACCCGATCCCCTACCTGGCCGAACATCTTGGCATGGGGGTCTACCGCGACCCGGCCGGTACGCCGGCGGCCTTTCTTTCGCATCTGCCACTGCGCGGGGTCCAGGCTTTCGATCTTGGCGACGGCGGTTATTGCCTCCGCGCCGATGTCGATTTGAGCGGCAAACGCCTGCATCTCCTCAACCTTGGTCTGGAATCTGCTCCCGGGGCCCGGAGCAGCCAGATCAACCGCCTGCTTGGGCCGGAATTGCTCGGCAATCCATCGCTGGTCTGTCCCGTGCTGGTGCTCGGCGACTTTGCGGACTTTTTCTGGAGTGCCGGCAACCTGGGTCTGACTTCGGCACTGCGCCCGGCGCTGCGCCCGATGTGGCGGGCCACCTATCCGTCGCGCTGTCCGCTGTTCGCCCGTGACCGTGCCTATCTGCGCGGTCCGGTGCGGGTGCTCGACGCGACCATCAACCGCAGCTTTCTGGCCCGACAGGCCTCCAGTCACCTGCCGCTGACCCTGACCGTGCAGGTTACCGACACCCGTCGGTTCCTCCCCTTTGCCGAGTTCGCCGGACAGCGGATGGAAGCCGCGCCCGGCTGATCGGCCTGCCTGTGAAAAACCCTGTGAATAAGGTGGATAACTTTTGGGAACCCGGGGTTTCGTCGGGTCCGTGTAAGGTTCGCAACATCAGCCGGCGGCACGCCCTGATCACGCTGGCGCAACTGGAACAGACCTATCCCGACGCCACCTGTGCCCTCCGTTACGTTTCTCCCTGGCAGCTGCTGGTCGCCACGATCCTTTCGGCACAGTGCACCGACACGAGAGTCAATCTGGTGACTCCGGCGCTGTTTGCCCGCTTCCCCGACCCCTTCAGCCTTGTCGGTGCGCCACTGGGCGCTGTTGAGGAATTAATCCGGTCCACCGGGTTTTTTCGTAACAAGGCCGTCAACCTGCTCGGTTGTGCCCGGGCTGTGGTCGAATCACATCAAGGGGTGGTGCCGCAGACTCTGGCCGAACTGGTCGCGCTTCCCGGGGTCGGCCGCAAGACCGCGAACGTGGTTCTTGGCAATGCCTTTGCGATTCCCGGCATGGTGGTTGATACGCATGTGGGGCGGGTGGCGCGGCGACTGGGGTGGGCACGATCCGGTCAACCGCAAGGGGTGGAAAAGGAGTTGTGTGCGCTGCTGCCGAAGGAGAAGTGGACGCAGACCAGCCATGTGCTGATCTGGCATGGCCGGCGCTGCTGCCGCGCGCAAATTGCGCATTGCTCGAACTGCCCGGTGCGGGAGCGTTGCCCGCGGACAGGGGTCAACCGGGCAAAATAGACGGGTTATTCGTCTCCGCGGTCAAAGCGAAAAAAATCACGGATTTTGCCAAGCGCCTCACTGGCGGTGCTCTGGTTTGGCCCGCTGCCGGGTGCGAACGCTTCGATCATCGCACCTCCGGCGTTTTCCGAAATTGCCCGTCCACTGTCCGGATCGATCGCCTGAAATTCGATGTTGTCCGGTACCGGGAAGTTTTCCACCGGCATCGTGGCAACCGCTTCCTGCATGAATGCCAGCCAGGCCGGCAGGGCGGCATGCCCGCCGGTTTCCAGGTGGCCAAGGCTCCGTTCCTGATCAAAACCGACCCAGGTCAATGCCAGCAGTTGCGGCACACTGCCGACGAACCAGGCATCGCGTAGCTCATTGGTCGTGCCGGTTTTGGCGGCCACCGGTCGCCCAAGAGCCTGAGCGCGGCCACCGGTTCCGTTGCGAACCACGCTTTCCATCAGGGAGGTGGCCAGATAGGCCGTCTCCGGGCTGATGGCGCGGGTCCGCGGACGTTCCACCAGGCGTTGGCCGGCTTGCAGTCCGGCCGGGAAGTCGACCGGATCGATCGATTCGAGAATTCTGCCATCGCGATCGCGCACCTGGGTGATGTAGGTCGGCGTAACGCGGATGCCGCCGTTGGCCAGCGTGGCATAGGCGGTGGCAAGTTCCAGCGGGGTCACCGCCGAAGAGCCGAGCGCCAGGGTCAGATCCTCCTGCAGCGGCGAAGTAATGCCGAGTTGGTGCACGTAATCGACGGCATAACGTACGCCAATTTCCTGCAGAATGCGGATCGTCACGATATTGTTCGATTTGGCCAACGCCTGACGCACAGTGGTCGGCCCGGAAAATTCGCGTGAGTAGTTTTGCGGCGCCCACTCCTTGAGGACCCCATTCGGCTGGCGGAAGCGGAAGATCAGCGGCGCGTCGAGAAACACCGTTGCCGGAGTGAAGCCTTTGTCGAGGGCGGCGGCATAGATCAGCGGTTTCATCGCCGAGCCGGGCTGACGGCGGGCCTGGAGGACGCGGTTGAACTGACTGCGCCGGAAGTCATATCCGCCGACCATCGCCTTGATCAGCCCGCTGCGCGGATCGAGGGCGAGCAGCACCCCCTCCGCTTCGGGATCCTGTTCCAGCGCCAGCGGCCATGGTCCTGCGGCCGGCTGCTCGAGAACCCGCGCCAGAATGCGGCTGCCGACCGGGAGCCGGCTGCTGCCGACCCCCTTGGCGTTGCCGGACGCGGTTGCGCCGCGCGGCGGCACCTGGATCGTGCCGGCCCAGGCGGTTTCCTTGCGCTCGATGAACCCCTGGTGATTGCTGAAGCGCACCGAAATCCCGCCACGTCCGTCGCCACCGGTTACCACCGCCTCGACCAGATCACCCGCTGCCGGCGGATCCTTGATGAACTCCTCGGTCTGTTCCTGCAGGAATTTTGCCTCGGCCGCCGGGTCGAGGGTTCCCAGCGGGCCGCGGTAGCCGTGGCGCTTGTCGTATTCGCGCAGATTGTCGCGAACGGCCTTCTGTGCGGCAACCTGCTGGGCAAGGTTCAGGCTGGTGTGAACCTCCAGCCCGCCGCGGTACAACAGCTCGCGGCCATAAGAAGCCTCCAGGTCACGGCGCACCTGTTCGGAAAAGAAGGCCGCGGCGTTCATGCTCTGGACGCGGCGCGAGCGGATGACCAGCGGGGTCTTGAAGGCGGCCTCGGCCTCGGGCCGGGGGATATACTCCTCTTCGACCATCCGGTCGAGCACGTATCTCTGCCGATCCTTGGCCAGTTTCATATTTTGGTACGGCGAATAGCGGCTGGGCGCGCGCGGCAAGCCGGCGAGAATGCTGCATTCGGCCAGAGTCAGTTGCTCGACGTTCTTGGCAAAATAGTTTTCGGCGGCGGCCTGGACCCCGTAGGCGCCGTGGCCTAGGAAAATCTGGTTGAGATAAAGGTAGAGGATTTCCTCTTTGGAAAGTCGGTTCTCGATGCGGTAGGCGAGGATCGCTTCCTTGAACTTGCGCTCGAAGCTGCGCTCCGGGGTGAGCAACAGGCTCTTGGCGACCTGCTGGGTGATGGTGCTCCCTCCCTGGACCACTCCGCCGGCCATCAGGTTTTTCATGGCGGCGCGGAGGACCGAGACGAGATCGATGCCGCGATGTTGGAAGAAATTCGAGTCCTCGGCGGCGACAAAGGCTTCGATCAGTCGGCGTGGCATGCGCGCGACCGGAACGACGATGCGCCGCTCCTCGTAGATCTCGGCGATGGTCGAACCGTTGTCGCTCAGAATGCGGGTGACAACCGGCGGCCGGTAGTCGGCCAGGGTGTCGACTTTCGGCAGGGTGCTGGCAACATAGAGATAGGCGCCGAGCAGCGCGCAGGCGGCCAGGGAAAAAACCGCCGCACTGCTGTAAAGCAGCCAACGGCCCCAGTTGGGAAGTCTAGAGAAGAGCGTCATGGGTCGGGAGCCGATCAAGGAGCCCTAAATAGCACACCCATCAACGTTTCGGCAACGGTTTTGCCGGTTTGAGGCCAAGGGGGGCTGTGCTATAGTTAAACTTTGCCGCGCAACTGCGCGGCGGATAGGAGGAGAGGCCGATGGAATCAAGCATTTTCCGCCGTACCAAGATTGTCGCCACCGTCGGGCCGGCCAGCGCCGACCGGGCGATGCTGCTGGCCCTGATGGAAGCCGGTGCCGATGTTTTCCGACTCAACTTTTCCCATGGCAGCCACGCCGAACACGCCGAGGTGGTGGCAACCATTCGCGATCTCTCCCGTCATCGTCGCCGTGCCGTGGCGATCCTCGGCGATCTCCAGGGTCCGAAAATCCGCACCGGCCGAATGGAGGGAGGGCAGATGCTGCTCACGGTCGGGGAAAAGGTGACCATCACCACGGCCGACTGCCTTGGCGCCAACGGCATTATCCCCACCATCTACCGGTCCCTGCCTCAGGACGTGCAACCAGGTGACCGCATCTTGATGGATGACGGCCTGCTCGAACTCGCTGTCGAGGCGCTTGCCGGGGAAGAGGTGCGCTGCCGGGTGGTGGTCGGCGGAACCCTCAAGGACCGCAAGGGGATCAATCTCCCGGGGGTGGCGGTTTCCGCGCCGGCGCTCACCGACAAGGATCTTGAAGATCTGGTTTTCTGTATCGCGCAAAAGCTCGATTTTGTTGCGCTCTCCTTCGTCCGTTCGGCTGACGATGTGATGCGCCTCAAGGAAATCCTCCATCGCGAGCAGGCTGACCTCAAGGTGATCGCCAAGATCGAGAAGCCTGAAGCCGTCGACAATTTTGAGGAGATCCTCGCCATGAGCGACGGGGTTATGGTGGCCCGCGGCGATCTCGGCGTAGAACTCAACCCGGAGCGGGTGCCGTTGATCCAGAAGCAGATCATTCGCCTGTGCAACCGCGCCGGCAAGCCGGTGATCACTGCCACCCAGATGCTGGAAAGCATGATCGGCAGTCCGCGGCCGACCCGTGCCGAAACCTCCGATGTCGCCAATGCCATCCTCGACGGGACCGACGCGGTGATGCTCTCGGCGGAGACCGCCAGCGGCCGTTATCCGCGCGAGGCGGTGGCGATGATGGTGCGCATCGCCGGCGACGTCGAAGCCGACCCGCTGCTCAGAGCTCAGGTTTTCCATCCTCTCCCCAACGAGCGCGGCTATGCCAGCCTTCCCGAGGCGATTGGTCAGGCCGCCTGCCGGGTGGCCGAGGCGGTCGGAGCCGCGGCGATCCTCGCCTTCACCCAGACCGGCAGCACTGCCGCGCTGGTCTCCAAGTACCGGCCGCCGGTGCCGGTCTATGCCGTCACACCCTCCCAGGTCGTGCGCCGCCGCCTGGCGCTTTACGCCGGGGTGCGCTCGCTCCGCGTCGACATCGAGGGGGACACGGAGGCGCAGATCCGTTCCGTGGAAGCCACGGTACTTGCCGCCGGGGTGCTGAAGAAGGGCGATGTGGCGGTAATCACCATGGGCAGTCCGGTCTCCGACCCCGGCACCACCAATCTGCTCAAGATCCACCGGCTCGGCACCGGACCTTATTTCGAGGTTCATTAGAGGCGGGGGCTGGGCACTTGGGGCCGAGAACCCGTAAAGGTTAAAAGATATGACGAAAAGGGCGATTGTACTCTACAGCGGTGGACTCGACTCCACCACCTGCATGGCTATCGCCAAGGCAGAGGGGTATGCCCCCTATGCAATGAGCTTCGCCTACGGACAGCGCCACGCGGTGGAGCTGGAACTGGCGAAACAGAACGCCCGCCGTGTCGGGGCGATGGATCATCTGGTGGTCGAATTTGACTACCGGCTGGTTGGAGGCAGTGCCCTGACCGCGGATATCGCCGTGCCCAAAACCGGAGTAGGGAGCGACATCCCGGTGACCTATGTGCCGGCGCGCAACACCGTATTTCTCAGCTTTGCTCTCGGCTGGGCGGAGACGCTAGGCGCCTTCGACATCTTCATAGGCGTCAACGCCCTCGATTACTCGGGTTATCCTGACTGCCGACCGGAATACATCGCCGCGTTCGAGACCATGGCCAACCTGGCCACCAAGGCCGCGGTGGAAGGCGCCGGGCGCTATCGCATCCACACCCCGCTGATCGACCTGAGCAAGGCTGACATCGTCCGCAAGGGGCTGGCGCTGGGGGTCGATTACCGGCTGACCCACTCCTGCTATGATCCGACCCCGGAAGGGTTGGCCTGCGGGCTGTGCGATTCCTGCCGGCTGCGGTTGAAGGGGTTCGCCGAGGCAGGGGTCAAGGATCCGATTGATTACGTTTGAAAAACCAGGCTCTTTCCCACCAAGCGGTGGTGTCGGCGGTGTGCGCCGAAGGGAGTGCAGCTTGCCGCTGAAATTCTTCAACGAAGGTCGCTCGAGATGAAAAAGTCTGAACGGGATGCAAGATCGAAAAAGGGGCGTGCTCTCCCGCCCAAGCGCGCCGCCGGCAGCGCCGTCCTCCGCCTTGCGGAAGGGGTTGGGTGTGGGGGCGGCGGGACTGGCGCTTCGATCTTTGCACGCCCTGGCTCGACCTATTTATTCGTTCAATAAACTTATGCCGGCGACGTCTTCGGTGCCGCCGCCCGGCTTTCAGCTGCAAAGATGCGGCGCACCAGCCCCGCCGCCCCCACTTTGGCGGAAAGAGAGGGTTGATTCACCTTTCCCCACCAAGTAGTGATGTCGGCGGTGTGCGCCGAAGGGAGTGCAGCTTGCCGCTGAAATTCTTCAACGAAGGTCGCTCGAGATGAAAAAGCCTGAACAGGATGCAAGATCGAAAAAGGCGCGTGCACTCCCGCCCAAGCGAAACGCCGACAGCGCTCCCCCCCTCTCCTCCATGCCCGATATGCAAAAGACGCGGGACGAGCGCAACATCGCCATCGACAAGGTTGGCGTCAAGGATATCCGCTACCCGATCGTGGTGCTCGACCGCAGCAAAACCAGCCAGCAGACGGTGGCGCGCATCAACATGTACGTGGACCTCCCCCACCACTTCAAGGGGACCCACATGAGCCGCTTCATCGAGATCCTCAACCAGCACCACGGCGAGGTCAGCGTCGATAGGCTCGACCAGATCGTAAGGGACGTGAAGGAGCATCTCGAGGCGAGCTGCGCTCATCTGGAACTGGAATTCCCCTACTTCATCGAAAAGACCGCCCCGGTCTCCGGTGCGCGCAGTCTGATGGAATACCAGTGCCGCATGGCGGCCAGCCTCGGAGACGACTACGACTTTATTCTCGGCGTCACCGTGCCGGTCACCTCCCTGTGCCCCTGCTCCAAAGAACTCAGTGCCCGTGGCGCGCACAACCAGCGCAGTGCGGTCACTGTCGAGATCCGCTATCGAGAGCATATCTGGCTCGAGGAATTGATCAGCCTGGTTGAAGCCTGCGGCAGCGCGCCGGTCTTCGCTCTGCTCAAGCGTGAGGATGAGAAGGCCCTGACCGAGTTGGCCTACGACAACCCGAGGTTCGTCGAGGATGTGGTGCGCGCCGTGACGGAAGCGCTTACGGCGCTGCCCGCCATTACCTGGTTCCGTGTCGAGTGCGAAAATTTCGAGTCGATCCACAACCACTCCGCCTATGCTCTGATCGAGCGCGACCTTCGCGGCGAGCGTGGACAACTCCGTGGATAACGTGGATAACTGTTGGTCGAGACAAGGACTTCCCACCCAGAAACCAGTCTTGGGGATCTTTTCCAAGGAGCCCCGCTCCGGTCAAGTCAAGACCCGGCTTACCCCTCATCTTCTCCCGACCGAGGCCAGCGCTCTTTATCGGGTCGCCCTCACTGAAACCATAGAGCGTTTCTCGGCCGGGCCGGCTGCGCCGGTGCTCTGCATCACCGGCCGACGCGCCTGGTTTCTCCGCACCTTCCCGGGGGTGGCACTGCTCCCCCAGGGGCGTGGTGATCTCGGCGCCCGTCTGGCCAGGACGACGGCGGCGCTGTTTGCGGCCGGCGGTTCACCGGTGGCCGTGGTTGGCTCCGACAGTCCCGATCTCCCCTTGGCCTTGATTGAGGAAGCCTTTGCTGCCTTGGCAACCGCCGATGTTGCTACCATCCCGTGCATGGATGGCGGTTTTGCCCTTCTTGCCCTGCGGCGGCCGACACCGGCGCTGTTTACCGATATCCCGTGGAGTACCCCAAAAGTGCTGGCCGCCACGCAGGCGCGTGCCGCCGAGCTCGGCCTGTGCTTCGCAACCGTTGGCGGCTGGGACGATCTCGATGACATCGCCGCGATGCACCGGCTGATGGCCCGTTCGCCGGAGTGCGCCACCGCACGGTATGCGCGTGTGCATCTGGGCAGTTGCCTGTGAGCCTGAGGCGGTTGACTCCCCCACGGTACTGGTTGATAATCACCCACTGCTGAATGTAAATCTGTCATGTAAGGAGAACTGGCGTGGAACTGATTACCAATGCCGGGCTGGTGGTCAAACTGGTCCTGTTGATCTTGGCGTATTTCTCGGTGAC
>JAMPXI010000140.1 GCA_023701265.1 Desulfuromonadales bacterium | reverse complement strand
TGGATGACTCTATCGCCAATGCGGCGGTCGCTGGAGAAGCCCTGATGGTACTTGACGTCCCCCTCGCCGACGAAGGCCAACTCCAGGTTGTCCTGGAATTCGGCAAAGATATTTTCCAGCGGCTTGCCGAAGATGTTGGCCAGCACGTTGAGCCGGCCGCGGTGGGACATCCCCATTACCAGGTCGGTAACCCCGGCGGATGCCGCCTGGCTGACCAGCACATCCAGAAACGGGATCAACGCTTCGCCCCCTTCGAGGGAGAAACGTTTTTGACCGAGGAAATGGTGATGCAGAAACTCCTCGAACAGGGCCGCTTCCTGCAGCTTGGCCAGGATGGCGAGACGCTCTTCGCGGGAGAGCTCCGCGCGGTTGCGCGATCCCTCCATCCGCTCCTTGAGCCACTGGCGCTGGGTCGGTTGCTGGCTGTGCATGAACTCGACGCCGATGCTGCCGCAATAGGTGGCCTGCAAGGTGTCGATGATCTCCCGCAGGGTGGCGGGGCCGGGATAACGCAGGGGGTTGAAGGTCCGGTCGAGGTCGGCTGCCTCGAGGCCGAATGCCGCCAGGGCCAGGTCGGGGAGGGCGGCCGGCGGCTGGTCGTCCAGGGGGTTGGTCCAGGCCTGCAGGTGGCCGAGGTCGCGGTAGCGGTAGATCAGCGAATCGACCGCCGAGGTCTTCAGTGCCAGTTCGCAGTCGGCGCCGGGGAGTTCGCGGGCGAGGTCGAACCCCTCAAAGAAGGCCCGCCAATCGGCCGGGAGCTGCTCCGGGCTTTCCCGCCAGAGACGGTACTGTTCGTCCAGCCACTGTGGAGAGACATTGCCGGCGATCCCCATCATCCCTCCGTGCAGATCCCCTTGCGACAGCTCAACTGGGCTTCCGACGGCAGGTCGTCGAGGAAACGCTCGGCCTGGATCGCCGCCATGCATCCCGAGCCGGCTGCGGTGACCGCCTGGCGGAAGATCGGATCCTGCACGTCACCGGCGGCGAACACGCCGGGAACGCTGGTTTCTGTGCCATTTTTGGTGAGGATGTAGCCGTCCTTGTCGAAGTCCAACTGTCCCTCGAACAGCGCTGCATTCGGCTGATGGCCGATGGCGATGAAGACGCCGTCGCAAGGGAAGTCTTCCTCCTCCCCGGTTTTGAGGTTTTTCAGGCGCACGCCGGTGACGCCGGACTGGTCGGCGATGATCTCTGCAACCGCGGTGTCCCAGCGAAAAGCAATCCGGTCGTTATCGAGAGCCCGCTGGGCCAGCACCGGGACGGCGCGCAATTCGTCCCGGCGGTGGATCATTGTGACCCGTGTCGCGAAACGGGTCAGGAAGACCGCCTCCTCCACGGCGGTGTCGCCGCCGCCGACGACGACTACCTCCTTGTCGCGGTAGAAGAAACCGTCACAGGTCGCGCAAACCGAAACACCGCGACCGTAGAGCGCCTCCTCGTTGCCGAGGCCGAGCAGGCGCGGCGAGGCGCCGGTGGCGATGATCAGGGTCAGGCAGCGGTAGAGTTCCTCACCCAGCCAGATTTTGAATGGGCGCTCGCCCAGTTCGACCCTGGTTACTTCCCCCTCGATAAACTGTGTCCCGAAGCGTTCCGCCTGCAGGCGCATGTTCTCCATCAGCGCGGGACCATCGACCCCTTGCGGGAAACCGGGGAAATTGTCGACGGCGGTCGTGGTGGTCAACTGTCCGCCCGGCTGGAGGCCGTGGATGAGGGTTGGGCAGCAGCGGCTGCGTGCGGCGTAGATGGCCGCGGTCAGACCGGCCGGGCCGGAGCCGAGAATAAGGGTTTCAAAGATGACGTCAGGATTGGGCATGAACCGGTTCCTCATACAGTTCGGCGGCATGGTAGGAGGAGCGCACCAGCGGCCCGGCGGCCACCTGGGCGAAGCCCATGGACAATGCCTTGGCGCGGAGGTCGGCAAACTCTTCCGGAGGCAGGTAGCGCACGACCGGCAGGTGTGCCCGGGTCGGCTGCAGGTACTGGCCGAGGGTCAGCATGGCCACCCCGGCGGAGCGCAGGTCGGCAAAGACCGCCAGCAGTTCGGCGGCTTCCTCGCCGAGCCCAAGCATCAGCCCGCTCTTGGTCGGAATCTCCGGGGCCAGTTCCCGGGCGGCGGCGAGCAGCGCGAGGGAGCGCCGGTAGTCGGCGCCGGAGCGGGCGGCCGGGTAGAGGCGCGGTACGGTCTCGAGGTTGTGGCCGAGCACGTCGGGGCACGCCGTCAGAATGGCGTGCAAAGCCGCGTGGTCGCCGCCCAGGTCGGGGATCAGCAGTTCCACCCGGCAGTCGGGGGCGGCGGCGCGAATCGCCGTGGTAACCGCGGCAAAGTGCCCGGCGCCGCCATCGGCGAGATCGTCACGGGTCACCGAGGTGATGACGGCATGCCGCAACCCCAGTTCGGCGACGGCCGCGGCGACAGCCTGTGGCTCGGCCGGATCGGGAACGGCTGCCGGCCCGTGGGCGACGTTGCAAAAAGCGCAGTCGCGGCTGCACCGGTCGCCGAGGATCATGAAGGTGGCGGTGCCGCTGCTCCAACACTCCCCCTGGTTGGGGCAGGCGGCGCTGCGGCAGACCGAATGCAGCCCCTGCTCGCGATGCATCCGGTCGATGCGGGCGAAGCCGGGGCCGGCCGGAAAGCGGACCTTGAGCCAGGCGGGTTTACGTGGCGAAGATACCGTCATGATTTAGCTGAAAGAGGTTGAAAAACGTAATCGTTTTTCAGGCCTCCTCGAAACAGCTTTTGTCCGCCCCGCACAACGGACAGACCCAGTCGCCGGGAAGATCTTCAAAGGCGGTGCCGGGGTCAATGCCGCTGCCGGGGTCGCCGGCGGCCGGGTCATAAATGTAATCGCAGATGGTGCAACGGTACTTGGTCATGGCGGAGGCTCCTGGACAGGGTTTGGAAAAGCTGAAACCAGAGTCTCATTGTAGACAATTTGGCAGGTTCTGCAAGTGTCGGATCGACGAGCTCTTGACCTGTCGCCCGCCACGCCACATACTGAACCGCCATGACCTTGTCCCCCCGCCAGACCTTGCGCGATGTTTTCGGTTACAGTACCTATCGCCCGCCGCAAGAGGAAATTGTCACGACCCTGATCGACGGTCATGACGCTTTCGTGCTGATGCCGACCGGCGGCGGCAAATCGCTCTGCTACCAGATCCCGGCCCTGCATCGCGAAGGGGTGGCGATCGTCGTCTCGCCGTTGATTTCGCTGATGAAGGACCAGGTCGACGCACTGGTTGCCTATGGGGTGCGCGCTGCTTTCTACAACTCCTCGCTGGGGGCGAAGGCCGCGCGCCAGGTGCTGGCCCGTCTGCATGCCGGTGAGCTCGATTTGCTCTATGTCGCCCCGGAGCGGCTGCTGTCCGACGGTTTTCTCGAACGCCTCAAGGAACTGCCGGTTGCGCTCTTTGCCGTCGACGAGGCCCACTGCGTCTCCCAGTGGGGGCACGACTTCCGCCCCGAATATGTGCAGCTTGGCCAACTGCGCCGGCTCTTCCCCGGTGTGCCGATGATCGCCCTGACCGCCACCGCCGACCCGCAGACCCACGGCGATATCCTCGCCCGCCTCGGTCTGCAGCAGGCGCGCTGTTTCGTCGCCGGTTTCGACCGGCCGAACATCCGCTATTCGGTGATCGAGAAGCAGAAGCCTTTTGTCCAGCTAACCACCTTTCTTGAAAATCAGCGCAACAACGCCGGGATCGTTTATGCCCTTTCCCGCAAGCGCGTGGAGGAGTTGGCCCAGCGCCTGGCCGCCGCCGGCTGGCGCGCCGAAGCTTACCATGCCGGAATGAGCGATGCCGACCGCGAGCGGGTCCAGGAGGCGTTTCTGCGCGACGACCTGCAGATCGTGGTGGCGACAGTGGCCTTCGGCATGGGGATCGACAAATCGAACGTGCGCTTCGTGGTTCACTACGACCTGCCCAAGAACATCGAAAGCTACTACCAGGAGACCGGCCGCGCCGGGCGCGATGGCCTGCCGGCCGAGGCGCTGCTGCTGTTCGGTTACGGCGACATCGCCATCAGCCGGGGACTGATCGAAAAGGGGGGCAATCCCGAGCAGAAGCGCATCGAGCTGCACAAGCTGCAAACCATGGTCGGCTTCGCCGAGGCCCAGAGCTGCCGGCGGCGAGTGCTGCTCGGCTACTTCGGCGAGCGGTTGGGCGAGGACTGCGGCAACTGTGACATCTGCCTCAATCCGCCGGAGCGCTACGACGCCACGGTCGATGCCCAGAAGGCGCTCTCCTGCGTCTTCCGGGTCGGCCAACGCTTTGGCATCGGCCACGTGGTCGATGTGCTGCGTGGCGCCCGTACGGAACGGGTCCGTGAACTCGGCCACGACCGGCTCTCGACCTACGGGATCGGCGCCGCGCACAGCGCCGAAGCTTGGACCGGGCTGATCCGTCAGTTGATCCATCACGGCTATCTGGTGCAGGATGTAGCCCGCTACTCGGTGCTGACCCTGACTGCGGCTGCCAGGCCGCTGCTGCGCGGCGAGGAACGGCTGGAGCTGGCCCGTCCGCGCCTGCGCGTCAAGGTCCAGCCGAAAAAGGGGCGTGCCAAGCTCGGCGACTTCGATTACGATGAGGAACTGTTCGAGCGTCTGCGCGCGGTGCGCAAGCGCCTGGCCGATGCCGAAGGGGTGCCGCCGTTCGTCATTTTCGGCGATGCCACCCTGGCCGAAATAGCCACCGTGATGCCGACCAGCGAGGCGGCACTGCTGGGCATCAACGGTGTCGGCAAGCACAAGCTGCGCCGTTTCGGCAGCGAGTTTCTCGACGAGGTCATCAGCCATGCAGGGCGCTGACTTAAAAAAGGTTGCCAGCAGGATGGATCGGGCCGTGCGCTTCACGCGGCGGGTCCTGCGCGACTTCCGGCGCAACCAGGGGCTGCTGCTCTCCGGCGCCATCGCCTATTATACCTTTCTCTCCATCGTGCCGATGACACTGCTCGCCGTCATCGTCCTCTCCCATGTGTTGCAGGAGCAGCAGTTGAGCCAGGTGCTGTCCGTCTACATGGACATGGTCATCCCCGGCTATGCGGTGACCCTGACCCAGCAGATGCAGCCGTTCCTCGAGCACCGCACCGTGGTCGGCGTGGTCGGTTTCCTCGCCATGCTGTTCTTCAGTTCCATCGCCTTTTCCATGCTGGAAAACGCCATGACGCTGATCTTCTTCCATCGCTTCAAGAAAAAGACCAAGCGCCGCCATCTGCTGGTCTCGGCCATCATCCCTTATCTCTATCTCAGCCTGCTCGCCCTCGGGGTCATTATCGTCTCGGGAGCGATCGGAACGGTCGAAACTCTCGTCTATCGGCAGGTGACGCATTTCGGCTGGAATCTGTCGATGGAAGGGATTACCGGGATCATCCTCTATGTCACCGGCATCATCGGTGAATTTGTGATGCTGAGCTCGATCTATCTGGTCATGCCGGCCGTGCGGGTCTCCCTGCATTACGCCCTGATCGGCGGGCTGACCGCGACCGTGCTCTGGGAACTGACCCGGCGAATGATGATCTGGTATTACCAGGCACTCTCCATGGTCAACCTGATTTACGGCCCCATTGCCATCGCCGTGGGTGCGCTGCTGTGCATCGAGGTCGCCTCCATCATCATCCTCCTCGGTGCGCAGGTGATCGCCGAACTCCAGGCCGGCCGCGAAGGCGACACCCACGCCGGTGAAGTAAAAATGTAGCGACAGAACGGCATGCGCGGCATTACCGGCAACGTTCTGGTGCTCGGCCTGGTCAGTCTGCTGACCGATGTGTCGAGCGAAATGATCTATCCGCTGCTGCCGCTGTTCCTGACCGGCGTACTGGGCGCCGGGCCGGCTTTTCTCGGCGCCATCGAGGGGGTGGCCGAGTCGACGGCGGCGACCCTCAAGCTGTTTTCCGGGGTGCTTTCCGACCGGGTACGCCGGCGCAAGCCGCTGGTGCTGGCCGGATACGGCCTGTCCGCATTGGCCCGGCCGCTGGTGGCGCTGGCAAGCACTCCGGCCTTCGTCCTCGGCGTGCGCTTCTGCGACCGGATCGGCAAGGGGGTCCGTACCTCGCCGCGCGACGCCCTGATTGCCGACTCGGTAGAACCCGAACTGCGCGGCCGCGCCTACGGCTTCCACCGCTCCATGGACCACGCCGGCGCCCTGCTCGGCCCGCTGCTGGCCGCCGGCCTGCTTGGCTGGTTCACTCTCGACCTGCGCACGGTCTTCTGGTGTGCCGCTATCCCCGGCCTGCTGGCGGTGCTGCTCCTGGCCGTCGGCATACGCGAGTTGCCGCGCCCCTCGGTCCCGGTACGATCTTCCGGCAAACTGCTCCCGCCACACGGCCAGTTGCGGGCCTACCTGCTGATCCTGCTGCTCTTCACCCTGGGCAACTCCTCCGATGCCTTCCTGCTGCTGCGCGCCGGCGAACTCGGCGTCGCCCCGGCGCGACTGCCGCTGCTCTGGGCCTTCTTTCACCTGGTCAAAATGCTCAG
>JAMPXI010000139.1 GCA_023701265.1 Desulfuromonadales bacterium | reverse complement strand
TTTATATAACAAATCCAGACAGGCTGACGCAAGAAAAATATCAGATGAAAATGAGAATTTTCAACGCGGTCATCCCAGCAGTCGCGCCAATCCATCAAGTTGTTCCAGGACGCGGTCAGCCGCCGAAAAGTCCTGCCCCTGCGTCTGGCTGGACGGGATGACCCAGCAGGCCAGTCCTGCGGCCTTGGCCGCCGCCATGCCGCGAAGGGAATCTTCGATGACCAGGCAGGCTTCGGGAGCACAGCCGCTGCGCTGCAGTGCCAGCAGGTAGGATTCCGGGGCAGGCTTTGCTTCCCGGTAGTCTTCCCGGCAAAGGGTGAAAGCAAAGAAGTCCAGCAAGCCGGACCCGGCATGGATGAGCTCGAAATGATCACGCCGTGAACTGGTGACCACCGCCATGTTCAGCCTGGGGGCCAGTTCTTCCAGGGTTTCGCGAACGCCGGGGAGAACCAGGTCGCGACCACCCAGTAACTCGCTGTAACGAAGGTTCCGCCAGTGGCGGAGAGCCTCCATGACGTCATGGTCGTCGGTTGCCAGTTCGAACACGCTGCGACCGCTGGCCAGGGAGATGGCGGCGAACTGCTCCGCTGTCAGGTCGAAGTCCACGCGCGCCAGCGCTTCACGCGAAGCCTGGTAGTAAAGCCCCTCGGTGTCGACCAGCACACCATCGTTATCCCAGAAGATGAAATCGTAGGCCATGGCTCATCTTCTCACCCCGGTTGCCCTGTTGTCCAGTTGCCGAAAAAGAACAGGGGCGCCGAGTTGTCGGCGCCCCTGCGTGCTGCAATGTACAGGACGGTCGCTTACTTCTTGTGGCAGTCGCCGCACTTGGTGGGGCCGCCCATTTCCTGGTGGCATTTCTTGCACAGGTCCTTGTGAGCGACGTCTTTGGTGACATCGATCTTGGCCGGGGTCCCCTTGTGGCACTTGGAGCAGTCCTTCAGCTTGTCGCTGTGGGCCTTGTGGGTGAAGCTGACTTTCCCCTGCGACGCTTCGTAAGTGTAGGTGTCGGCCGCAACGGCCACGCCTACGCCTACGAATACCAGCACCATCAGCATGACGATCAGACGTTTCATTTTTTGTTCCTCCTGTCTTTGGGGTTTGGTTGCCTGGGCTCCGTAGAGCCTCCTATCGTTGTTCTTTTTATAACCGGGTTTTTTCAGGAAAACATCAGACATCGCGTCAAATGTCGATCGATGTCTATTTAAAATCATGTGATTTAGAATAGTTACGTACAAAATGTCGAGTTGTTAAGGGGGTGAAAGAACGCAATTTACACGACAGTTACACCCTGATAGACTGACTGCCATGAGTCGAAAGCTTCCGGATACGTCTGCCAGCGTCTGCCTCGACGGGACAATTCTCAAGCAAATTCGCGAAGAGAAACGGTTGACCCAGCTGTACGTCAGCAAGGTGGTGGGTGTTACCACGGACACCATCTCCCGTTGGGAAAACAACCGCTATCCATCAATGCGTCGCGACAATGCGCTCAAGCTGGCGGAGGCTCTTGAAGTCGAACTTGCCGAGCTGTTGCGTAAACCAGAGCCAGAACCTGAAGCGGAACCCGGGCCTGCGCCGCGCAATTGGCTGCCGATGTTCTTTGCCGGTGGTATCATGGCCCTGTTGCTGCTTATCCTTGTCGTGGTGCTTTTGCGCCAGCAGGAGCGCCAACCGCCGCCGCCCGCCAGCATTACCGCCGAACGGGTTCTCCCGCGTTTCGCGGCACCGGGATTTGCCATCCCGGTACAGGTCCGCTTGACTCAGCGTTCCGGTGAGGGTGGTTACATTCTGCGCGAATATCTGCCGAAAGGTTGGAAACTGCTGCAATCCAATCCGCCGGCATCCAGCCTGGATAATGATAACGGCATGGTGCGCTGGATCGTCAAGGCCGGGGACAGTCGGGAAAGTGTCGTCTATCTGGTGGAAGTCGATCGTGCCGCCAAACCGGGAAGCGTCGGAATTTTCCAGGGCGAGGTGGTTGCCGGATCGGGGGAGAGTCAGGCCGCCGTGCCGGTGCAGGGGGAGGGACGGGCCGCGGTCGCGCCGTTTCTCTGGGCCGACCTCAATGGCGATGCCCGCATCGATGACGGTGAAATGCTACAGGCTTCCTATACGGTCGATGAGATGGCGGGGGTGCATATCGACTGGCTGGAACTGGAGCGGCTGTGGAATGCCGGTGGCTATCGCTGGGACGAAGGCAAATCCCGATTTGTGCCGGTCAAGCCGCTGGAAACACCGCCATCCACACCGCGCCGCTAACCCCCCCCCTTTACACCGGTTGGTTCCTGCCGTTTACTTCTCCCCCAGACGTCTTTAAAAAACTGGTCGCGTACCGATGCGGGTCATGGCGCGCCTCCAATCGTCTTCAAAATCGCACGGGTAAGGTGAATAGGGGGGCGCCGGTCGGAACGGGTCCGCGGGCAGATCAGTGACCCGCCTCGAGAGAGTCCAGCAGATGGGCCAGGCAGATGCGGATATCGCCGCTGGTGTCGAGGCGGGAGGCCTCCTCCCAGGCCCTGGCGACAAGGCTGTCAGGGACGCTCTGCAGGAATGCCTTGGTGCGGGGTATGTATGGTGCCGGCATGGAAAATTCGCGCAACCCCATCCCCATCAGCACCAGCAGGTTGACAGGGTCGGTCGCCATCTCGCCGCACAGGCAGACCCCCTTGCCGTACCGGTCTGCGGCAGCGACCACCTCGGCGATGGCCTGCAGTACGGCCGGGTGGAGAGGATCATAGTACTTGCTGACCAAGGGGTTGTTGCGATCGGCGGCGAGCATGTACTGGATCAGGTCGTTGGTGCCAAGGGCAAAAAAATCGACTTCACGCGCCAGTCGCGAAACCAGCCGAACCGCTGCGGGGACTTCAATCATGACCCCGACCGGAAGGTTGGCAGCATAAGGAATTTTCGCCCGCTTCAGGTTTCTGCCGGCTTCATCGATCACTTCGCGGCAGGCGCGAAGCTCATCGAGACTGGAAATCATCGGGAAGAGCAGCCGCACCTGGCCATGCTGCCCGGCCATCAGGATTGCCTCGATCTGGGTGCGGAAGATGTCCCGGTTGTCCAGCGAGACCCGGACCGAGCGCCAGCCCATGAATGGATTGTCCTCGTGGGGAGGGGCGAAATAGGGGAGTGCCTTGTCGCCGCCGATATCGAGGGTGCGGATAGTGACCATCTGGCCGTCAAACCCCTCGACCACCCGCCGGTAGAGCTGATACTGATCCTCGCGATTCGGGAAACTGCTGCGGGTCATGTAGGGGAATTCGGTGCGGTAGAGGCCGACCCCTTCGGCGCCGAACTTGCGGGCGACCTCGATGTCGCTGATCAGGCCGATGTTGGCTCGCAGGCTGATTCGCAACCCATCGGCGGTCTGTGCCGGACGATCGCGAAATTCTTCGAGCCTGCTCTGCTCGCGGTTCTGGTCAGCCATGAGCCGGCGGTACTCCTTGCGAACCGTCGGGGGGGGGCTGATGTAAAGTTTTCCGGAATTGGCATCGAGGATCAATTCCTCATCCGGGCCGACCGCCTTGAGCAGGCCGCGGACCGCGACCATCGCCGGAATTCCCATCGATTTGGCCATGATGACCGCATGGGCGTTCTGCTCGCCGACCTCGGTGACGATGCCGAGGATGCGCTCCGGGTCAAGGACCGCCATGTCCGAGGGGAGCAGTTGGCGGGCCACCAGGATCCCCGGACGCCTGATCTGCAGCAGATTGTCCGTACCGTTGCCCATCAGGTTGGAAAGAATGCGCCGGCTGATATCCTCCATGTCGGCGGCCCGCTCCCGCAGATAGGCATCTTCCATGCGGTTGAACGCATCGATGTACTCCGACGTCACCTTTTCGAGGGCATACGGGGCGCCGTAGCCAAAACGGATTTCGCTGCGGAGCTTTTCGATGAAGCTGCGATCCTCGAGGATCATCAGGTGGGTGTGAAAGATGGCCGCATCGGTTTCCGAAAGGCGTTCAGCCACCTGCTTTTCGAGGAACAGGGTTTGAATGCGGGTCTTCTCGATGGCACCTTCAAGCCGCTGCAGCTCAATGTCGACGTCGACCTCGGCCTCGTGAAGAATGTCGGCAAAGCCAAGCCGTTCCTGAAGGATGACTGCCGGGCCGGTGGCAACGCCGGGATAGGCAATGGTGCCGGTCAGGGTCAAAGTGCTGGCGGCATGCTTGTGGGGCTCATGAACCGCGAGCGATTGACGCGCCACCGCCAGTTGGGCGGCAACCTGCCGGGTTTCCTCTTCCTTGGAACGGATCGAGTCGAGCAGGCGCGCGTTGACCACGATTGACGAAACCTGGAAGGCGATGGTCGAGAGCGCGCTGATCTCTTCCTTGCGAAACTCGCGCAGCGCCTTGGTCTGCAATACGATGACACCAAGGGGGGCGTTGCGATCGAACAGTGGGATACCGAGAAACGAGTGGAACTTTTCTTCGCCGGTTTCCTTGAAGTAGCGGTAACGCGGGTGACTTTCCGGTTCCATGATGGCTACCGGATGGCGTTCCTGGGCCGCCATGCCGGTAAGCCCTTCGCCGATCTGCATCGTTACCTTGCCGACGGCGCGACGCGACAACCCCTTGGTCGCCCACAGACGCAGGGTCTTCTGGTCGTTGTCAAGCAGGTAGATGGAGCAGACGTCGGCCTTCATGCGGCGGGCGACCAGCGAGACGATATTGCGCAAGGTCTCGTCGAGATCGTGCGACTGGAGAATCAGGGCGCTGATGTCTTCCAGCGTCGTGATCCCGATCGGGGTATCTCTGGCATGCGGCATCGGACTGTCCGGGTTGGAAATAGCCAATTAGGGAAATGATAGCCGAAAGGGGGCGTTTTCGCGAGGCTAAAATTCCGGTGATGGCGATCTCTCCGCCTGACCGAAGCAGCTGTGGTACCGGGCGTTACCTGATGCACTATTATATCCAACGTCGATATTGGCAGGGGCGCTGCTTGCCGCGCCCAGGAGCGGAACTCGTGAACCAATGGGGTGTTGCCGTAACCAGTTGAATCCACCGCAGCTTATTATAGACTTGCAATTTGACCGGAAGTCCATGAAGCACGGACATGGTCAGTGATCAGGAGGCCGAAAGGTGACACGCACTGAGAAGGTGGGCGCAGACATGAAGTCACGTGATCCGTGGCACTCGTTGAGCGCCGACGAAGCGCTGGCTGCGCTCGGCAGCGGACCCGCCGGGCTCGCCGCCGCGGAGGTTGCCCGGCGTCTCGCTGTTCATGGTCCGAACGAACTGATTGAAAAGCGCAAGCGCACCCTGATGGGGATGTTCTTCGACCAGTTCAAGGACTTCATGATTATCGTGCTGATCGCTGCCGCCGTGCTCGCCGGCGTCCTTGGCGAGGTCGCGGACACTATCGCCATCATCGTGATCGTGGTGCTCAACGCCGCCCTCGGGTTCAGCCAGGAGTACCGTGCCGAGAAAGCGATGGCCGCTCTCAAGAAGATGGCTGCCTCCCTGGCGACCGTCGTCCGGGACGGCGTTCCGGGGGCGATCCCCGCGGGCGACCTCGTTCCCGGCGACGTCGTGCACCTTGAAGCGGGGAACGTCGTGCCGGCCGACCTGCGTCTGATCGAAACCGTGAAACTCAAGGTCGAAGAAGCCGCGCTGACCGGCGAGTCCGTGCCAGCGGAGAAGCAGCCGGACGTGCTCCCCGACCAGGGCCTGTCGATCGGGGATCGGACCAACCTGGCCTTTAAGGGGACGATTGTTTCTTACGGCCGTGGGACAGGCGTTGTCACTGCCACGGGGATGCAGACCGAGCTGGGCAGAATCGCGACGATGCTGCAGGGCGAAGAAGAGGGCAAGACCCCGCTGCAAAAGCGGTTGATTGTCTTCGGTAAAAAGCTGGCGCTGGCGGTACTTGCCATCTGCGCCATCGTCTTCATCGTCGGCATTCTCCGCGGCGAGTCGCCGCTGTTGATGCTGTTGACGGCCGTCTCGCTGGCGGTCGCGGCGATCCCGGAAGCGCTCCCGGCGGTGATCACGATCTCACTGGCCCTCGGCGCCAAGAAAATGGTCCGGCAGAACGCCCTGGTGCGCAAACTCCCGGCCGTCGAGACCCTGGGGTCGGTGACCTTCATCTGCTCGGACAAGACGGGCACCCTGACGATGAACCGGATGGCCGTGGAAGAGGTGTACGCCGACGGCCGGCTCATTCCCAAGGGAGAGCTGGGCGACACTCCGGCTGCGGAGTCGTCCGACACACTCGCCGGCCGGCCTCTGCCCATCCTGCTGACTGCGGTGGGCCTCTCCAACGATGCGAAGCAGGACGCTGCCGGTGCGGTCATCGGCGACCCGACCGAGGCGGCACTCTACACGCTTGCCGCCGAGAGCGGTTATCCGAAATCGGTGCTGGAACAGCGACACCCGCGGCTCGCGGAACTGCCCTTCGACGCCGAGCGCAAGCTGATGACCACGTTCCACGCCTGGGAGGGAGGGAAAGTCGTCTCGTTCACCAAGGGCGCCGTGGAGGTGGTGCTCGAGCG
>JAMPXI010000138.1 GCA_023701265.1 Desulfuromonadales bacterium | reverse complement strand
TCCAGCTCCGTGTCGGAGTCCTCGGGACGGGTGAACTTGACCAGTTCCACCTTGTTGAACTGGTGCTGGCGGATCAGCCCACGGGTATCGCGGCCTGCCGCACCGGCCTCCTTGCGGAAGCAGGGAGTGTAGGCAGCGTAGCACAGCGGCAGCTGCGTCCCGTCCAGGATCTCGTCGCGGTACAGGTTGGTCACCGGCACTTCCGCCGTCGGGATCAGGAAGTAATCGGGCTCGTCGAGATGAAACAGGTCGGCTTCGAACTTCGGCAGCTGGCCGGTCCCGGTCATGGTGTCGCGGTTGACCATGAACGGCGGCAGCACCTCGCAATAGCGGCCGCCGTCGGTGTGCAGGTCGAGCATGAAGTTGATCAGCGCCCGCTCCAGCCGCGCCCCGGCCCCCATGCCCACACAGAAACGCGCCCCGGCCAGCTTGGCGGCACGTTCGAAGTCGAGAATCCCCAGGCTTTCACCAAGGTCCCAGTGTGCTTTCGCCTCGAAATCGAAGGTGCGCGGCGTCCCCCAGCGGCGCACCTCGGGATTGTCGGCATCGGAGCTGCCGGCCGGACAGGCGGCATCGGGGAGGTTCGGCATGGTCAGCAGCAGGCCGCGCAGTTCCTCTTCGACCTGGCGCAGCTCGTCATCAAGTGCCTTGATGCGCGCCGAAACCTCTTTCATGCGCGCCATCTCCCCCTGCACCTGGCTTTTGTCCTTGGTCCGGCCAATCAGCGCGGAGACGCTGTTGCGCTCGGCTTTGAGCGCCTCGCCTTCGCCGAGCAGTGCCCGGCGGCGGGCATCGAGGGCACGGAACGGCGCCAGGCCCACGGCTTCGCCGCGGGTGTGCAGGCGGGTTTCGGCTTCGTCCAGATTGTCGCGCAGATAGCGAATATCGAGCATCAGGAAGTCTCCACGGTCATCAGACCGGGCCGATTTCTATCATTTTCAGCAGGAAATGGTCAAGCTTCCGGTGCCTTCGGGCGTTCCCCGGTCACCCACCAGTCACTGTCGCCATCGAACCACCAGCGGCTGGAATCCGTGGTCCAGATCGTCTCGGCAAGGCGTTTGGCGACCTCGGTCTGCAGCCGCTGCAGGTTGAACGGGTACCACTCGTCGGCGTAGCGGTTGCCGAGATCCTTATGCTCTTTCAGCGCCAGGATCATCTCCAGTTGGTCGGCATCGTGAGCGAGCAGTGATTCGCGCGTCTGTTTCCCGGTAAATTCGGCGTGGAGGGCGCGGTAGTCGTCGCCGAACGGCAGGGTGCGGGCGAGATCCTCGACCGCCTTGGCTTCGTCGGCGCTCACGTACTTCTTGTTGACGTAGTTCAGATCGCCGGTGCGGGCCTCGGGGATGTCGTGAAACAGGCAGAGGAGCAGCACCTTCCCGGCATCGGCCTGACCGTCCAGCCGCGCCAGGGTATAGCCGATCAGACTGGCACGGAAGATATGCTCGGCGACCGTTTCGGCTCCCGAGCCGAGGAACTGGAAACCGGTGCGCGGCGTGCGCTTGAGCATGCCGAGTTCGAAAAGGAAGTGGGCGATGTTTTTCATGAAGACCCCGCAAGGCAGGCAATGCAGCATTCTAGCCGCAAAGCCGGACGGGGTGCAAAGTCAATTTGACCAGAGACGTAAAGAATAAGTCTTTTTAAACTTAGCCGCAGATAAAACCGGAAAAAGCGGATCAACCCAGAAGCCTCGAGGTTTAAAACCATAAAGCCTCTGCTTCTGCTTATGCTTGATCAGATTTGATCCGCCTTGATCTGCGGCCAATCTCTTTGCTTCAAAAAAACTTCAACCGAGGCGGATCAGGGCGACGCCGACGAGGATCAGCAGGGCGGCGACAACCCGGATCCGGCCGCACTCCTCGCCGAGAAAGAGGGTACCGATCAGTACGCCGACCAGGATGCTCACCTGGCGCACGGGGACTGCGTAGCTGACCGGCGCGAGTTTGAGCCCGTAGCGGAAGGTCATGAAGGAACCCATCATCACCGGGCCGGAGAGGAGAATCAGGGCGCGGCTGTGGCGCCATTCGGCGAGGATGCGACCATGGTAGCGAGGACGGGCCAGGTTGAGGCTCATCAGCAGAAACATGCAGACAACCAGCAGGTAGGTGAAGTGGAACGGGTCGTAGCCGGTCACCCCGGTCTTGTCGATGATCGAGCCAATCGAGTAGATGAAACCGGCGGCCAGAGCAGCCTGTACCGCCGGATCCCCGAGATTTCGCAGCGGCCGGATCGCCTCGCGCCAGGCCAGGGCCCGCAGCTGCACGCACCAGACGCCAGCAATGATCAGCGCGATCCCGGCCACTCCCGGCCAGGTAAAGCGCTCGTCAAGGATCAGCGCGCCCCACAGCGGGACCCAGAGCATGGAGGTCTGCGAGAGCGGGTAGGTCAGCGACAGATCGCCGCTGCGATAAGCCCGGCCATTGAACAGGTGATACAGGACGAAACAGGCACTGCCGGCCACGACCAGGCCGAACAGCCGGGCATCCATGGGCGGAAACGATCCGGCAAAAGGGAGGGCCAGATTCATCAGCAAACCGGAGGCGATAAACATCCACCAGATGAACACGGTTTTGTCCCGGCTGCGCTTGACCAGCAGGTTCCAGAAGGCGTGCATCACCGCGGAGATGATGATGAGCAGCAGGGCGAGGGTTGACATGCAATAATTGTAACGGAGCCTCTTCTTTAGCGATACTAAAATCTGTTTCGGCAGACTAAACACAACGAAAGAAGACTGTTGACAGTCGGACCAGGGTTGCTATGCTTGCAAAAACAAGCACTTTCTATATCTTTTGGCTTTTTCATCCACCACGGATTGCCCATGTCCGATACCCGCACCGAATATGACTCGCTTGGCCCGATGACGGTCCCGGCTGAGGCGCTGTATGGCGCCCAGACGGCCCGTGCCATCGAGAATTTCCCGATCTCGGGACTGACTTTCCCGCGACCGTTCCTGCGGGCACTGGGGATGATCAAGGAGCAGGCGGCCTACGTCAACCTGGAACTCGGCCTGCTCGACGACTGGCGCGCCCAGGCGATTGCCACGGCGGCCGCCGAGATGGTCAGCGGCTCTCTCGATACCCACTTCCCCCTCGATATCTTCCAGACCGGTTCGGCGACCAGCACCAACATGAATGCCAACGAGGTGCTGGCCAACCGCGCCCGCCAGTTGCTCGGCACACTGGCCGACAGCCAGGTGGTGCACCCGAATGACCACGTCAATCTTGGTCAGTCAAGCAATGACGTGATCCCCACGGCGATGCACCTGGCCGCGGCGATGGAAATCCGCGAACGATTGATCCCCGCCCTGACCGGCATGCAGAAGGCACTCGGCGAGAAGGCGCTCGCGTTCGACGACATCATCACCATCGGCCGCACCCATCTGCAGGATGCCACGCCCGTGCGGCTCGGCCAGATCTTCGGCGGCTATTTTCGCCAGGTGGCAATCGGCGGCGGCGAACTGGCCCGCTCTCTCGATGGGCTCGGCGAATTGCCACTCGGCGGCACCGCGGTGGGAACCGGCATCAACACCCATCCGGAATTTGCCCAGAAGGTGATCGCCAATCTCTCGGAAGTCACCGGCCTGCACCTGCGCGAGGCCCGCGACCATTTTGCCGCACAGGCCGGCAAGGAGCAGGTGGTGGTGACCAGCGCCGCGCTGCGGACCACGGCCGTGGCGCTCTTCAAGATCGCCAACGATATTCGCTTCCTTGGCAGCGGTCCGCGCTGCGGCCTCGGCGAGCTGCGTCTCCCCGCGGTCCAGCCGGGAAGCTCGATCATGCCCGGCAAGGTCAATCCGGTCATGGCCGAAAGCCTGATGCAGGTCTGTGCCCAGGTAGTCGGCAACGATGCCACGGTGGCGCTGGGGGGGATGTTGGGGAATTTCGAGCTGAACGTCATGATGCCCGTCATCACCCACAATCTGCTGCAGTCAATTGACCTTCTCAGCAACGCGGTGACCCTCTTCACCACCCGCTGTCTGCAGGGCCTGGAGGCCAACCGCGAGCGCTGCGAAGCCATGGTGGAAGAGAGCCTGGCAATGTGTACGGCGCTGGCCCCGGTGATCGGTTACGACCGGGCGGCGGAGATCGCCAAGGCAGCCTATGCCAGCGGCCGGACGGTACGCGCCGTCGCCCTGGAGATGAATATTCTCCCCGAGGACGAACTGACGCGGCTGTTGGATCCAAGGACGCAAACGGAACCTGGAATCGGCAGATGAAAAACGCCCATCTGCGGCGGGAAACCAGTGACTAGTGACCAGTGACTAGCAAACCCCTTTGCCTTTTGGTTTTAACTCGTTACCAGTTACTAGTCACTGCCTTACTGGCGCCTTGCCCCCGGGCATTTTTGATCAGTCGGGGTTCTCTCCACCGCATTTCCAGCAAGACTGAAACTGCCCCTCTATCCGTTCACCGCAATTTGGGCAACGCCACTTCGCCGTCGGTTCCGCAGCCTCCGCCAGCCACTGTTCCAGCAGCAACCGCGCCCGCGGGTAAACTTCGTCATCGACCACCCACAGTTCCGGGTAACACTCCACGAAAGGGATTTCCCCCAGTGCCGTCGACAGTTCGTCGTTGCGCACCAGGCAGACGATCCCCTCGGTCGCGAAGCGTTCCTTGAGCATGGTTGCAAAAGGGCGCTCGTGGTGGGCAAAGACCTGCAGTTTTTTCATGAGCTCAACGGGGACGCAGGATCACGATTCCGGACTTGCCGGCGAGATAGGCGGCAAGATCGCTGTCGATGACCCGGCCGGACTCGCGGCGGGAAGAAGCGTGGCGCAGGTACAAATGGTCATCCCGGCGGATGACGATGCCGACGTGGGAGACATCCAGTCCCTCTTCGGGCGCATAGATTCCCAGGTAATCGCCGGAGCGCAGACGGCTGGATACGCTGGCATCAAGCGCCTGCGGCGGGATGAGCGAAACGGGCCGTTCCCGCACCTCCACTCCAGCCAGGAGCCGGGTGCCGGCGGCACTGCGATTGAGTTGCTTGATCGCCCGCCGGGTTTGATTGCCGCCAACCTCGACGGTCACGTCGACAATGCGGCCATCAGGCGCAGCCGCCCAATCGGTGAAAAAATGCCGGCGGTGGTCCCAGGCGATGATCCCGTCGCGGTAGCGCACCTCGACCAGGCGCGCCGGAAAATCGTCCGGGGTGGCGCTGCGCCGCAGCGCCTCGACGTAGTCGAGCAGGGTGAAACAATCGACACCGCCGAACTCTGCAACCAGCTGCTCGGGGATATCGGCTCCGCCAATCAGGGTGCGGGCGCGGTAGGGGGTGCCGAGAAATTTCTCGCTGATTTTCACCACCCGCGCCCCCGGATCGGTCGAGGCGGCAAGCTCCGTGAACACGCCTTGCCAGCCGGACGGCAGGCCAACTTCGGCGCGCCCGCTGCCGACTGCCAGCAGGAGGACTGCCAGGCACAGGCCACAGAGACGCCAGCGCTTGTTCATGCCGGCGCCCGCAACCTGGCAAGCAGCTCCGCGCCGAACTCCCGCCGCTGCCAGCTTTTCAAGCCGGGGAGGCCGTCCAGCTGCACAGCCGTGGGCGGGTTTTCGCGCGCCAGCAGTTCAAGCAGGGCGTTGTTGATCAACACCCCGGGATCGATGGCCAGCGCCGCCGCCTTCTCGCGGCGCCAGTTTTTGAGCGCCGTCAGGCGCACTTCAACCGCCGGGTCGCGCTCCTGGCGCGGCGTTTTTGGCCATACCGGCAGGTCGCTGCCGGGCAGTTCCATGCCGCGGGCGATGGCCGCCAGCAACTCGCGGCCGTGGCGGTCGCGCAACCGCTCGGGGAGTTCAGCGACAGACGCCAGGGCGGTGGCCGTGCGCGGGGACTCCTTCGCCAGGGCCAACAGGATGGCATTGCCGATCACCTGGAAAGGGGGCCGGTCGCGACGCTCGGCCTCCCGCTCGCGCCATTGCAGCAGCTCTTCCAACACCCCCAACTGACGGCGGTCAAGGTGGCCGGCACCCTTGAGCCGCAGGCAGAGCGGACCGCGCTCGACTTCGCTGAAACGCACCTGCTCGAGCAACGAGAATTCCTCCGCCGCCCAATCGCGTCGCCCCAGCTCCAGCAATTTGGCCTCGAACAGTTCCGCCAACCGGTGCAGATGACGGGTGTCCTCGGCCGCATAGACGATCATCTCCGGGGGGAGCGGCCGCATCGACCAGTCGGCCCGCTGGAAGCGCTTGTCGAGGGTGACCCCGAAATATTTGCCGAGCACATCATTCAGGCCGATCTTCTCCTCGCCGAGCAGCTGGGCGCTGATCATGGTGTCGAACAGGCCGCGCACCTCCAGGCGGAAGTCGCGATAGAGGGAGCGCAGGTCATAGTCGGCGGCGTGGAAGATCTTGCGCACCGCCGGATCGACGAAGATCCCGGCCAGCGGTGCCAGATCGGCCCCCGGCAGCGGGTCGATCAGCACGGTCCGCCGGGAGGTCGACAGCTGCATCAGGCAGACCCGCTCCCGATAACGGTGCATCGAATCGGCTTCCAGGTCGACGGCAATAATCGTTTCGCCGCGCAGCTCAAGAGCCAGGGCCGCGACTTCGGCAGACGTGGTAAG
>JAMPXI010000137.1 GCA_023701265.1 Desulfuromonadales bacterium | reverse complement strand
CGTTAGCCAAGTCTCCCACCTTCCTACAATAGAATACACGCTTGCACGGCATCACGGATAGCGTTAAAATGTCTTCGGAGGGCGACATTTCATGATCGTATCTTTTGGTGACAAATTGACAGAGGCGCTATATCACGGTGCCAGCGACAAGGGTCTCAGACGCTTGCCGCCAGAAGTTATCTCCAGAGCCCTCAACAAGTTGGACATGCTCAATGCCGCGCACGACGTTTTGGATCTCCGCTCCCCTCCCGGCAACCGTCTGGAGGTGTTGGGCGGCGATCTCAAAGGTTTTCACAGCATTCGAGTCAATGACCAATGGCGCATCATCTTCCGATGGAAAGATGGTAACGCTTATGAGGTGAGTGTTACCGACTATCACTGAAAACTTTAAGGAGAAGCACCATGATTCCCACACATCGCGTACCGGCTCACCCCGGAAAAATTTTGAAAGAGGAATTCCTCGACGAGCTTGGCATCAGCCAGGTTGCGTTTGCAGCGCACATCAAAGTACCCGTGCAGCGGGTCAACGAGATTGTACGCGGCAAAAGGGGCATCACCTCGGAAACTGCCTGGCTACTCGCCCAGGCTCTCGACACCACCCCAGAGTTCTGGCTCAACCTGCAGGCAACCTACGATCTAGCCCTGAGTCGGCCGCATAAAGCCATTGTGAAACTTCGCATGGCAAGCTGACTTGGCTAACAAGTCGCCGAGCGGACGGATGATACGGTCTTGCTTTTCGAAAAATACGGTGCCGCTCGATTTTTCGGTGGTCCGCTGCTCAGCTCAAATACGCTAGGAGCCGACGAATGAGCGATGAATTGATCACCATTGCTTCTTTCGACAGCTCGTTCGCAGCAGAGTCGGCCAAGGCGTTGCTTGAGTCCTCACAAATTCAGGCATTTCTCCTAAACTCCCACGCTTCCAGCATCAGGCCATCGTTGGCATTGCATGGCGGGGTCAGATTGCAGGTACTGTCATCGCAGGCCGAGGATGCCGTAGCGATACTGCGCGCCCATTACCAGCCAGCCGAAGGCAATCAAGAAGTCATTCGCTGCCCAGCCTGCCAAAGTCAGGACTTCTCCCCGCAGAAAAGTAATTGGCTCATCTGGGCACTCATCATATTGAGCTTCGGGCTTCTTCTTGCAACACCTGGCAGATTTGGCCTCATATGCAAGGCTTGTGGCTTCCGGTGGAAACCCGGTTCCTGACAAATCGCAAAAGGCGAGGACGGGATGGATGGTCTTGCTTCTCGTAAAGCATCCTACCTGCGGCAAGGGCGGTGGCCCGCAGTTCAGCTTTTGGTGTTAGCCCAGTCTGCCTGACGCCCCGCATACAAAGCCAAAAGAGCAAAATCCCCGCCTTGCAGCGGGGATTTTGCTCTCTACCTGGAGCCGGGGGGATCCATTGACCTCCCCGGCTCGCCTGGTGCAACAGGCTTCAGTTGCAGAGCCGTCTTCTTAGAGCCCGAAGCGGGCCGCATACTCGATACTGCTGATGAAGTCCCTGATCAGGGTCTGTCCGGTCTGACCTCCGTCCATATGGCTGACCCAGAAAGTAAATCCTGCCTGATCGGGTGCCCGGCGCAGCAACCCTATGTAGGTCATGGTCACGTAAACATCATTGGCCATATACACCAGGTTCTCCGCGGACTCGGAGAAGAACAGCATAACCGTGCCACGAGACAAGGCCCCCGTATCCAGCATTCCCGTCCAGAACGCCTGACCCTCGGCATCGGGGGCCCGGTTGAAGATGTTCTGGTAGATTTGCGTCACGAAAGCAGCGTTGGTCAGCGCTCCGTAAAGGGCAATGAATTCCGGGGACTGCTCAAAGCTGTTGGAAATCTGATCGATAGGCGTCCCGGCGGCATAGGCGTTGACCCAGAACATCAGGCCGGCATAGTCGGGGATACGCAGGAAATAGGCGGAGTAGAGTCGGTCAATCGGAGCGATTGCCTGAGCGAACTCCGGCGAAAGCAGGAACTGCTCAGCGACCTGCGGCCGCGTGCTGCCGCCGGTAGCAAGCTGCTGAGTCCAATACGCTAAACCAGCGGTGTCCGCTGTGCGGTTGAGGAAATCCTGGTAGAGCTGACTGACAAAGGCCCCGTCAGTCAATGGCACATACAGCACGTCAATCCTGTGGTCAGCCAACACATTGGTGAACGTCCAGCTGGTTGTCGCGGCACCCTGCGAAACGTTATCGATCAGGACGTCGAGAATGCTGAAGTTTGCCAATGGCGTTATGGTGAAGGTCTGGTTTGAGCCCGGCAGTACGTTGACGACTGGCCCTGACGGGGTAATGGTTCCCCCGTGTCCGGCATTCACCGTCAGGATAAAGAGAGAGCCTGGGCCTGGCGTGGTAAGGGTGTAGATTATGGTGTTCTGGGATTCAAAGGCCGCCGGGTTGCCGACGTGCCGGGTGAGGACGCGGATGTTGTAGTCTCCCGGGACCAGCGCAAGGGCCGTGGTATTCCAGTCCCACGATGGGCTCAGCGAATAGGCCTGCCCAACGGTCCAGACTGCGCCGCCAGCCGCCGGCTGCCACGAGAACTCGTATTCGTAGGGACCGGTGGGATCACCGCCGGTCGCGTTGGCGGTGAAGGTGAATATCGGGCCGACCGGCTGCGGGCTGGGGGTCGTGATCGCGGGGGCCAGCGTGACGCCGGTGGCCGCTGCCGATGCGACGACCATGAAGGGCCGCATCATCTCGTTGTCCTCATGCTCGACAATGTGGCAGTGCCAGACATAGAGGCCGGCGATGTCGAACCTGGCCTTGATGCGGGTCACCTGGCCGGGGAACGCCACCACGGTGTCCTTGTAGCCCGCCTCGTTGGCGAGCGGAGAGGTAACCGTCCCGGCGATCGGCGCCAGCGTCATCATGTCGATGTCCTGGCGATCAACGACTTCAAACCGCACCAGATGCAGATGGATCGGGTGGGCGTCCATGGTGGTGTTGAAGATCTCCCAGACCTCGGTGCTGTTCAGCAGCGGATACTCGGTGATCGGGTCGGACCATGTCATCGGCATGGCCATCCCGGCGGTCACGGTGCCCAGCTGTGCCTGCCGGGGTCCCATCGGTTCGGCAACGTTGCCGGCGGCAACGGGCTGATTAGCCGTTGTACATTGGGTCAGGAACGTGGGGTCGCCGGGGGTGGTGCTGAAGAGCGTGCCGACGATCGCCCCGGCAATCGGATCGACCTCCACGCAAACCTGATCCGAACCCAGTTCGTTGAGAGAGAGCTGGCGCGTGTTGCTGGCGGCACCGAGGCCGGCCTCGGCGGGAAGGCTCAGGCTCGCGGGAGCAGTGCTCGCCGCGCCGGCGGGAATCGCCGTATTGACCACAAATTCCATCACCTGGCCGGTGGTGCCGGGATCGGCGACGTCGGCAGGAGTCAGCACCAAGGGAAATCCGCCGAACGGGGCGTCGGGGCCCGTGTTGAAGATGCGGACGCGGGTGCCGTTCGCCATTCCGGAGAAATCGACGATCACGTCGGCGCGCTCGGCCGGCCCCATCAGCAGCGCCTGCCACTGACTGGGAAGCGGGGTCTCATTGGCCGGCAGCGGCAGGGTGCCGTTGCCGGAGAGCGGTGTCGAAAACCCGGTGCGGATCATCGCCACCTGGGGGAGGAACCCCTGTTCGGCACCGATCTGGAAGAAGGGGATTTCGGCACCGAGCGTATCGTCGGCGGTACCGTTGATGCCGTCAAGACCGGCATCGACCACCACTTTCATCGACAGGTTCAGGGTGCGCGAGTTGCAGCCGTTGAGCAGCCGCAGACGATAGCGCTCGGCGGCGACATCCAGTTTCGGCCAGGTGCTGCCGTTGACCACCATGGTGTTGAAGAAGACCTCGGGGTTCCAGAACGGCGGGATGTCCGACATCATGGTCTGGTCGATGAACGGCCCGGTGAAGCCGTCGAAGAAGGCGCGACCGTTCGGGTAGAAGAGGGCGGTGGCCCCGGTCGCCGGGTTATAGTCGAAGGAACGGTCCTGGATCGCCAGCGGGATCTCGCGGATCTGGTTGCGCACCGATGCCAGGGTAAGGTCGTTGACATCCTGGGGGGTGCCGTCCACATTCAGTCCCGGCGCCGGGCGGGGAAGCCCCGTGGCCAGATCGTTGGCGCCGCCACGGATGAGCCAGAAGCCGGCCGGGCCGGCATAGACGTTGAGCCGGGTCATGCCGAGGGCATGGTCGTGATACCAGAGGGTGCTGGCCGGCTGGGTGTTGGCGTAGCTGTAGTAGGCGGAGCCGGCAACCGTGTTGGCATTGTTGGCCTGGGTGTAGACGCTGCCGGTCGCGACGTAGCCGGCCGGGATGTTGTTGGCGCCGGGGAGCCACCAGGCTTCGGGATAGCCGTCACTGTCCGGATTGACATGCGCGCCGTGGAGATGGGTCACCAGGGGCACCGGCCCGGTATAGGGGGCGGGGTTCATGGTCATGCAGTCGGTCATCGTCGGGGTGGCCGGCATGCAGCCGGCACCGGTGGGGTTGGCCCAGTGCAGGGTCTGGTCCACCGTGAACAGGTGGGGGCGATAGTTGCCGGTCGCCGGATCGACCAGGTCGTTGATCCAGCGCACCGTGGTCGTTGCCCCGCTGGTGTTTTCCAGGGTGAAGGCCGGGTAATTGAAGGTCGAATTGGGAGCCGGGGCCACCCCGGCGGCACCGCCGAGCGCCGTCGAATCAGGGAGCGGATCCTCGGCCCGACCGTAGCTCCAGACAGTGGTCGGCCCGAACGGGTCGGTTCGGCCGTTCAGCGTGTTCCAGACCCCCCCCGGCAGGATCTGCTGCTGGAACTGCCGCACGGCGATGTCATAGTTGGCCGTTGGCTGCCCTGCCGGGGGAGCAACGGTGGTGGCCGGCATGACCGGCGGGATGACCAGCGGGGTGACATACTTGGGAACGATTGTCGGGTCGAGGGTGCCGCCCGGAATCGGGGCCGCCCAGGCCGTCGACCAGTGGATGAGGATGCCGATCACCAGAACGGCGACGGCTACCACCCCGGTCTTCCATGTTGTTCGTGTCATCATCTCGACCTCCATTTGTGGGTTGAGGAACTACTGACTTGATTGCTCACTTGTTTGCTATGTTGCAGGCTGGACTGAAACCAGTTCCAGGTCGTAGATGATGACACCCATATCGTCCAACGGCTCGCGATCGCCGGTCGCCAGGCCGGGAGGGATGACGATCTGCCACTTCGCCCCTTCCGCCATCAGCTGCAAAACCTCCTGCAGGCCGGGAACCGCCTTGGCCACCGGATAGGATTTCGGTTTGCCCGGCTCGGTACTGCCGATCTGCGTGCCGTCGGCGCGGGAGACCCGGTAGATGAGGCTAACGCTGTCCTGCGCGGCGGGTTTCCTGCCGGAGCCTTCCTGCAGGACGCGATATTGCACCCCGCTTGGCAACACCGTGACCCCCGGCTGCTTGGCATTCGCGGTCAGGAAGGCCGCATCGGACTGCTTCTTCGCGGACTGCTGTTCGGCCACCAGCTTCTTCTTCAGATTCATCAGGGTGGCATTCATCTCTGCCTGGGACAGTTGCGGTTCGCTCTTGCTGATGGCGTCGCGGATTCCCTGGACCAGCGCGTCGGAGTCAATCTCCCACCCCTGACGCTGGAAGTCGCCGCCGACCTGGTAGCCGACGCTGTAGCTGACCTTCCCTGCTTCAGTGACGGGCTTGGCCGTTTCCGTGCCAGAGCTGAGCACCGGCAGCAGGGTGAAGAGCAAAAAGGCAGGCAAAGCTTTCATCATAAGGAATCCTCCGGTGAGTCGCGTTTCCCGCACGCCAGCCCAACAATTCGACCCCGGGCGGCGATACTTCGGTTTTTACATTCAATCATCCGCACTCATGCGCGACAATTGGCGGAATGCTACTTTTGGGGAGGATCATTGCTACTTTGCGAGGTGGATTTTTGCTCATTTGTCCTTTCTCGTGTCGCGTGGCGACACGAGAAAGGAAAGAAAGGATTGTCTCGACAGGAAGGGGATCCCCTCGGCTTTGAGCCGTAGGGCGCGGGAGATGGTGGCGGCCTTTACCGGATCAGCCTGCGCAGCACATGATGCAGGATGCCGCCGTCATTGAAGTAGGCCACCTCGTCGGCGGTGTTGAGACGGCAGACGAGCGGCACCGCATCGACCCGGCCATCGGCGCGCCGGATCGTCAGAAGCAGCTCCTGGCCGGGGACCAGTGGGCCGTCCTGCCCGGCGATGGCGAACAGCTCACTGCCGTCCAGTTCCAGGGTCTTGCGGGTCGTGCCGGGTTTGAACTGCAGTGGCAGCACCCCCATGCCGATCAGATTGCTGCGGTGGATCCGTTCGAAGCTCTCGGCGAGCACCGCCCTGACCCCGAGCAGCAGGACCCCCTTGGCCGCCCAGTCGCGGCTCGACCCGGTGCCGTACTCCTTGCCGGCCACCACGATCAGCGGCACCCCTTCTGCCTGGTAGCGCATGGCGGCAGCATAGATGCTGGTCTGCTCGCCGGAGGGGATGTGCCTGGTGACGCACCCCTCGGTCCCCGGCGCCAGTTCGTTCCGCAGACGGACGTTGGCGAAGGTGCCGCGCATCATCACCTCGTGGTTGCCGCGCCGCGAGCCGTAGGAGTTGAACTCGGCCGGCT
>JAMPXI010000017.1 GCA_023701265.1 Desulfuromonadales bacterium | reverse complement strand
TACCAACGCAGCCGGCCATCACGACCCCGACCATTACACGACGGCCAACGACCTGGTGATCATGACCGAGGCGGCGCTGGCCAGGCCGATGTTCCGCGAACTGGTCTCGAAGGTCCGTTACGAAATCCGTACCGTCAATGGCAAACGCCGCTTCAAACTGGAGAACAGTAACAAGCTACTGCCGAAATACGATGGAATGGTCGGTGTCAAGACCGGCTATACGCCGGAAGCCGGACGGTGTCTGGTCGCCTTGGCGGAGCGCGATGGAGTGGAAGTGCTGATTGTCCTGCTGCGGGCCAAGAACCGTTGGAAACTGGCGGAAACGATGCTCGATACGGCCTTTGAGCTTTATGCGGCGAAGGACAAGGCCCAGTCGTCGGCAGAGGTGGCGAAGCGGTAATAAATCGTAGGGGCATGGCGTGCCATGCCCTCGCTGAAACGAAGAAAGGCGACCCGGTTCGGGTCGCCTTTCGTGTTTTTACCCCTCACCCGGCCTGAAGGCCACCCTCTCCCCGAGGGAGAGGGGAGGAAATTACTTCAACAATTCCCTTACCTGTTTTGCCACATTGTCGGCGGTGAAGCCGAAGTGCTCGAACAGCTTGCCGGCCGGGCCGCTGGCGCCGAAGCCGGTCATGCCGACGATCCTGCCGCAGCGCCCGACGTAGCGTTCCCAGCCAAAGGTTGAGGCGGCCTCCACCGCAACCCGCTTGGTGCAGGCCGGCGGCAATACCTCGTCGCGGTAGCTCTGCGTCTGCTGCTCGAACAGTTCCCAGCACGGCAGGGAGACAACGCGCACGCCGAGACCCTCCGCCTGCAGCTGCTCGCGCGCCGCCAGAGCCAGCGGGACTTCCGAGCCGCTGGCGACGATCAACGCCTTCAGCACCCCTTCTTCCCGGGCCAGCACGTATCCGCCTTTTTGCACTCCGTCCGCCGCTCCGAAAACCTCGCGGTCGAGTGTGGGCAGTGCCTGGCGGGAGAGGATCAACGCGGTTGGTCCGCGGCGGTTGGCAATCGCCGCCTTCCAGGCCTCGGCGGTCTCGCCGGCATCGCAGGGACGGATCACATTCAGGTTCGGCACGGCGCGCAGGTTGGGAAGCTGCTCGATCGGCTGGTGGGTCGGGCCGTCCTCGCCGAGACCGATGGAATCATGGGTCAGCACATAGACGGTGCCGAGTCCCATCATCGCGGCAAGGCGCATCGGTGGGCGCATGTAGTCGGCAAAGATCATGAAGGTGCCACCAAAGGGGATCAGCCCCGGGGTGTGAGCCAGGCCATTCATGAAGGCGCCCATGGCATGTTCGCGCACCCCGAAGTGGATATTGCGGCCGACGGTGCAGGCGGTGAACGATTGCTCGCCATTCAGATTGGTGTTGTTCGACGGACCGAGGTCGGCGGAACCGCCGAGGAGCAGCGGCAGCTTGTCGGCGAGGGCGTTGAGGACCTTGCCGCTAGCCTGACGGGTCGCCAGCTTTTCGCCGGGGGCAAATTCGGGAAGGGTATCCCAGCCGGCGGGGAGCTTGCCGTCAGCGATCAGCTGCCATTCGGCCAGCGTCTGGTTTTTGGTGACCTCGCGCTTGAATGCGTCCTGCCAACCCGACTCCAGCACCGCCCCACGGGTCTTGGCGGCGTCCATGTGGGCGGCGACATCATTAGGGATCGCGAAGCTGGCTTCCGGATCGCGGCCGAAGGCGCGCTTGGTACCCTTCAGTTCGTCGCTGCCCAGCGGGGCGCCGTGGGCGTCGTGGCTGTCCTGCTTGGTGGGGGCGCCGAAGCCGATGTGCGAGCGGGCGATGATCAAGGAGGGGCGCGGCGAATGCTTGGCCTTGGCGATGGCCCGGTCAAGCTCGGCAACGTTCTCCCCTTCGACGCGCAGCACCTGCCAGCCGTAGCTGAGGAAGCGGGTGCCGACATCCTCGGTGAAGGCCAGGTCGGTGTCCCCCTCGATGGTGATCTTGTTGTCGAGGTAGAGACAGACCAGATTGCCCAGGCGCAGATGGCCGGCCAGGGAGGCGGCCTCGGCGGCCACCCCTTCCATCAGGTCGCCGTCGGAGCAGAGGGCATAGACGTTGTAGTCGAACAACTCCTTGCTGACGCGCTGTTGCAGGAAGCGGGCGCCCATGGCCATGCCGGCGGCCACGGCGATCCCCTGGCCCAAGGGGCCGGTGGTGGTTTCGATGCCGGGGGCATGGCCGAATTCGGGGTGGCCGGCGGTGGGGCTGCCGAGCTGACGGAAGTTCTTGAGGTCGTCCAGCGACAACGCGTAGCCGGTCAGGTGCAGCATGCTGTAGAGCAGGGCCGAGGCGTGGCCGCAGGAGAGGACGAAGCGGTCGCGGCCGGGCCAGGCCGGGTTGGCCGGGTTGTGGCGCAGGTGCCGGGTGTAGAGCAGGTAGGCGATCGGCGCCGCTTCCATCGGGGTGCCGGGATGGCCGGACTGGGCTTTTTCGACCATGTCGGCGGCGAGCAGGCGGATGGTGTCGATGCTGGCGCGGGCCAGTTCGCGATCGAAGTCAGGTTGCTGCATGGGTTTTTCTCCTGCGGGTAGGGTGCCTTACTATACGAAGGGGGGGGATGTGAGGCAAGGGTTAAAAGTGGAAAAAAGCGTTAGCGTATTTGGAATTTGTTCGAGGCTGTCGTGCCGCGCGGCTTGCCTTGGCGGACAGAAACTTGCTGCGCTTCAGACAATCTGTCCGCTGGCGGCAATCCGCGCCGCACGACAGCTTGGCAGGGGGTGGTCAGGTGTAAAAATTTCGACCGCAGTCGGGCCGTGGCACGTCGATGCACCGTTCCGGGCAAAGTGATTTAAATTCCGGGCTGAACCCGCAATGGCGTTTGAGCAGATTGATTTTGGCCGGCCGGTCTCCGAACCAGTCTGCCAACAGGCGTTCGGCCAGGGTCACGCCGCTGGCGGCAAGCTCTTCGATGGTGTCGAGGAAGATCCCCTCGTCGCAGGCGACGCAGCGACGCTGTCGGCTTAAGGCCGCGCGGGCCAGGGGGAGGCACTCCCGTGCCAGATCACGCAGGGTGCCGCTTCGCCAGGGGGTGCGCAGCCCCTCGCGCCAGGAGGTCTGCAAGGTCTTTTGAAGTTCCTCGGCAGAGGTCGGTCGGCACAGCTCCCAGGCGGCGGTCATCGTCTCGGCGTCGTAGAGCAGCCCTTTGAGCAGGGCAGCGGGGGCCATGCTCAAGGCCGGGGGGAGGCTGTCCATCGAGCGCACCTCGATCTGCGGGCGCAGACGCACTTCGGTAAAAAGGGTGGAGAGGTGCAGGTCCCAGTCGGCGAGGGTGGCCTGCGCTCCGGCAAAACCTTCCGCGAGGTAACGGCGGAAGGTGAAGCGCTCCGTCGTCATGTCGAGGAAGTGGTCTGAGCGGCGGATGAAGTACATCGGCACATCGAGGGCGAATTCGACATAATCGTCAAATCCCGGTGTTGCCGCGAAGAGGAACGGCAGCAGGCCGGTGCGGTCGGGATCGGTGCGCCGCCAGATCTCGCCGCGCGCGGAGAGGAAGCCGGACGGTGCCCCATCGAGCAGCGGCGCGTTGGCGAAGAGGGAGTAGAGCAGGGGCGCAAGCGCTTGGGCGAGACACAGCTTGGCGAAGCAGTCGGCTTCATCGAGATAGTCGAGATTGACCTGGATGCCGGCGGTCTGCTTCATCATCCGCTGTCCCATGTCGCCGCACCTGAGCATGTATGGCCCCATGATGTCGTAGCGCGACTTGGGCACCCACGCGATTTGCTCCAGGCGCGAGAACGGTTGGGCACCGAGGCCAAGAAAAGTCAGCCCCAGTTCGTCGGCGATGGCGGTGGCGTGGCGGACATGACCGGCAAAGTCGCCGTGACAGCAGAACAGGTCCGAACAGAGCCGACCCGACAGTTCGAGTTGCCCGCCCGGTTCAAGTGTGACCGAGGAACCCGGCCCCTTGAGGGCGATGATCCGGCCGTCTTCGTAGATCTTCTCCCAGTCGCCGGCGGAGCCCAGGCGTTCGAGCAGGCTGCCGATGCGCGTGTAGTCGGCGGCCGCGCCGGTCGCCGCATCGATCACCAGCTTCTCCAGTTCGATGCCGACCCCCCACTGGTCACGCGGCTTCGCCCCGGCAGCGAGGAAATCATGCAGCTGCGCGGGGTCGGTTATCAAGGTGGCGAGGTTGTCTTTGGTGAAAGTGCTCATAAAGGCAGGAGCCCTGGTGAAAGTCCCCCTTTTTGAAAGGGGGATTTAGGGGGATTTGATCGTGCTTGCCGCCTGGAAATCCCCCCAGCCCCCCTTTATCAAAGGGGGGCTCACAACATCGGAAGGATAGTTATTAAGTTACGAATTCAGATACGCCGTGACGTTGGCGGCGATGTTCTCGAAGATCTTGGTGAATTCCTTCTCGTCACGCTCCAGCAGGGTGATGCGGAACCCCTGCTCGGGGGTGCAGAAGGAGGAGAGCGGCACGGTGCAGATCCCGGTGGAGGCGAGCAGGTAGTAGACGAAGCGCTTGTCCAGCGAGCACCCCGGCTGGCTGACCAGTCCTTCGACCAGCTCCTTGACTTCCTTGTTCTTGATCGGCAGCGTCTGCCTGGCGGTCAGGCGGCCCTTTTCGAAGGCCACCGCCATGTAGAAGGCACCGTTGGTGCGGTTGACCTTGAGACCCGGCACCCCTTTGAGGATGTTGTAGGCGATGTTGGAGCAGCGCTCGTAGCGGTGTTTGCGCTCTTCCAGATAGTTCGAGTACTCGGGATGGGTGAGCAGCGCCGGGATCGCCATCTGCGGCAGGGTGGTGGAACAGACCTCGACCATTTTCGAGTTGAGGATGCTCGCCACGTACTGCTTGAACATCGGGTCCTTGTCGGCGTTGTAGACCTCGATCCAGCCGCAGCGTGCGCCGGGCCACGGCGCTTCCTTGCTGATCCCCTTCATGGCGATGGCGGGCACGTCGCCGATCAGGTCGGAAATCGGCTTGGTCGACTGACCGTTGTAGATGATGTTGTGGTAGATCTCGTCGGCGATGATGAACAGATCGTATTCCTTGGCGATGGCGATGATCTCGCGCAGGATCCGCTCGGGGTAGACGCTGCCGGTCGGGTTGTCGGGGTTGATGATCAGGATTCCCGAGATGGTCGGGTTGTACTGCACCGACAGGCGCAGATCGTCGAGATCGGGATACCAGTTGTTGTCGGGGTTGAGCCGGTAGGAAACCGGCCTCTGCCCGGCATGGGCGGCCTCAGCCGAGGAGTGGGTGGAGTAGGTCGGCGAGGGGCCGATCACTCGCGCCTCGCGACGCAGGAAGCCGTAGACCTTCTGGATGGCGTCGCCCAGGCCGTTGAAGAAAAGAATGTCGTCGGCGCTGATCTGCACCTTGCCGCGCTTGTTGGTCAGCTCGGCCAGGAACTGGCGGGTCTCCAGCACGCCGCGGGTCGGGCAGTAGCCGTAGGAGGCATCCTGCTGCACCAGTTCGGCGACGATCTGCTTCATCCAGCCGGGGATAATCTCCCCCTTGGCGACCGGATCGCCGATGTTCTCCATGTTGGTCTTGAGGCCGAGCGCCTTGAGTTTGTCGGCGATATCGACGATCGCCCGGATCTCGTAGGTCAATTCCCCCGCCCCGATGTGTACAATGTCGTTGCGCATGTGTTTCCCTTTCTTGCTGGGTGTCAAATGAAAAGGCCATGAGCGTCCGCCCATGGCCTTGATTTCCTGAATAAGGATGCGCCTTCAGGCGCCGGGGCCATGGACAGAGGCACGGACGGCGGCCGCCGCGGCGGCCGCGCTGTTAGCTCGGGCGGCGTTGCTGGCAGGCATGTCGATCGTGATCCGGTACATGGCGGTTCGCTTCCGGTGCTGGAATGGGCGAGAGTTATCACACCCCCGCGGAGCTTGTCAATCGCTGTTTCCATGGGGAACGCCGGGGTGGACCGTTCCATGTTCCCGGGCGAAGAAGTCCCGCATGGTGGTAAGTAGCTCGGCGGAGGGGAGGGTGGCCACCGGCACGTCGGGGAGTGAGGCGAGGAACGTGCGGCCGTAACCGCGCTTGACCACGCGGCTGTCGAGGATCAGTACCACGCCGCGATCGGTGCGGTTGCGGATCAGGCGGCCGAACCCCTGGCGGAAACGGATCACCGCCTGTGGCACGGTGTACTCGATGAACGGGTCGCCGCCGGCCGCTTCGATTGCCTCGGCGCGCGCTTCCAACACCGGTTCGGTCGGCACCTTGAACGGCAGCCGCGCGATGATCACCTGCTCCAGCGCCCGTCCCGGCACGTCGACCCCCTCCCAAAAGGAATCGGTGGCAAACAGCACGCTGGTGGGATCCTGGCAGAACTGCTCGAGCAGGCGGTGGCGGGTCGCCTCACCCTGGCGCAGCACGTGGTAGCCGCGCGCGGCCAGCAGCGGCGCCAATTCGCCATGCACGCGCTTGAGCAGGCTGTAGGCGGTAAAGAGCACGAAGCTGCGCCCGTCGGCGCATAGCACTGCCTGTTCGGTGAGATCGCGCACGGCTTCGGCATAGCCGCTCTTGCCCGGTTCGGGAATGTCGGTCGGTACCGCGACCAGCGCCTGCCTGGGGTAATCGAAGGGGGAGGCGAGCAGCAGTTCGCTCAAGCGTCCTGCTTCGGCATCGCGCAGACCAATGCGGGCGCGCAGGTAGCGGAAGGTGCCGGCGACCGTCAGGGTGGCGCTGGTCAGCACCACGGTGCGCATGCGCTCGAAAAGGTTCTCGCGCAATAGCGGCGCCACCGCCAGCGGCGCGGTACAGAGCCTGACGATTACCCCGTCGCCGCGCCCGACCCGGCCGCGCGCCACTTCGAACCAGGCGCAGGTGGCCGGATCAGTGGCGACGAAGGCGCGCAGCTGCCCGCCCAAGCCTTGCAGACGGAAGACGATGCCGCCAAGGTCGGTGGCCACCGAGCGCACGTTGTCGACAGCCGGTTCGGGGAGGGTGCCGAGGGTGCGCAGCACGGCTTCGAGATGGGCGCCGAGCAGTTCGCTGTCCGCGGCCAGGGCGCGGACCCTGGCCGCCAGCTCCGGCCAGGCCGGAGCGGCCGTAAAGAGTGGTGTCAGGCGCTGGCGCAGTTCCTCGTGACCGGGAAACTCTTTGCCGGCCAGTTCCGCCAACGTTTCGCCGATCGCTTCCAGCTCACCGGCGGAACGTTCCAACAACCCCTGGGCAGCGCCGAGCAACCCCTCGATCCGCCCGTGCAGGTCGCGGAAGAGGGCATCCTCACGGTCGGGGAGGTCGCGGGCAAGCACCGTGAGCAGGCGCGGCAACAGTCCATGTTGCGGTTTGCGCGGGTGGCGCAGGCGGTTGAGCGCGCGGGCGAAGCCGAAGCGGGTGACCTGGGTGCTGAAGTAGCGGGTGGCCACCTCTTCGAGATGATGGGCTTCGTCGAGCACCAGCCGGTCGAAGGGGGGGAGCACCGCGGCTGCCGTATAGTTGTCGGTCTGCTGGCGCAGGGCAAGGTCGGCCAGCAGCAGGGCATGGTTGACCACCAGCACGTCGGCCTGAGCCGCCCGCCGCCGTGCCTGGTGAAAGAAGCAGGTATTGAAGTGCCGGCACTGGGCGCGAGCACACTGGTCGGCCTCACAGCAGACCTCGTCCCAGAGCTGGTCGGAGGGCGGTACCGGCAGTTCCTCGCGTGATCCGTCCGCAGTCTGCGCCGCCCAGGCGCGCAGATCGACCAACTCGCCGGCCTGACCGGAATCGAACAGCCCCGGCTCGGCCATCGCCGTTTCCAACCGGCGCCGGCACAGGTAGTTGCCGCGCCCCTTGACCAGTTCGACGCGGAAATCGAGGCCGCTGGCGCGCTGCAGAAAGGGGAGGTCCTTGCGGATCAGCTGTTCCTGCAGGTTGATGGTGTTGGTCGAGACCACTACCCGCTCCTCGTTGGCCAGCGCCCAGAGCAGGGCGGGAACCAGGTAGGCCAGACTCTTGCCCGTGCCGGTGCCGGCCTCGACCAGGGTGATGCGGTCGGCATTGAACGCCTCGAGCACGGCGAAGGCCATGCGCAGCTGCTCGGGGCGCTCTTCGAAGCCCACCAACGCCGCGCTGACTTTGCCGCCGGGGGCGAGCAGGGCGGCAACCTGTTCCGGAGCGACCGTCCGGCGGGTTGGCGGGGTGAGGGCTTCGACCACCCGGTAGAGCTGCTCTGCCCGATTGTCGATGATATAGAAACCGACGCCCATACTGCCGAGGCGGGAGGCGATCTCCAGATCGGCATCGGACGGGGTGAGGTTGCCGCCCGGATGGTTGTGGATGACGATGTCGCCGGGTCGGCAGAGCTGGAGAATGGCCGGCACTGCGCGCTTGTGCCCGCGGGCCAGTACCTCGACGGAGGCCACCCGCCGGTCGGCATCGGTACGGCCGAGGCAGAAGACTTCGTTGCCGTGGGCTTCGACGATGGCGTTGCGCAGCTGTTCCTGGGCGGGTGGGGAGAGAAAGCGATCCATGGGGTTCGGGCATTATAGCTGGAGGTCCTCAGGAGGGAAAGGTTTTAGCTCAGGGTGCTTATAGGTGGAGGGAAGGTGAAGGGCTGATCAAAAGTGCCCGGATGCTAGGCGCCCGCGGATTGAGGAGCGAGGCGTACCTTGATGGTACGGCGCAGCGACGAAATCAAGGGCAACAACGCAGACGGGTACTTTTGATCAGCCCGTATTGCGCAAACCGTTGGCAATGCCGTTGATCGTTGCCGCCAGGACGTAATCGAGCTGGGGATTCTCTTCTCCCTGACGGCGGCGATGCAGCAATTCGATCTGCACCAGGTTGAGCGGATCGATGTAGGGGGCGCGCAGTCGCAGAGAACGGGCCAGGTCGGCACTGGTCTCAAGCAGTGTCTCCTGACCGGTAACAGCCAGAATCATGCGCCGTGTACGGGAGAACTCCCCGGTGAGAAGCATCCAGACCCGTTCCCGCAGGGCAGCGTCTTCGACCAGATCGGCATACAGCCGGGCCAGCGGCAGATCGACCTTGGCCAAAGCCATCTCGACGTTGCGTACCAGGTCGAAGAAGAAAGGGAAGCGCTGCATCATGGTGCGCAGAAGTGCCAGGCGCTTTGCATCGACGGCAAAACGTTCGAAGGCCTGGCCGACCCCGAACCATGCCGGGAGGAGCAGTCGGCTCTGAATCCAGCCAAACATCCAGGGGATGGCCCGCAGATCGTCGAGACTTTGGGTCGCGCGCCGGCGGGAGGGGCGTGAACCGATCCGCGCCAGCTCGAACTCATTGACCGGGGTGCTCTGCAGGAAATAGGTCAGTACCTCGGGGTTGTCGGCGATCTGTTCGTGATAGGCCGCGAAGGCGCTGATCGACATCTCCTCCAGTGCCGCTTCCCACTCCGGTGCCACCGTGGTTTCGACCAGACCGGGCCGAACCAGCGCTTCGAGCGCGGCCGCAACCATCAGTTCGAGGGTGTGCATGGCCAAGGTCGGATCGGCGTATTTGAAGCTGATGACTTCACCCTGCTCGGTCAGCTTGATCTGCCCGGTGAAAGCCGGTTGGGCGATCAGCGCCCGGTGGGTCGGCCCGCCGCCGCGCCCGACGGTGCCGCCGCGACCGTGGAAGAGGCACAGGTCGACCCGGCACTCGGCGGCCACCCGGTGCAGGTCGCGGTGCGCCTTGTACAACTCCCAGGTGCTGGTCAGCATGCCGCCGTCCTTGTTTGAGTCCGAGTAGCCGAGCATGACCTCGGAGCGGCGTCCCCAGCTGTCGAGGTACGGTTGCCAGGCCGGATCGGACCAGAGTCCCCGGCAGACCTGCGGTGCATTCCTGAGATCGGCAATCGATTCGAACAGGGGCACCGGCATCAGCCCGGGGTCGTGCGGCGTGGTGCGCCCCTTCACCTCGATCCCCGCCAACTCCATGAGCCAGACCAGTTGGCGGATGTCACGGGCGCTGGCAGCGCCGCTGATGACGTAGCTGCGCAGTGCGTCGCCGGGAAAGCTGTTTTTCATGTTGGCCAGTTCGCGGAGGGTGTCGAGCAGTTCGCGGGTGGCCGCCCCGGGCGGCGTGCCGTATGTTTCGCCGCCCCCATGCAGTTCGTCGATGGCCTCCGCGTGCACCCGGGCGTGTTGGCGGATATCGAGCGCGTGCAGGTGGAAACCGAAGGTCCGGAGTTGCCGCTGCAACGGCGTCAGCCATTGATCGGCCAGTTCCGCGCCGCGATTCTGACACAGGCTGGTACGCATCACCTCAAGATCAGCCAAAAAGGCGGCGGTGTCCGGATAGCCCTCGTTCCCGGGAGGATCCCGGAGCATTGCCGTCAGTCGGTGCAGGAGGAAGCCGCAGAAGCGTCGGTAGGTTTCACAAGCAGGCAAATGGGCAAGGGTCGCGGCCGCCTCCGGAAACTGTTCGACGTAGCCTCGCAGGGCGGTTTCAAGTGTCGGTGACGGCGGGATGCGACAGGCGGAGACCGTGAGAATCTGACGCAATTCTTCGATCCGCCGGTGATAGTGGCTAACGATAACGGTACGGGATTCGCTCAGTGCCGTCTGCGTGCAGGCCGCGGTCACGAACGGGTTGCCGTCGCGGTCACCGCCGATCCAGGAGCCGAAACGCACCACGGTTGGCAGCTCAACCGGGTCGATCGCCACGCCAAACACGTCCTGCCAGGCCTCGGCCAGCTCATGATAGAAATGGGCCAGTGGCTCGATCAGCGATTCGGGGTAATGGTCAAGGCCGCTGACGATCTCGTCGCGGACCGATGGCTGGTTGCGGCGCACTTCGTCGCTCTGCCAGATACCGGTGATCTCAGCCTGGATGGAGCATTCCAGGAGCGCCGCGGATGATTCGGTGAGCGGCAAGCGATCGAACTCTTCCAGCAATCGGGCGATTCTCTGGCGCTTGAAGCGCATGACGCGGCGGGCCACCTCGGTTGGGTGGGCGGTAAAGACCGGCACCACTTCTATTCTGCTTAAAGCCTGCAGAGCCTGTGCGCTGTCAAGGCCGGCCTGCCGCATGCGCATCAGGGTGGCGCGCAATGAACCGGCCTTGTCCGGCATGGCGCGACTCAGGTTCTGTGCCCGCTGGCGGCGTTTACGATGGTTGGTTTCGGCCAGATTGGTCAATTCAAAAAAGGTGGCGAAGGCCTTGACCACCAGGTACGTCTCGTCCAGTGGCATCCCGGCCACCAGATCACGGGCTTCGCGAGAGACCGTCAGGGCGGGGCCGGGCTGCGTCGTGGCCATCTCCTCGCGGTGACGAATTGCCAAACGGCGCAGGGTCTCCTCGGTGGCGAAAAGCTCTTCGCCGCACTGGGCGCGGAGCACCCGGCCCAGAAGCAGGCCGAGGTTGCGCACATCACGGCGCAGCGGCAGGTCGCGGGCGGTCTCGTCCCATCCAATCAGTTCGCCCAGCCGTCCCTCCTGATCCTCGGGGAACCAGAGCGGGCGCTCATTGGGAACGCCGCTCACCTACATCTCCACGAAGTAGTTTTCGCAGGCGCGGTCGAGGGCCTCGCGCGTCATCTCCGGCGGATGATTGGCATAGTGGGAGTGGTCGAGAAGATGCCCGACCAGGTCGCGGGGATGGCAGGCGTTGAGCGGCAGGCCGAGACGGCTGTACCAGTGCTCGATCAGGTAGTCGCAGACCTGCTCGTTGAAGGCAATGTTGTTCATCTGGCAGACCCGCCGATAAATCCTGCGGTACTCGTCGTCGGTCGGATGATTGATCTTGATTTTGTAGCGGATACGGCGCAGGAATGCGTCGTCGACCAGGGTGCGCGGCTCAAGATTGGTGGCGAAGATCACCAGTTGGTCGAAGGGAACCTCGAACTTCATCCCGGTATGCAGGGAGAGGAAGTCGATCTGCCGGTCGAGGTTGATGATCCAGCGGTTGAGGAGCTGCTGCGGGCTGATCTGCTGGCGGCCGAAGTCGTCGACGATGAACAGGCCGTTGTTGGCCTTCATCTGCAGCGGCGCCTCGTAAAACTTGGCGATCGGGTTGAACTCCAGGTCGAGCATGCGCATGGTCAGCTCGCCACCGGTGACGATGACCGGGCGGTGCACCTTGACCCAGCGCCGGTCGCTGGTAACGTCGGTATCGTAGCCGGCCTCGGTCGTCGCCCGGGTATCGGCCGGGCGGTGATTGACCGGGTCGAAAATCCCGACGATCTCGCCGCCAACCAGGAGGGCATGGGGGACGTAGACCGTTTCGGGCAGGGCGTTGCCGATCGCTTCGGCGATGGTGGTCTTGCCGTTGCCGGATGGGCCGTAGAGAAAGATCGGAGCACCCGAACTGATAGCCGGGCCGAGGCGGGTAATCAGCTGCTCACTGATGACGATTCCGTCGAAGGCCGCGCGAACCGCTTCCTCGTCGACGAGAATATTGCGGATCGACTGGTATTCGACCATCTCCCGGTAGGCCTCGAGAGTCACCGGCGCCGGACCGACGTAACGGCAGATCTCCAGCAATTCCCCGGCGCGCACCTTGCCAAACTCGGTAATGATGAAACGGAACGAAGACTTCACGAACTGGGTCGCACTGCGGACCTCGATCAGTTTTTCGCGCCGCAGTAGATCGATGGTTTCATCGAGCAGGCCGGCCGGTAGGCCGAGGCGCTCGGCCAGGTCGGCCAGCTGGAATTCGCCGATGTGCAGAATATGCTTGAGCGCGAGGTCGGCAACGAACTGGGCGGTCAGCCCGGCATCGGCCAGGCTGACCGGAACAGGGGGGGTGCGCTGGAAAAAGGTGCCAAGCTGGTCCACCGACAGGTAGCCGAGCGCCACCAGATTCTGCCCCAATCGACCGCCGTGCAGGCGTTGGCGGCCGAGCGCCTCACGCAACTGCTGCCGGGTCACCGCGTGTTCTTCCAGCATCTTTTCGCCGAGAAGTTTGCTTGTCATGACCTGCTTGCTCCTTTATTCCTCAAGCCCCAGTTCGGGAAGCAGGCGCTTGACGAAATTCTTGGCCCGCCCCGCCGGGGCGATCATTCCGTAAGCCATCGCCTCACGCAATTCGGCATCGGTGGCTCCTGCCTGCCTCGCGACCGCGAGGTGTTTGTGCAGTCAATCCGGGCAGCCGACTGCTACGGCACAGCCGACCCGGATCAGCTCGCGGGTCTTGACGTCGAGAACTTCTTCATAGGTGTAGTCGAGGAATTTGTTGCGGGTCTTCATCGGTGCCTCCCGTCATGGAATAAGCAAACCGGCAATAATTGCCGATAATTATATCAGAACGGCCGGACTTTGCATGGCGGCCGGCGTGTGATCATTCCTGCCAGGTGCTGAATGGATGCCGGGCGAGCCAGGCGTTGTAGTAGCGCGGGTCGCCGGTGACCTCCTGCCCGATCCACGGCGGCAGCGGCACCGGTTGGTCGACCCGCTCCAGTTCGACCTCGGCAAGGAGCAGGCCGCTATTGGCGCCGAGAAACTCGTCAATTTCCCAGGTCAACCCGGCAAAGGGGACGAGATGGCGGTATTTTTCAACCAGCGGGTGCAGGCACAGGCCGTCGAGCAGGCACCTGGCCTCTCGGGTCGGGATCGGGTATTCGAACTCGGTTCGGGCGATGCCGTCACTGGCGCCCTTGATGGCAAGGATGGCGGCGTCACCGCCCAGGCGCACGCGCACTGTCCGCTCCGGGTCGGTGCAGAGATACCCCTGACGATAGAGGATGCCCGCCGTCGCGCCAACGCGCCAGGCATCGTTCTTGAGCAGAAACTTGCGCTCGATCTCGATTTTCATGGTGCGATCTTTTCCGGGTCGTTCCGCGGAGGGGGGGGCGGCAGGATCGGTTCCGGCTGGCAGAGATGCGACCGGTCGTCGGTGCGCGCCCCGCATTTGCCACATTTGTGGGTGGCCTGTGCAAACGGCACTTCGGATTTCCCCTCGCGGCATCTTCCCATGTCCGGTCCCTTTGGCTGTCGGTCGATAACAGCGATTTATCATCGCCAGTCTAATCTTTCCGCGGCGTGCCGGCAAGCCCAAGTCGTCGCCTCACTGACGAGGGGTTGCACTTCTCGCCGCTCGACAGTACATTTGTGTGCATGACCAGTGATCCGATGAATAACCTTCCCGCCATTATCCCTGCCGGTCAACTGCCGGCGACGACCGATCAATCGACCGAACGCTTCAGCCTGATCGGTGCCAGCCCATTGATGCGCGAGGTCTACCGCAAGATCGAGCTGTACGCGCCATCCGACGCGGCGGTGATCGTCACCGGTGAAACCGGCACCGGCAAGGAACTGGTGGCGCGTGCCCTGCATGCGCAGGGGCCACGGCGCCCCGGGCCGTTCGTGGCGGTCAACTGTTCGGCGATTGCCGCCGAACTGCTCGAATCCGAGTTGTTTGGCCACGAGAAGGGGGCCTTCACTGGCGCCCAACGCACCCACAAGGGGCGCTTCGAGCGCGCCCACGGCGGCACCATTTTCCTTGATGAAGTCGGCGACATGCCGCTGCCGGCCCAAGCCAAGCTGCTGCGCGTGCTCGAGGAGGGAATGGTCGAGCGGGTCGGGGCGGAACGGCCGGTGGCGGTCGATGTGCGCGTGATCGGTGCCACCAATGTGCCACTCGAGCGGGCGGTCCACGAGGGGCGTTTTCGCGCCGATCTCTACCACCGCCTTGCCGTGCTGCGCATCTCGCTGCCGCCGCTGCGCCAGCGTCCCGAAGACATCCCGCTGTTGGTCGAGCATTTCCTGCGCCAGTTCCGCCGCAAGTATGCCCGGCCGGTGGAGCGTCTCACCCCCGAGGCGATGGCCCTGCTCGATGCCTACCTGTGGCCCGGCAACGTCCGTGAACTGCGCAACGTGCTGGAGCGGGTTTTTGTCGAGACCCACAGTGAGGTGATCGGTGCCCGCGCCTTCCGCGAATGGGTGCGCGAGCGCCAGGACTTCACCCCCGGCGAATGGGGGCCGGAGCCTTCCTCGGCGCCAGCTGCCGTCGCTCCGCCCTGGCCGCTCCCCGGTGCTCCGCCGGAAGCTGCGGCCATGTCCAGCCGCCGTTCGACCCGTCCGGTGAATCTTGATCCTGCCGCCATCCGCCGCGCCTGGCGCAGCACCGGCGGCAACCTGACCGCTGCCGCCCGTCTGCTCGGCGTGCACCGCGCCACCCTCTACCGTTCCCTCGCCCGCCTGGGACTCGACCGCAACGCCCTTTCCGTTTAGCGCTGTCACACCTTGTCGGTCGCTTGCGGCAATTTGCAGCGTTGCAAGTTGCCGCAACTGTCGCACTTGCAACGTCGCAAGTTAGGCGAAAGATCCGAGTCTTTCCGATAATAAATTGAAATCATTATATTTTTTCTGTTTTTCAAAGCTGGCACAGGGTTTGAAATATAGAAAGTCAGCTACACAAAAACCGGGGAATCCCCGGAGAATGATCGAGGAGGTGATCAGTCATGAGAAACTGGGATCTGTTAAGGGAAATGAGCCAGGTGCAGCGCGACATCGATGAGGCCTTCCGCGGCTTCGGTTTGGGGCGACTGTTTGCTCCCGGCTTCGATGCGGGGCTGGCCCTGCGTGACTGGCCGCGCATCAACCTGCGCGAGGATGCCGACCACGTCTACGTCGAGGCGCTGTTGCCGGGGGTCGAGCCGGACAAGATCGACATGAGCGTGCTCGGGAATACTTTGACGCTGTCGGGAGAGCGGGTCGTCGTTGACAGCGACAAAAATGGCCGGACCTGGCATCGCCGCGAGCGCGGCACCGGCAAGTTCCTGCGCAGCATCGAACTGCCGGTCGAGATCAACCCCGACAAAGTCAAAGCGGAATACCAGCATGGCCTGCTGCTGGTGACTCTGCCCAAGGTGGAAGAGGCCAAGCCGAAGCGGATCAGTATCAAGGTCCACTGAACCGAGTTTCGAAATACCCGCGAGGAAGGAGGCGAACAGCCATGACCGAGAAAAACATGACCATCAATAAAGACCAAGGCGCGATGAGCCGTGAGGCAACGCGTTCCGGCCGCCGTTATGTGGCGCCCCCGGTCGATATCATTGAAACCGAAGAAGGGCTGATGTTGGTGGCCGATGTGCCAGGGCTCGATGAAGAGCACCTGGCAATCAGCGTCGACCAAGGGGTGCTGACCATCGAAGGGCAGGCGCCCTTCGGCAGCGGCGAGCTGCTCTGGCGCGAATATGCCATGGATGGTTACTGGCGGCAGTTCCAACTGCCTGATAGCTATGACGCCGCCAAGGCCAAAGCCGAGGTTCGTCATGGGGTGCTGACCCTGCATCTGCCCAAGGCCGAGGCGGCCAAGCCGCGCAAGATCACGATTGCTACGCACTGAGAATTTATCATCCGGTGTCATGTAGGTGTAGGGGCGAAGCAAGGGTCCACCTGCTTCGCCCTTTTCCACGGAATTCGCATATAATTCAAGGGCGAAGCAGAAGATGCGTTTGCTTCGCCCCTACAAAGCAACGATCGCGCCCGAGGTGATCATGGACATCAACCGCTTCACCCAGAAATCCCAGGAAGCCCTGCAATCCGCGCAAAGCCTGGCAGTGCGATCCGGCCACGTCGAGGTTGATGGCGAGCACCTGCTCCTCGCTCTGCTCGAACAGGAGAACGGGCTGGTGCCACGCCTGGTTGCGCGGCTCGACCTGGAACCGCAGGCGCTCATTCAGGTCGTGCGCGAGGAGCTGCAGAAACGCCCCGCAGTGTCCGGCCCCGGCGCCGAGCCTGGCAAGGTCTATGTCACCCAGCGCTTCAGCGGTTTGCTGGTTAAGGCCGAAGACGAGGCGAAGCGGCTCAAGGACGACTACATCAGCGTTGAACATCTCCTGCTGGCCCTGGTCGACGAAGGCGGGAAGACGGGCTCCGGCCGGATTCTGAAACAGTTCAATGTCAGTCGCGAACGCCTGCTGCAGGTGCTGACCGAGGTGCGCGGCAGCCAGCGGGTGACCAGCGCCGACCCCGAAGCCACCTACGAGGCGTTGGAAAAATATGGCCGGGATCTGGTGAAGGAGGCACAGAAAGGGAAGCTCGACCCGGTGATCGGCCGTGACGAAGAGATCCGTCGGGTGATCCGCATCCTTTCGCGCAAGACCAAGAACAACCCGGTGCTGATCGGCGAGCCGGGGGTCGGCAAGACCGCCATCGTCGAGGGTTTGGCGCAGCGCATCGTGCGCGGCGACGTCCCCGAGGGACTCAAGGACAAAACCGTTTTCGCCCTCGACATGGGGGCGCTGATCGCCGGCGCCAAGTACCGCGGCGAGTTCGAGGAACGGCTGAAAGCGGTGCTCAACGAGATCAAGCAGAGCGAAGGCCGCATCCTCCTGTTCATCGACGAACTGCACACCATCGTCGGTGCCGGCAAGGCCGAAGGGTCCATCGATGCCGGCAACATGCTCAAGCCGATGCTGGCGCGCGGCGAGTTGCACTGCATCGGTGCCACCACGCTGGATGAGTACCGCAAGCATCTGGAGAAGGACGCGGCGCTGGAGCGGCGCTTCCAGCCGGTGCTGGTCGATCAGCCCGATGTCGAGGACACCATCAGCATCCTGCGCGGCCTCAAGGAGCGTTTCGAAGTCCATCATGGCGTGCGCATTCAGGACGCCGCCCTGGTGGCGGCAGCGACCCTGTCGCATCGCTACATTTCCGACCGTTTCTTGCCGGACAAGGCGATCGATCTGGTCGATGAGGCCTGTGCCACCATCCGTACCGAGATCGATTCGCTGCCGGGGGAACTCGATGCAGTGACCCGCCGGGTCATGCAACTGGAAATCGAGGAAGCGGCGCTGAAGAAGGAAAAGGACAAGGCCAGCCAGGCACGGCTCGAAGCGCTGCGCAAGGAACTGGCCGATCTGAAGACCCAGGCTGATACGCTGCGGGCGCAGTGGGCCGGGGAGAAGGACGCAATTAAAAAGCTTCAGTCGCTGCGCGGACAGATCGAGCAGGTGCGCCAGGAGATCGAGGTTGCCGAGCGCAACTATGATCTGAACAAAGCTGCCGAGCTCAAGCACGGCCGCCTCCCGCAGCTGGAACGGGAGCTGAAGGAGCAGGAGGCGAAAACCGCCGACAGTGGACCGCGGCTGCTGCGCGAGGAGGTCACCGAGGAGGAGATCGCCGCGATCGTCGCCCGCTGGACCGGGATTCCAGTCACGCGTCTGGTCGAGGGAGAACGGCAAAAGCTGCTCAAGCTTGACGAACTGCTTCACCAGCGCGTGGTTGGCCAGGACGAGGCGGTGCAACTGGTCGCCGATGCGGTGTTGCGCGCCCGCGCCGGGATCAAGGATCCGAAGCGGCCGATCGGCTCTTTCATCTTCCTCGGTCCCACCGGGGTGGGAAAGACCGAACTGGCGCGCACCCTGGCCGAGGCGCTGTTCGATTCCGAGCAGAACATGGTGCGCATCGACATGTCCGAGTACATGGAGAAGCATGCGGTCAGCCGACTGATCGGCGCGCCTCCCGGCTACGTCGGCTTCGAAGAGGGGGGCCAGTTGACCGAGGCGGTACGCCGCCGGCCCTACAGCGTGGTGCTCTTTGACGAGATCGAGAAGGCCCATCCCGATGTGTTCAACGTCCTGCTGCAGATCCTCGACGACGGGCGGATTACCGACAGCCACGGGCGCACCGTCGACTTCAAGAACACGGTCATTATCATGACCTCCAACATCGGTTCCCCACACCTGCTCGAGGGGGTGACCGCCGCCGGCACGCTGCGCGACGGAGCGCGCGAACAGGTCCTGCATGAACTGCGCGGGGCCTTCCGTCCCGAATTTCTCAACCGGGTCGATGACATCGTGCTGTTCAAGCCACTGACCCGCCTGGAGATCGAGCGTATCGTCGACCTGCAGGTGGCGGAGCTGCGCAAACGACTGCGTGAGCGCGATCTTGGCCTGGAGTTGACCGATGCGGCACGAGCCTTTGTGGCCAATGCCGCTTACGATCCGGTTTACGGGGCGCGGCCGCTCAAGCGCTACCTTCAGCACCAACTTGAAACCCGCATTGCCCGGGCACTGATCGCCGACAATGTCGCCCCCGGCCAGGTTGTCCGTGTCGATGCCTGGCAGGGAGGTCTCAAGGTCACTTTCGAGCCTGGCGTGGATGCTGCCGATTAGCGGCCCGAAATTGTTGGCTTTTCGTTGGAATGTTGCTAAAGTACTGAAGTTTCGTCATCAACAGGATTTCGGCAGGGGCTAATGGAGCAACCACGGCGCAAGCGGTTCGGCGAAATTCTGGTGGATGCCAAGGTGCTCAACGAAGACACGCTGACCCGCGCCCTCGAGCGCCAGCGTGGTACCGGTCGGCGCCTCGGGCAGGTGCTCGAAGACATGGGGGTGGTGACCGAAAAGGACATCGCCGCCGCCCTGGCCCGCCAGTTCGGCTTCAAGACCGTCGCCAATATCGCCCGCGCCACGTTCCCTCCGGAGGTGCTTGCCCTGGTGGGTGCCGAAGCGGCGATGAGCAAACTGATCTTTCCGCTGAAACAGGAGGCGAGCTCCCTCTATCTGGCGATGGTCAATCCCCTCGACATGGAGGTGCTCGATAATCTTTCCTTCAAGTCCGGCCTGCGCATCATCCCGTGCGTCACCACCCCCACCGAGATTCAGGCGGCCGTCAATCAACACTATTACAAGAAGGTGACCAGCCAGGCGCAGGAACCCGATGTCTGGTGGACTATCCTGGTGGTCGACGACCAGGAACTGGTGCGGTCCGCGGTTCTGGCGGCCCTCAAGCGCGAGGGCTTCAATCTGCTCGAAGCGGAAAACGGTGCCGATGGTGTCAAAGTCACCGTGCAGCAGAAACCGCACCTGATCGTCTCCGATACGGTGATGCCGCGCATGGACGGCTACGAAATGTTCAGGGCGCTCAAGGGCAACCTGCAGACCAGGCACATCCCCATCATCGCCCTTTCCTCAAAAGCGTCCGCCGAAGAGGAAGCCAAGCTCCTCGAGATGGGCTACTACGATTTCATCGCCAAACCAATCAATCCGATCCGCCTGGTTGCCCGCGTCAAACACGCCCTGAAGCTGATATACGGCGACAGCCCCCCACCCCGCTGACAGACGCCTGAAAAACTACTGCGGAGACCGCCTGCGGCGTTGCGCGGTGCTCGCCCCCTCGCCTATCCTCACGGATATGTCTCGGGTGCTGTGCTCCGTGCGCCTTGCATCCGGTCTTCCTCGTGACGTTTTTAAGGCGTCTGACAAGGTTGTTTATTGTCTGACTAAATCAGTCTCTTTTTTTCTTGCTTTTTGCAAAACGCTCCCTATAATTGACTGTGAAGGTTGGTTATTCTGTGAAAGGAATCCACCATGCGAATCGATATTCTCTGCAAACCCGAAAGCGAATCGCGCGGTGAGCGGGTACTGCACAACGTGCGCGAGGCACTTGACCAGATGGGGGTCAAGGCTGAAGTTCACCTCTACCTCGACCGCCGCAAAATGATCGATCACCGGGTTTACGTCGCGCCGGCCCTGGTGGTCGACGACGAGGTGCGCATTGCCGGGCGTGTCCCGGCGGTCAACGAGATCAAATCGTTCATCGTCGAGCGACCGCGTTACGTACAGCGTTTTTCCAAGGTTGCCTAGGCATTCGTCGCTGTTTCCCGTGTCCCGAACAACACCGGGGATCCTGCTAGAGCGGGATCCCCGGTCATCTTTTATCCTTCGCGTGCAACCAGGCGGTCGCTTCAGCGCATGCCGGGCCCACTCTTCTCGAGAAGCGGATCCCCTTCCGGCGGGGGAGCATCGAGATGTGTCGTGGTGGTAGCGATCCCATGCCGGGCGAAGGTGTCGGCAAGTCTCTGGTAGTTTTCACGCAACTCCGCCAGGGTCAGGGCATAGCCGTGGTGCATTACCTGGGTGCGGGCCAGGCTTGACATCGGTCCCTGGAAGAAAAGCAGTGCCTCATCGCTCCCCGGTTCAATCACCACGATATCGACGTCGGGATGCTTCTGTCGGTAGTAGCCCAAGTCCAGGCGCAGTTTCTCCCGAGCCTCGATACGCTGGGTCTGCTCCCAGACGAAGAGGATGCCGAGATCGGCTACCGACCCGCAGCGGCCGCTGGAGAGCACAGGTAGGCAGGCCCGTTCCGGGTCGTTGTCGAAGGGGACGCGTGGGTTGACCAGGACGATCAGGCGGGCCCCGCGTTCGATGGCAATGTCGAGATGGGTGATCAGGCCTGACGAGCCGTCGACGTAGCTATGGCCATCGATTGCGTAGGGTCGGAAAAAGAGCGGGATGGCGCAGGAGGCGGTAATTGCCTGGCAAATGTGCAGGTTGCGGTGCTCCGGAGAGCCGAACACCACCCGGGTGCCGCGATCGAGATCGTAGGCCGGAATATACAGTTCGCTCTTGAGACCGGCAAAATCGTCACAAACCCCTTCGGCGCTGAACGCGCGACAGAGGTAACGTTGCATCGGTTCAAGGGAAAAGACGCCGGCCGGGAACTGCTCGAACAACAGGTGGGGAAGATCGCGCGGATTGAAGACCCAGCGGTTCTGCCGGTAGTTGCGTCGCACTTGCAGGAGTTTGCGCGGCAATTCGCCAAGGGTACGGAACAACACCCGCCAGTCGGGCTGGTAAATGTCGTGGCGCTGCCAGTTGAAGACGCTGCGCCGGTTGCTGCAGACGGCCGAGAACAGCCCCTCAGCGGGGATACGGCTGGCCAACAGCGCGGCGATCACCGAGCCGGCGCTGATGCCGAGGTAAATATCAAAACGCCGGGAAGAAAAACCGCGGGCAAACAGATGGTCGAGGGCGGTCACCGCGCCGATCTCGTAGGCGGCGCCCATGATCCCCCCGCCGGTCAGGACGAGAGCGGTTTTGCTGCGAGCTGCCGCCATCGTCCGGTTTATCCTTTGGCGCGTACCTTGATTTTCGGCTTGCCGTTTTCAACGACGACCACCATGTCGACCGGCCGGTCGCCGAAACGCTCGCGAATGGCATCCGACTGGCGTTTGAGGAATTCCGCGACCTGTTCGCGGCGTGGTGTGGGGATTTGGCAGGATTCGTGCGCCTGGGTCAACTCTCGATAAACCCGTTCAAGGGGATCGGCCGTCGCCGTGGGGATGGGCTGAACAGGCGATTCTTGCGGTTTGCTCTTCTCGGCCCACTTCATGTGGCTCAACTGCCGCTGATAGCGGCCTTCCTCGATCAGGCGCAGAATGCGCTCCCAATAGGCGGAATAGCTCTGGAAGCGACTGTTGATGTTCTGAAAGCGAAAGCGCAGGTCGGTTTGAGGGATATGGGTGTTAACCATGCGCCGCAGGCGCAGGGCGAGAATCTGCCGTTCCTTGGACGGTTCGAACCGGTCGAGTCCCATGAAGTACTGTTCATAGGCAATCTCGAGGGCCTTGAAATCCGCCTCGATTTTCTGTAGTTCCTCCTCAAGGTTGACCCGCCCGGTCAACGGCTGTTGCGACTGCTTGCGCAGCTGCCGCTCGATCTCGTTGAGTTTCTTGATTTTCTGGCTTTGGGTCGACATGAGTAAAATGGTCTCAAATAGGCGTTTCCTAACTATACTGAAGCCATTGCGCGAAGGCAAAGGTAAAGCGAAAACCTGCCGAATACCTTGACCTCCCCGAGGCTTTCCGAAATAATGACACATTTCCGTTGGGGGGAAACGATGTCCGCTGCACTTGCCGCCGTAATCCTGGCCGCCGGCCAGGGAACCCGCATGAAATCAGCATTGCCCAAGGTCCTCCACCCGGTGGCCGGGCAACCGATGCTCACCCACGTCGTCGCCTCTGCCCGCGGGGCGGGAGCCGCCCCCGTGGTTGCTGTGATTGGCCATGGTGCCGAGCAGGTCAAGGCGGCGTTTGCCTCTGCCGGGGTGACCTTCGCCCTGCAGGCTGAGCAGCTCGGCACCGGCCATGCGCTGCAGTGTGCCGCCCCGGCTCTGGCCGGTTTCGCCGGCGACCTGCTGCTGCTCTGCGGCGACGTGCCGCTGCTGCGTGCGGAAACGCTGGTCAACCTTCTCGCGCATCACCATAACCAGCAGGCGGCGGTGACTGTGCTGACCGCAGAACTGATCGACCCGCGCGGCTACGGCAGAATCATCCGCGGCGCCGACGGGGTGGAGCGAATCGTCGAGGAAAAAGACGCCACTCCAAGCGAGCGCACCGTCCGCGAGATCAATACCGGCATCTACGTGTTCACCGCGCCGCTGGTTTTCGAACTGCTGGCCGGGCTGACCAACGATAATGCCCAGGGGGAATACTACCTGACCGATGTGCTCGTCGCCGCCCGGGCTGCCGGGGAAAGGGTTGCGGCATTGCCGGTCGCGCAGGCGGAGGAAGCCATGGGGATCAATGACCGGGTGCAGCTGGCCGAGGCGGGGAAAGAGCTGCGCGCCCGTATCAACGAGGGACATATGCGTGCCGGCGTGACGCTGATCGATCCGGCGGCGACCTACATCGAACCGGACGTGACCATCGGCGCGGACACGGTCATCCATCCCGGCGTGCATTTGCGCGGCAAGACCGTGATCGGCCGCGACTGCGAAATCGAGCCGGGGGTGATCGTCACCGATTGCACCCTGGACGATCGGGTCCATGTCAAGGCCGGCTCGGTGCTGAACGGCTCAACGGTCGGCAGCGATACCGACATCGGCCCGATGGCCCATCTGCGGCCGGGAACGGTACTGGCCGGGGAGAACAAGATCGGCAACTTTGTCGAAACCAAGAAGGCCGCTATCGGCAAGGGGAGCAAGGCGAGCCACCTCACCTATCTCGGCGATGCCGAAATCGGTGCGGGGGTCAATGTCGGCTGCGGCACCATCACCTGCAACTACGACGGGGTGAACAAGCACGTTACGATTATCGAGGATGAGGTGTTCGTCGGTTCCGACGTGCAGTTCGTGGCGCCGGTGCGGATCGGCAAAGGGAGCCTGATCGGCGCCGGATCGACGATTACCAGGGATGTCCCGGCCGATGCCCTGGCGATCACCCGCGCCGAGCAGAAGGTGATCGAGGGTTGGGTCTCGCGCAAGCGAAATAAAACACGTAAGGAGTGAGGGGTGAGGAGTGAGGCGTAACGGCTCAAGCGTTTTTTTCTCCTCACTCCTCACTCTTCACCCCTCACCGGAGTCTTTATGTGTGGAATAGTCGGTTACATCGGGCCGCGTGACGCGACCCCCATCGTCCTTGACGGTCTGCGCCGCCTGGAGTACCGCGGCTACGATTCGGCCGGCATCGCCTGCCTCCATGACGGGGCCTTCGATATCCGCCGCGCTGAAGGAAAGCTCTCCCGGCTTGAGGACGCGCTGCGCGAGAAGCCGCTCGCCGGCTCCCCCGGCATCGGCCATACTCGTTGGGCGACCCACGGCCGCCCCTCGGAGACCAATGCCCATCCGCATCGGGCGGGGAACTTCGTGGTGGTGCACAACGGCATCATCGAGAACTACCTGGAACTCAAGGAACGCCTGCGCGGTCTGGGGCATCATTTCAAATCGGAAACCGATACCGAGATCATTGCCCACCTGGTCGAAGAGCACGCCAAGCACGGGGCCGATTTCGAAGCGGCCGTGCGGCAGGGGCTGCGCGAGGTGCGTGGCGCCTACGCGGTGGCGATCCTCTGCGCCACGGAGCCCGGCAAACTGATTGCCGCCAAGCAGGGTTCGCCGCTGGTCGTCGGCCAGGGACAGGGGGAATACTTCGTCGCCTCCGACATCCCCGCCATGCTCTCGCACACCCGCGAAATGATCTTCCTGGAGGATGGCGAACTGGTCGTTTTCACCCCGGAGGCCATGACCGTCACCACCCTGGCCGGTGCGGTAGTGGTCAAGAGCCCGAAAACCATCACCTGGAGTCCGGTGATGGCCGAGAAGGGTGGCTACCGGCACTTCATGCTCAAGGAGATCCATGAGCAGCCGCGAGCGATTGCCGACACGCTGGCAGGGCGCCTGCGCGAGGAGCATTCGGCGGTCTTCCTCGAGGAGATGCACGTCGACGACGCTTGGCTGCGTGATCTGGAGCGGATTTACATCGTCGCCTGCGGTACCTCCTGGCATGCCGGCCTGGTCGGCAAATTCCTGCTCGAGAAGCACGCCCGCATCCCGGTGGAGGTCGACATCGCCAGCGAGTTCCGCTACCGCGACCCGCTGGTCAACGCCAGAACCCTTACCGTCGTGATCAGCCAGAGTGGTGAAACCGCCGACACCCTGGCCGCCCTGCGCGAAGCTCACGCCAAGGGCGGCAAGGTGGTGGCGATCTGCAACGTGGTGGAATCGTCGATCGCCCGCGCGAGCGACGGGGTGATCTACACCCACGCCGGGCCGGAAATCGGCGTCGCCTCGACCAAGGCCTTCACCACCCAGCTGGTGGCGCTGGTGCTCTTCACCCTGCATCTCGGCCGGGTGCGCGGCACCCTCCCCGTCGGGCGCTGCCAGAAGCTGCTCGCGGCGCTGGTCAACCTGCCGCGCCAGGTCGAGAAGTGCCTGGAACTGGACGGCGAGATCGAGAAACTCGCCCACGAGCTGATGAACGCCCGCGATTTTCTTTATCTCGGCCGTGGCAACCAGTACCCGATCGCCCTGGAAGGTGCCCTCAAGCTCAAGGAGATCTCCTACATTCACGCCGAAGGCTACCCGGCCGGGGAGATGAAGCACGGCCCGATCGCCCTGATCGATGAGGAGCTGCCGGTGGTGATCCTCGCGCCGCATAACGACACCTTCGAGAAGGTCGCCGCCAACCTCGAGGAGGTGCAGGCGCGCGGCGGGCGGGTGGTGGCCATTACCGATCGGGCCACGGATGAACTCATGGCCAGGACTGAAATGGTGCTGACCGTGCCCACGACCGACGATGACCTGATGCCGATCCTGACCTCGATCCCGATTCAGCTGTTGGCCTACCACATCGCCGTGCTGAAAGGGACCGATGTCGATCAGCCCAGAAATCTGGCAAAGAGCGTTACCGTCGAGTAGACTGGTGGCTTGACCACCAGTATAATTGCCACTATTGTTACCCTTGCATTGTTATTTCGCCGCGTTTGCGGCTATTTCATCCCCAGGAGGGAGTCATGATGAACAAGGTTCCGCAGGTCACCATTTATGCCAAGCAGGCCGGGGTGTCGATCGCCCCGTATGAACGCCGCAGCGAAGGGCGTTCCACGGAGGGGCGCATCGCCCTGCGCTTCTTCAAGCTCGAAAGCGGCAGTGCCGCGATCCGCTTTGTCGCCGAACCGGCCGAAGCCTTCGAGCTGCATGGCAAGATGCACAAGGTCTTCCAGTCCGGCGGCAAGGAGAGCCTCAACCACCGCTTCGAGGGGCGTGACGGCGAGGTGCAGACGCGCCTGACGGTGGAGCGCTGGGAGCGTGGCGGCAAGAGCGGGTTTGCCTTTTCGGTGCAGCGCGGTGAGGAGGAGTTGAACGTGCCGGTCAATGCCGACCGCTTCCTGCACGCCGCTGAATTCCTCCGGCACTTGTCGCTCAACCAGGCCTGGGTCGAAGAGGCGGAGCGGCTCCAGGGCTGATTTACATCCCCTACCCGTAGTGCTACTATTGCCCGGGGTGCGGCATGCCGCACCCCGCGACTTTTTTCCGGAGTGTCCCTTGCAGCGTTTTACCCCCGACTGGCTGCGACAGCTGGTGACAGCCATCCTCAGCCGGTTTCAGCTCAGTGAAAACACCTTCATGGCGATCCTCGCCGTGATCATCGGCGTGCTGGCCGGCTTGGGGAACTACGTGCTACGCCAGCTGATCGACCTGATTCACCATGGGGTCATCACCGAGGGGATCACCCGGTTCGGAATCAATACCGAGGTCTGGGACTGGAACCGTCTCTACCTGATCCTCTTCCCCCTGGTTGGCGGCATCCTGATGATCCCCCTGGGCGCCTACTACGCCAAGGATCTGCGCTTCGGGTTTTCGCGCTTTCTCGAAGAGGTCAACCTGCGTGGCGGCAAGGTGCCGACGCGCACCATCTTCACCCGTGGACTGGCCAGCGCCATCACCATCGGCACCGGCGGCTCGGCCGGCCAGGAGGGGCCGATCGCCCAGATCGGCGGCGCGATCGGCAGTAAGGTCGGCCAAAGCTTCAAGATGGGGGGGGACTACCTCAAGACGCTGGTGGCCTGCGGTGCGGCCAGCGGCGTGGCGGCCACCTTCAACGCACCGATCGCCGGGGTCTTCTTCGCCCACGAGATCGTCCTGCTTTCCTCCTTCGAACTTTCCAGTTTCACCTCGATCGTCATCGCCAGCGGCATGAGCACCGTGGTGTCGCGCGCCCTGCTCGGCGACCATCCGGAATTCGCGCCGCCCCCCTATGTGGTCGGCAGCTACTGGGAACTGCTCTTTTACGTGCTGCTCGGCATCCTGGTCGGTCTGCTGGCCGCCGGCTTCATGACCTGGCACTACCGGATCAAGGACTGGTTCGCCGCTCTCAAGCTGCCGCGACTGGCCAAGCCGGTCTTCGGCGGCCTGCTGGTCGGCATCATCGGCGTCTTTCTCCCGCAGGTGTTCGGCAACGGCTATACCTTCATCGAGCAGGTGCTGCACGGTCACGGCGTCTGGTATGTCCTCGCCGCGCTGGTGGTGATGAAGGCGGTGGCCACCTCGATTACCCTCGGTTCCGGCCTGCCGGGGGGGGTGTTCGCCCCGTCGCTGTTCCTCGGCGCGGTCGCCGGCGGCACCTTCGGCAGGTTGTTGCAGTTTGCCTTCCCAGCCATGGGGATCTCCTCCGGGGCCTTCGCCATGGTCGGCATGGGGGCGTTTCTGGCTGCCGCCACCCATGCACCGATGACCGGCATCTTCCTGCTCTTCGAGATCACCGCCTCCTACCAGGTCATCGTGCCGATCATGATTACCTGCGTGATCGGGGTGACCATCTGCCGGCGCTTCCACCGCTACAGCCTGGAGACCATGGATCTGGCCCGCGCCGGCATCGATCTCGAGGCGGGCAAGGAGCGCAACATCATGAAGTCGCTGCTGGTCGGCGAAGTGATGAACCGCGAGCCGGCGGCGGTTCCCGAAAGCATGACCCTGCGTGAATTCACCCAGTTTGTCGCCAACCACAAGGAAACCAATTTCCCTCTGGTCAACCGTGATGGCGAGCTGACCGGAATCCTGTCGGTGCAGGATTTCATGGGGGTGGTCTTCGAAGAGGATCTGATGGACCTGGTGGTGATCAAGGAGATCGCCACTCACAACGTGATCACCGCCCATGAAGACGAGGATGTCGACCAGGCGATGCGCAAGATCGGCTACCGCAACATCGAGCAATTGCCGGTGGTCGACCGTGAAACCCACTGCAAGCTGATCGGCATCATCTCCCGGCGCGACATTGTCTCGGCCTACAACCGCGCGCTGATGAGCCGTTCCCTGGGGCGCCGCCGTGACTGACCTGCTCGCCGCGCTCAATCCCGAACAGCGGAAGGCGGTGGTCCACGGCGACGGCCCGCTGCTGATCCTGGCCGGTGCCGGTTCCGGCAAGACCCGCACCCTGACCCACCGGATTGCCTGGCTGATCCGCGAGCATGGCGTCGCGCCCTGGGAGATCTTCGCTGTCACCTTCACCAACAAGGCGGCCGGCGAGATGCGCGAGCGCCTGGAGAAGCTGCTCGGCAGCGTCGAAGGCCTCTGGGTCAGCACCTTCCATAGCGCCTGCGTGCGCATCCTGCGCCGCGAGATGGAAAAGTTCGGTTTCACCTCCCAGTTCACCATCTACGATGACGGCGATCAGGAGCGCCTGCTCAAGGCGGTGCTGCAAGAGCTGCACATCGCCGAGCAAATCCTGAAGCCGCGTGCGGCGGGCGCGGCGATCGACAATGCCAAGAACCGGGGCTGGTGGCCCGAGGATCTCCCCACCGGTGACTACGGCGCCGAGATCATCGCCAAGGTTTACGCCCGCTATCAGGAGAAGCTGAAGCAGGCCAACGCCCTCGACTTCGGCGACCTGCTGCTGTGGACCGTGCGCCTGCTCGAGACCGATGACGGGGTGCGCCAGCGCTGGCAGGGGCGCTTCCGCCACCTGCTGGTCGACGAGTTCCAGGATACCAACCAGGTCCAGTACCGGCTGATCCGCCTGCTCGCCGGCAGCCATCGCAACCTTTGCGTGGTCGGCGACGACGACCAGTCGATCTACCGCTGGCGCGGTGCCGAAGTCGGCAACATCCTCAACTTCGAAATCGACTTTACCGGCTGTGCGACCATCCGCCTCGAGCAGAACTATCGTTCGACCAAGACCATCCTCGCGGCTGCCGGTGGCGTGGTGGCAAAAAACCTCGACCGCAAGGGGAAGACGCTCTGGACCGACAATCCCGAAGGGGAACCGATCAGCCGCGAAACCCTGGGCGACGATCTTGAGGAAGCCCGCTTCGTCACCGGTGAAATTGTCCGCCTGCACCGTTCCGGGCGCAAGCTGCGCGACATCGCCGTCTTCTACCGGACTAACGCCCAGTCGCGTGCCTTCGAGGAATCACTGGTGCGCGACAAGCTCCCTTACGTGATGATCGGCGGCTTGAAATTTTTCTCGCGCATGGAGGTCAAGGACATCCTTGCCTACCTACGGCTGCTGGTGAATCCGGTCGACTCGGTGGCGGCGCGGCGGGTCATCAATGTGCCGCCACGAGGCATCGGCGCGGCCACCGTCGAGAAGATCGCCAGCCTGGAAACCGAGGCGGGGGGGCTGCTGCCGGCCTGCAAGCTGGCGGTCGAGCGTGGCCTGCTGGGCGGGGCGGCGGCCAACCGGGTGGCGGCCTTTGCCGCGCTGATGGACGATTTCCAGCGCCGGCTCAGTGATGACGTTCCCTATGCCGAACTGGCCGCCGACATCATCGAGGCGACCGGTTACGGCCCGATGCTGCGCGAGGAGCGCACCGAGGAGGCGCGCGACCGCCTGCGCAACCTTGAGGAGCTGCTCGCCGGCATGGAGGAGCACGCCGCCCAGGAGCCGACCCTGGCCGGCTACCTCGAACAGATCGCCCTGGTCACCGACCTCGACAGCTACGACCAGAGCCTCGACCGGGTGTCGCTGATGACCCTGCACGCCGCCAAGGGGCTGGAGTTCCCGGTGGTGTTCATGACCGGCATGGAGGAGGGGCTCTTTCCGCTCTCCCGCTCCGGCAACGGCGACGAGGAACTGGAGGAGGAGCGCCGCCTGTGCTATGTTGGCATGACCCGGGCCATGGAGAAACTCACCCTGACCCATGCCCGCCGTCGCCGGGTTTACGGCGACTATCAGTTCAATCCCCCGAGCCGCTTCCTGAGTGAGATACCCGCCCATTTGCTGGAGGGGGCCGCCACGGTGGCCGTGCACCGGCCGGCTGGTCACAACCTCGCCTCCCTGTTCGACCGGGTTGACCCCGACCTTGGCGATGAGTCGCCGTTCCTCGATGACGAAGTGCGTCATGTGCCGGAAGCCGAAGAGGGGCTGCGCCTCGGCATGAATGTCCGTCACGCCATGTTTGGTACGGGTGTGGTGCGACGTATCGAGGGGAAGGGGGACCAGCAGAAGGTGATCGTCTTCTTCCACCGGGTCGGCCCGAAAAAGCTGCTGGTCAAATTCGCCGGGCTGGAACCTGCCTGAAAATCCAATCCCATCATCATTGACGCGGAGACGCTGAGGTGTGGAGTTTTTTCTTCTGGAAAATCTCTGTGTCTCGGTTATCTTTTCTCTGGCACATTGTTGTTTAGGGGCGCGATTTATCGCGCCCTGGGCGCAAGGAATTGCGCCCCTACAGTTCCTGGATAGGAGGACATCATGTCGAAACATGTCAGTCTGTTCCTGCTCTTGCTCCTCACAGCATTGCCGGCATCGGCCGCCGAGATCGTCAGCACCCTCGCCGACCAGGAAGAGGTGGCGGTGACCATTTACAACGACGATCTGGCACTGGTGCGCGACCGCCGGCAGGTGACGCTGCCCAACGGAGAAAGTTCGCTGGCCCTGCGTGAGGTGAGTGCGCGGATGCGCCCGGAGACCGCCCTGCTGCGCAGCCTCAGCCACCCGCAAGGGCTTAGCATCTTCGAGCAGAACTTCGATTTCGACCTGCTGACCCCTGGCAAGCTGCTGGAAAAATACGTCGGCCGCGAGGTGCAGGTGGTGCGCACCCATCCGCAGACCGGCGTCGACCAGGCCGAGAAGGCGCAGGTGCTGGCCGCCAATGATGGGATCGTCCTCAAGGTCGGCGACCGCATCGAAACCGGGCTTCCCGGGCGCTTGGTCTTTCCCGACGTTCCCCCCAATCTGCGCGACCGGCCGACCCTGGTGGTCGATCTGGAAAGTGGCACCGCGGCGAAGCAGCAGTTGGAGCTCAGCTACCTGACCGGGGGGCTAGGCTGGCAGGCCGATTATGTCGCGGCCTTAAGTGCCGACGAGAAGACCCTCGACCTTTCCGGCTGGGTGACGCTGACCAACCAGAGCGGCACCACCTACCGCAACTCCCGCCTGCAGCTGGTGGCCGGCGACGTCAACCGGGTGCGCGACGAATTGCGCCTGCAGCGCGGCATGGTCATGGAGGATGCCATGGTCAAGGCGGCGGCGCCGATGATGGCCGAGGAGAGCCTGTTCGAATACCACCTCTACACCCTGCAGCGGCCGACCACCCTCAAGGAAAACCAGACCAAGCAGGTCGCCCTGCTCAATGCCGGCGGCGTCCCCCTGCGCAAGGAGTACCGCTTGTCCGGCGGCAGCCACTACTATCAGGGGAGATTCGGTGATCTCGGTGAAAAGCTCAAGGTCGCCGTGTTCGTCGAATTCGACAACCGCAAGACGGCCAAGCTCGGCATGCCGCTCCCCAAGGGGGTGGTGCGGGTCTACAAGCAGGACCGCTCCGGCCAGCCGCAGTTCATCGGCGAGGACCGCATCGATCATACCCCGGAGAACGAGACGGTGCGCCTCAAGCTCGGCGACGCCTTCGACGTCACCGCCAACCGCAAACAGACCGACTTCCGCAAGCTCGGTGGCGACAGTCGCTATAACTATCGCTTCGAAACCGCTTTCGAGATCCTGCTCAAGAATGCCAAGGACGAGGCGGTCACCGTCAACGTGGTTGAACCGGTCCCCGGCGACTGGAAGGTCCTCGGCGAGAGCCACAAGCACCGCAAGGGTTCGGCCAACGCCGCTGTCTGGGAAGTGCCGGTGCCGGCCAAAGGGGAGACACGGCTGACGTACCGGGTCGAGGTCAACTACTGAAGTGTGC
>JAMPXI010000136.1 GCA_023701265.1 Desulfuromonadales bacterium | reverse complement strand
CCCGTGCCGCCGCAGCCGGAGGCGGATGGATGAATGACGAAGAGCCGGACGAACTGTCTGAGCGCAGCGAGTTTTCGTCCGGCCGGCATTCATCTGTCCGCTGGAGGGGACCCTGCGATAGCAGGGCAAGACGGTAGGGGATTACGCCGTTTGATCCAAAATTTGGGCGAGCAAATTTTGGCCGCCGTCCGGGCGCGGAAGCCCGGGACTCTGCTTTTCGCCGGAAAAGAGTAAGGCGTCCGGCGGGACGCGACCCGCCGAAGTTGATTTTGGGCGGGCAAATTTTGGCCGCCATCCGGGCGCGGACGCCCGGGATATAAAAGTGTGGACTGTCATCGGTGACGAGATCACAGTCTTATGTATTTGACACCATATGTATTTGAGAGCATAATTCAGCCATGTCATGGAATGTATTGTTTTGCGATGAATTCGACGCCGAGTTCGAGGGAATGGCGGAAGGCCTGCAGGACGAGCTACTTGCTCATGCACTTTTGCTGCGCGAATTCGGTCCTGGTCTCGGCCGTCCGACAGTCGATACTCTCAAGGGGTCGAAACACCCCAACATGAAGGAACTTCGTTTCAACTGGAATGGCGAAGTCTGGCGGGTCGCCTTTGCGTTCGACCCGAAACGTCAAGCGGTTTTGCTGGTTGGTGGCGACAAGGCAAGCGCTGATCAGAAACGTTTTTACAAACGACTCATTGTTGTCGCCGACGAGCGCTATAACAGGCATCTGTCAAAGCTTCCGACATCAGTGCCTGGTGGAAAAGGGACACGACATGGCAAGAAATCTTGAACAGGTATTGAATAGTCTCCCTGCTCAACGGCAGAAAAACATTAAAGAGCGGGCGGCAGAACTTGCAACCTTGAAGGATCTGCGTCAGGCGATGCAGAAAACGCAAGTGGAATTGGCAGATGTGCTGCACATCGGGCAGGATGGTGTTTCCCGTCTTGAAAAACGCAGTGATATGCTCCTGTCGACCTTGCGCAGTTATGTGGAGGCTATGGGGGGACAACTCGAACTGGTTGCCCGTTTTCCTGATCGCCCCCCCGTGGTCATCAAGCATCTCGCGGAGAAGACCGTGTCACGTAAAACCTGAGCAGCCTTCCTCCCGCCGGAAGCCGGCGCAAAAGATGCCATCCGGGGCTTTGTGGTATAACGTAATTGAAGGTCGTTGCAATGCATTCCCGGCCAAAGGTACGGTCGGGCCAGCCCGGTGGCACAAGCCAGCGGGGCCACCAAAGGAGGTCAACCAGAGAGCCGAAGAGAACGCGACGTGGTGACAAGATGAGACCAATCCTTCGACAACTACTCCTGACCCTGACAATTCTCGCCGCCCTGGCCGCGCCCGCCCATGCCCTCCCGGGAGATGTCGACACCGGCTTTGGCGGCGGTGACGGGATCGTGACCACTCCGGTCGGCGGCCTCGACAGTTATGCCTACAGCGTCGTACTGCAGGGGGACGACAAGATCGTGGTGATCGGCTCGGCACTGGAGCAACACGTCCTGGCGCGGTACACCGCTGCCGGCGCGCTCGACACCACCTTCGGCAGCGGCGGGGTCGTCACCACCACGATCGACTGGTACGGATTCGAAAACGGCGTGGCGCTGCAGGCCGACGGCAAGATCGTGGAAGCCGGCGGGATGGCAAACAACTTCGTGCTGGTTCGCTACACCAGCAGCGGCAGCCGCGATAACACCTTCGGCAGCGGCGGGCTGGTCAGCACCACCGTCACCGGTTCCAGTTATGCCTCCAGCGTCGCGCTGCAGGCGGACGGTAAAATCGTGGCCACCGGCTACACCGCGGACGGCTTTGCCCTGGCCCGCTACACCAGCACCGGCGCCCTCGACGCCGCCTTCGGTTTTGGCGGCATCGTCAACACCCCGGTCGGTCTTCCCCTGCTGGACAGCAGCAGCGTCGCCTTGCAGGCGGACGGCAAGATCGTGGTACTGGGCACCAGTGCCAATGGCGTGGATACCCGCTTCGCCCTGGCCCGCTACACGGTTGCCGGCCAACTCGATGCCGCCTTTGGCATCGGCGGCATCGTCATCACCGCCGTCGGTGCTTCCAGCTGGGCGGAAGATGTCGCCCTGCAGGCGGACGGCAAGATCGTCGCGGTCGGTTCCGCGACGGACACCGGTGTCGCCGGGGCCCAGGACCGTTTCGCCCTGGCCCGCTACACCAGCGCCGGCAATCTCGATGCCACCTTCGGCTTTGGTGGCATCGTCACCACGGCGGTCGATTTTTACAGCGCGGCTTACAGCGTCGCGGTGCAGTCGGACGGCAAGATCCTGGTGGCCGGCGAATGCAGTGACGGCACTGCGCAGGGGCAGGGCCGTTTCGTCCTGGCGCGTTACACCAGCAACGGTAATCTCGATCCCGCCTTCGGCAACGGCGGCATCATGACCACGGCCGTCGGCCGCATCTCCAGCTGGGCCGACGGTGTCGCCCTGCAGAACGACGGCAAAGTCGTCGTCGCCGGCGCCAGCCTGGATGACGCCTATTTTCACTTTGCCCTGGTGCGTTACCTCGGCGACGCCTCTACCGTGCTGGTCGCTCCGGCGACCATCACCGTCCCCCTCAATGATGCCGATGGCAGCTACCCCGTCAGCTGGAGCCCCTCGGCCGGCGGCGTGACCTACGTACTTGAGGAGGCGACCAACGAGACCTTCACCACGGGGCTGAAGACGGCCTATACCGGTACCGCCACCCGGGTCGAACTCACCGGCCGCAATCTCGAGAAGGTGCATTATTACCGGGTGAAGGCGACCCGGCAGGGGTATGCCGACAGCGCCTGGACCACCGCCGGGAACGGCTGCGTCATCACGGTACTGACCCCCCTGAACGACAACCAGGCCTTTGTCCGCCAGGTGTACCTCGACTTCTTGAATCGTGAACCGGACAGCGCCGGGCTGACTTACTGGGCGGGCGAACTCGACGCCGGGCGCCGGACGCGGGCGCAGATCGTCGAGCAGTCCCTGCTGAGCGCCGAGTTCGGCGAAAAGGTCGCTCCGGTCACCCGGCTGTACTTCGCCTACTTCAACCGGCTCCCTGACTACAGCGGACTGATGTACTGGGTGAACCAGTATTCGACCGGCAACCGCACGCTCTACAACGTTTCGGACGCCTTTGCGGCCTCGCCGGAGTTCGCTGCCACCTATGGCAGCCTGAACAACGGCCAGTTCGTCGACCTGATCTATACGAACCTGTTCAACCGGGCCGCGGACGCCGGCGGGCGGGCCTACTGGGTGGGCGAACTGGATGCTGGGCTCCGCACCCGCGGCGAGGTGATGTCGCTCTTCGCCGACTCCCTGGAATACCGGGTGATCATGGCGAATCCGATCTACGTGACCATGACCTACATCGGCCTCCTGCGGCGGGCTCCCGATCAGGGCGGCTTCGATTACTGGGTCGGGGCGATGGACGGGGGGAGCAGCGGCCTGGGGCTGATTGCCGGTTTCCTCGATTCAGCGGAGTATGCGGCCCGGTTCCAATAGCGAACAGTGTCCTGTGCGGTTAGTTCCCTGCACAAATTGTGAGGGATTTCGGTCTCTGGTAAGGCGCGGTGACGCAGGCATAGTGGGACTACGCCGAGGAACCGCAACGTAGTCAGGGGCCGAAAGAGCCACAATTTGAAAGGATAGAATTAGCCGCACAGGACACTAGTATCAGCCGTGAGCCAACAGCAAGGGGCTGCCCATAACGGGCAGCCCCTTTTGATTGCCGACCGTCACGACCTCTGGCCAAAGTTCGGCGGCCGGTCGGACGCGCTTTTCGCGGGCGGCAAAAGCCTGGTCGCCCGGTTCCTGGAAAAGCCCCCGGCCGATATGAGATTGTTGTGAGATATCAACCATATGGCGCATTTCTTACTTATTGACAGGAGCGGTTTATAAGCGCATATGCAAGCATAGGGAAAAATTAAAACGCGGAGGGGGCCATGGTGAAGATCACGTCCGGATTGCGAAGCCTGGTGATCGCTGTTTGCTTCATGCTGTCGGGAATCGCGGGTCCTGCCACCGCCGCCCCGCTGATTTATGGCTACGCGGACCTGCACGCCCATCAATTCGCCAACCTGGGGCTGGGTGGGCTCCTGGTCTGGGGCGCCCCGTTCTCGCCTGACGACGACCCGCAAAAAGCGCTCCCCTATAGCGATTTCATGAACGTCGACCCGACGTTCAATATCCTGTTTCCATTGATCGATCCGATCAATCCGTATGTGACCAACGATGTCCTCGGTCTTCTGGACCTCGCGGCGCCGGTGATCCCGCTGCCGCCAATCCCCTACAGGCCAGGCTGGAGCACGGCGTTCCTGCCGCTGGTGTCACCGCTGCCGATGTATCCGGCGGTGGCAATCCATGGCCCGAATGGCCTCGCTGATCTCCTCAACCTGGCCCTGACCGAGAAAGCGGGGCACAAGGTGGGGGGCTACCCCGAGTTCGACGGCTGGCCGGCGTACGATGTGATGACGGCGCAGCAGATGTACTACCAGTGGCTGGAAAGATCCTGGCAGGGCGGCCAGCGGCTCATGGTCATGCTCGCGGTCAACAACAAGACGCTTTGCTCGGCCGCGTACCATCGCGCGGATTTCGGATGTGAGGATATGCCGGCGATCGAGCGGCAGATCCAGGCCGCCAAGGAGCTGGAGGCCTTCATCGACAACAAGGATGATGGCAGCATCAACGGCAGCGGCTGGTACCGCATCGTCTACTCTGCCGAACAGGCCCGCGCGGCAGCTTCCGCGGGGAAACTGGCGGTGGTCCTCGGCGTCGAGACGCCGGCGTTGCTTGGCTGCACCGTTCCCGCCGCCGCGCGCGGGGAGTGTACCGAGCAGACCGTCCGCGATGGCGTCCAGCATCTCTACAACATCGGCGTGCGTCACGTCTATCCGGTCCACAACGCCGACAACGCGTTCGGCGGCACCGCGCTCTACAAGGATCTCTTCGACATCAACAGTGCCGTTTACAACGAAGGCCAGTGGATGCTGGCCGGGGCGTGCCCGCAGAACAGCGACGGCGACCTCGGCAACGACATCCGCTACCACAGCGATCTGCGCGACAAAATCTATCTGTTCCAGAGCGGCGTGAACACGGCCCTCGATGAATTCGATCCCCTGACCCGCACGCTGCTTGACCTGGCCGGCATCGCCACGACACCGGTCAGTGCCGCGCCGGCAGGCGCCAACTGCAATCCGCGCGGCCTGACGGAGCTCGGCCAGGTGCTGATCGATGAACTGGTGAGTCACAAGATGGTGATCGATGCCGACCACACATCGACCGTGACGTTCAACGATATTCTCACCAGGCTGGAGACTCACGCTTACCCGGCCGTCACCCTGGGTCATGCCAGCCTTGTCGAGATGGGCAGGGACCGGGGCGTGGAGAGTGAAACCAACCGGAACGAGCGCAACAAGGACATCACACAGATGAAGCGGGTCCGCAACCTGGGCGGCACGCTCGCCGTCATCCTCGAACCTGACGACACCGAGCATGTGATCGAATACACCAAGGATGGCCAGCCCCCCATCGTCCCCTTCCTCTGCAGCGAATCATCCGAGTCCTGGGCGCAGCAATACCTTGCGGTCAGGGAGATCATGGGCCCGGACGGGGCCATCGCGCTCGGCAGCGACTTCAACGGCCTGGCCGGCTGGCCGGCCCCGCGTTTCGGCGACAAGCAATGCAACGGCCACCCGCCGGATCCCTACTATCCCGAGGACCATGTGCCGGCTTCCTTCGCTGTGCACGGCCGGCCGACCGAGCCGGAGCTGACCAGCTACACCTTCGGGGAGAAGACCTACGATTACAATGTCGACGGGCTGGCCCACGTTGGCCTGCTGCCGGATTTCATCCAGGACCTGATCGGTTTGGCAAGCAGCGATTCCACGTTCATTGAACCGCTGTTCAAGTCCGCGGCGGCCTATATCCAGTCGTGGGAAGGGATCGATGCGGCGAATCTCAAAATAACCAGCATCAGCAGCCCCCCGTCCTATGCGGCGGCAGAGAGCGGTTTCGTTGTCGTGGATATTACCGGCAACCTTGGCAGGTCGGCGACAGGGAGCACCACGGTGACCAGGTTCTTCCTGTCCGCCGATGCTGAATTCAGCGCTGACGATATCGTCATCGGCGAACGAACTGTTCCGGCCCTCAATTCCAAAGCTGGTTTTGATGCGGAAACCCAGGTGAGCATCCCGGCTTCCGCGCTCTCCGGTGCCTACTATCACCTGATTGCCTGCGCCGATGCGACGCGCATGGTCCCGGAGTCAAGTGAATATGACAATTGCCTTGTCTCCCAGGACACCATCCAGATTGGCGAGCCGGACCTTGTGGTCACCGGCATCTCGACCGACCCCGCGCCGCCGGTTCCCGGCCAGAGTGTTGCCGTCAGCCTGGCAATCAAAAACCAGGGCTCCGCCGATGCCGGCAGTTTCAGCGCTTCGTTCTACAAGAACGACCGGTACAATTGTGAACTGGTCTGCCAAAGCTGGGGTTGCGTCCGACCATGTTATCCAGCGGTGAAGACTCCTGATTTTACCTGTTCATCTCCAGGCGTGCTGGAAGCCGGCGCAACCGTAATCTGTTCGGGAACGGCCATCTACGAGGCGGGAAGTTTCGCCGCATATGCCGATGTGGACAACGACAATACGGTGCTGGAGTCCAATGAGGACAATAATATCTTCGGGCCGCAGGGGATCACCATAATTTCCGGTCCTGATCTGATCATCCAGGAGAT
>JAMPXI010000135.1 GCA_023701265.1 Desulfuromonadales bacterium | reverse complement strand
TCCTGGCCAACATGAGTCACGAACTCCGTACCCCGCTCAATTCGATCATCGGCTTTTCCGAGGTGCTGCATGACCAGATGTTTGGGCAGATCAATGAAAAGCAGCAGGAATATGTAAACAACATCCTTACCAGCGGCAGACATCTGCTCTCCCTGATCAACGACATTCTTGACCTTTCCAAGGTTGAGTCCGGCAAGATGGAGCTTGAGCTGAGCACTTTTTTGCTGCGGGCAGCGCTCGATGCCTCAATGATGATGCTCATGGAAAGGGCGCAGAAAAGCGGCATCAACCTCCATCTGGAGCTTGCCCCGGAGGCCGATGTGCCGATTGTAGCGGACCAACGGAAACTGAAGCAGATCCTGTTCAACCTGCTCTCGAATGCGGTCAAGTTCACCCCCGCGGGTGGACGCGTGGACGTGAACGCCGTGAGAGCCGGAGATTTCATCGAAATCACCGTAACGGACACCGGTATCGGCATCAAGGAGGAAGACCTCTCGAAGCTCTTTCAGGCCTTCACTCAACTGGAATCGGTCTATACCAAGGAATACGAAGGAACCGGACTTGGCCTGGCGCTGACCCGGCAGCTGGTGAATCTGCACGGTGGCAGCATTCGGGTGGAAAGTGAGTTCGGCGCGGGGAGCCGCTTCATTTTCACCCTGCCAATGACCCAATCCGCCGCCGAGGTGCCCAGCTAGCCGTCTCAGAGCGAGACCGTGGTTGACGAGAGAGCCTCACGATGCCCTACAAGATCCTGATTGTTGAAGACAATATAAACAACCGCAGTCTGTTGAGGGATCTTCTCTCCTTTCACGGCTATGAAATCACCGTGGCTGCTGACGGACAGGAAGGGGTGGCCTTGGCCAAGGCGGTGCTGCCTGATCTGATCCTGATGGACATACAGATGCCGGGTATGGACGGTATGACCGCCAGCCACCTCCTGAAAGGGGATCCGGCCACCAGCGGGCTGAAGATCATCGCCCTGACCTCCTTTGCCATGCAGGGGGACAAGGAGAAATTCCTCGCGGCCGGTTTCGACGATTACCTCTCCAAGCCGATCAGCACGCGTAAACTGCCAGGGTTGGTGCGCCAGTGGTTGGCGGAGGCACCCAGATGAAGCAAAGCACGGTGCGGATCCTTTGCGTGGATGACGAACCTAACAACCTCAGCTTGCTGGAGGCCATTCTCTCGCCACGTGGCTATGAGGTGGTCCTGGCGACGAATGGCCCGGAAGCGCTGGAGAAGATCGCGGCGGAAGGGATCGACATCTGCCTATTGGACGTGATGCTGCCGGACATGGATGGTTTTGAGGTCTGCCGCCGGATCAAAGCCGATGATCGTCATCGAAACATCCCGGTCGTGATGATTACCTCCTTTACCGACAGGGAAAACCGTATCCGGGGGATTGAGGCCGGTGCCGAGGATCTGATTGCCAAGCCATTCGACAGTGCCGAGGTGCTGGCTAGAATCAAGATGCTTTTGCATGTCAAGGCGCTGAATGACCGGCTCGGCGAACTGCTTTTGCAGCAGCAGGCCATTCTTGACAATATTCCCAATATCACCTGGCTTAGAGACCGGGAGGGCAAGTATATGGCAGTCAATGAGCCCTTCAGCCGGATGTTTGGCCTGACCCCGAAGGATCTGATCGGGAAGAGCGATTATGATATCTATCCGCCGGAACTTGCCAAGAAATACGAGCAGGACTTCAGGGAAGTCGTGGAGTCCGGCACGCGCACCTATTTCGAAGAGTCGATTGTCGATCGGGAGGGGAAGCTCCAGTACGTGGAGAAGATCAAGACACCCATCTTCAATGACGCAGGAGCGATCATCGGCATCATCGGCATTACCCATGACATTACCAGCCGCAAGGAACTGGAAGTAACGCTGCGTCACGATAGTACCCACGATAGCTTGACCGGCCTCTATAACCGGGCGTTTTTCGATGAAGAACTGGAGCGGTTTACTCATGGCAGGAAGTTCCCCTTGAGCGTCGTGATGGCGGATGTCAATGGCCTCAAAACCGTCAACGATACCCTCGGGCATGAGGCCGGGGATAAGCTGCTCCGATTGGCGGCGCGGATTATCCTGAGTGCATTCCGGGCCGAGGATATCGTTGCCCGTATCGGCGGCGACGAGTTTGCCGTGCTTCTCCCGGAAACCGACGAGCAGGTTGCCAGGGAAGCTGTCATGCGGATCAAAAGTTCCCCTGAAATCATCAATGGCTTGGTGAGCATCGCGTTCGGCATCGCGACCGCGGAAAACCGGGATCAGCTTGCACAAGCTTTAAAGCTTGGAGACGAGAGGATGTATCGGGATAAATCGGCGCAAAAAGAAACGTAGCCCCATCGGGGTGATACGCATGAAGCGCACTGCTGCCAAAGGGAAAAGGTCGACCAGGATGTCCGATTTCAATCATATCGGAGCGGAGCAACCGCTCATAAACTCGGAGCTTCGGTACCGGCGCCTTTTTGAGACGGCTCAGGACGGCATTCTGATCCTGAATGCCGAGACCGGACTGATCGACGATGTCAACCCATACCTGATCGATATGTTGGGCTACTCGCGCGATGAATTTGTGGAAAAGAAACTCTGGGAGGTCGGTGCTTTCAGGGATGTCGAAGCCAGCAGAAATGCCTTCCAGGCATTACAGGAGAAGGAATTTATCCGCTACGAAAACCTGCCGCTCAAGCGGAAAGACGGGCGGCTGGTGCAGGTGGAATTCGTCAGCAACGTCTATCTGGTCGGGGATGAAAAAGTCATCCAGTGCAATATCCGTGATATCAGCGACCGCAAGCGCGCCGAAGCCGCCTTGCTGGCGAAAGATGAGACCCGCTTGTCGCTGATCGAAAATCTGGAGACGCACTGGTTGTTGATCGAAAACCTGCCGGTCGGTGTGGTTATCCATGCCCCCGACACCCAAATTGTCCTGTGCAATCCGGAAGCCGTTCAATTGCTGGGGCGGTCATCGAATCAGCTGCTGGGCAAGGATGCCAACGATCCGGACTGGCATTTTGTCCGCGAAGACGGCACGAGGATGCCTGTGGCGGAATATCCTGTTAATCAGGTGATCGCCACAGGCCGGTTATTGAAAAACTTTGTCATGGGAGTTGCCCGGGGCAGTGACGGAGAACATACGTGGGTGTTGGTGAATGCCTATCCCGAGTTTGATCGTGACAGGCGGTTACGCCAGGTCGTGGTGACGTTCGCGGACATCAGCGATATCAAGTGTGCGGATGAAAGAATTCGGCGACATCTTGAACATCTGACCGCCCTGGTTGAAATTGACCGCGCCATCAATTTCAGCTTCGACCTGAATCTCAGTCTGACCACGCTCCTTACCCATGTCATCGTCCAATTGGGCGTAGATGCCGCCGACGTCCTGTTGTTGAACCCCACGACGCAGACGCTGGAGTACGTCGCCGGGCGTGGTTTTCACAGCAAGGTCATCGAACACGCACACCAGCCCCTGGGCGAGGGGTATGCCGGTCGGGCCGCTCAGGAGCGCAGGATCGTCCATGTCCCTGATCTGGCCAAGGAGCAGGACGGTTTCCTGCGGCGGGTCGTCTTGGCGGGTGAAAATTTTGCCAGCTATCATGGCGTGCCGTTGGTCGCCAAAGGACAGGTCGTGGGGGTTCTGGAGATCTTTCACCGGACGCGGCTGGTCCGCGATGAAGGCTGGCTCGACTTCCTCAAGGCGCTGGCCGCCCAGGCCGCGATTGCTATCGACAATGTCACCTTGTTCGATAACCTGCAACGCTCCAATAGTGAACTCTTTCAAGCGTACGACGCCACCATCGAAGGCTGGTCGCGGGCACTGGAACTGCGCGACGACGAGACCGAAGGACACACCCAGCGAGTTGCCGCTTTGACCGTCAAGCTGGCGCGCCTGTTCGGACTGAGCGATGCGGAACTGGTGCAGGTCCGCTGGGGGGCGCTGTTGCATGACATCGGCAAGATGGGGATTCCGGATGGGATTCTGCGCAAACACGACACGTTGACCGAGGCGGAATGGGTGGTGATGAAAAAACACACCGTTTACGCTTACGAAATGCTCTCGCCCATCCGTTACTTGCGCGCGGCGCTCGACATCCCCTACGCCCACCATGAGAAGTGGGACGGCACCGGCTACCCGCTTGGTTTGAAAGGCGAGCAGATCCCCCTGGTCGCGCGCATCTTTGCGGTGGTTGACGTCTGGGATGCGCTGCGGTCCGATCGTCGCTACCGAGCCTCCTGGTCCGTGGAAAAGGTGCGTGAACATCTCCGTTCCCTGGCAGGAACGCACTTTGATCCGCACGTTGTCGAGGTGTGTCTTGATTCGGACTTTCTCGTGGATAATGACAAACACTGAACAGTAAAAATTCTCTTCTGAATATCTTGTCGCCAATCGCATGGCTCATGGCAATCAGCGAAGTATTGCTGAGCATTTACCCCGATGGGCGGGGGTACAACCAGGCAAAACGGCAGCCGGCTGCTATACTTGCCCCATTGATCCTGACGGGAGGCGGTCATGCTTGAGGCGATGTTCTGGGAGAAGGCCGGAGAAGGCAGGGTGCGCTGCGGGCTGTGTCGCTTCGGTTGTCTGATTGCCCCCGGAAGGCGCGGCCGCTGCGGGGTGCGCGAGAATCGCGACGGCGCGCTGTACAGTCTGGTGTATGGCAAATGCGTCGCCGAGCATGTCGACCCGATCGAAAAAAAGCCGCTCTTCCACTTTCACCCCGGTTCACGCAGCTATTCCATCGCCACGGTCGGCTGCAACTTCCGTTGTCTGCACTGCCAGAACTACGAAATCTCCCAGTGGCCGCACGAACGCAGCGGCATCCCCGGCACCGACCTGCCGCCGCGCGCGATTGTCGACGGTGCCCGCCGCAGCGGCTGCGTCAGCATCGCCTATACCTACACCGAACCGACCATCTACTTCGAATACGCCTACGATACGGCCGTGCTCGCCCGCCAGGCCGGATTGAAGAACGTCTTCGTCACCAATGGCTACACCACCACCGCCGCGCTGGAAACCATTGCCCCTTATCTCGATGCGGCCAACGTCGACCTGAAGGCCTTCAGTGAAAAGTTTTACCACGAGGTGACCGGAGCCTCACTGGCGGGGGTGCTGGCATGTTTGAAAGACTACCGCCGACTCGGCATCTGGCTGGAGGTGACCACTCTGGTCATCCCCGGCTGGAACGATGACGAGGATGAACTGCGCCGTCTGGCCGGTTTCATTGCCGGCGAGTTGGGGAAGGAAGTCCCCTGGCACGTCTCCGCCTTCCATCCTACCTACCGGATGCTCGACCGCCCGTCGACGCCGGCCTCGACCTTGCGGCGGGCGGCCGCCATCGGCCGGGACGCGGGGTTGCAGCACGTTTACCTGGGCAACCTTCCTGATGAGGGCGGCGAGGACACCTACTGTCCGCACTGCAGGAAAGTAGTGATCCGGCGGCGAGGGTTCCAGCTGTCGAAGATGGATGTTCAGGAAGGCCGCTGCCGGTCCTGCGGCGGCACAATTGCCGGGGTCGGCTTGTGAATGGATGCGCCTCTCTTTTTGGGAACGCTGATTTTCATGATGAACGCTGATCAGGCAAAAACTTAAAATCTGATTTTGTTTTAAAGCATGCCTTTTCAGCGTTCATCAGCGTCCCTTGTGGTTTTCCATGTCGGAGAAAATATCCTGATGGAGGCCAGACCGTGATCGACCGCAGCAATCCGCGCATTCCCGCGGTGGATGTCGACAGCCAGTTTACCGACCGCTGGTCGCCGCGCGCCTTTGCCGAAACCCCGTTGACCGATGCGCAGCTGGCCACGCTGTTCGAGGCCGTCCGTTGGGCGCCCTCCTGCTACAACGAGCAGCCGTGGCTGTTTCTCTATGCGGTGACGGCCGAGGACCGCGTCCGCTTTGCCGAGGCGCTGGTGCCGGCCAACCGGGTGTGGGCGCCCCGTGCGCCGCTGCTGCTTTTTGTGCTGTGCCGGCGGCGCTTCCGGCACAATGACCAGGAGAACCGGCATGCGCCCTTCGATGCCGGCGCCGCCTGGCTGGCGCTGGCGCTGCAGGCGCGCAAGCTGGGGCTGCATGCCCACGCCATGGCCGGCTTCAGCCGTCAGAAAGCCTTCGAGATCCTCGGCGTACCGGAAGAGGATTACGACATCATGGCCGCTGTGGCCGTCGGATATCGTGGTGATAAAGAGATCCTGCCGGAAGATGTTGCGGCACGGGAACAGCCGAACGACCGCAAACCGCCGCGTGAAGTGGCCAGGGAAGGAAGGTTCTGAGGACTGAGTGAAAGGCGAGGTTACGGCTGGTTGGTGAGTCGGGTGACCATGCCGGAAGTGAGCAGATGCACGGCGCGATGAGTTAAATCGCCCCCTTGGGTAGTCACCTGATTTTGCCAGCGTTCGTCCTCAGGGCAGAACATGGCCTTGAGTTTTCGTTTGGACCAGTGGTCAAGCCGGCCGTCGCCGTGGTGATGATGCTGGTTTTCAGCCCGCAGGGCCCGCAGCAGGCGCCGTCCGTTGTAGGTGCCGAACTCCTGGGTGACACAGACCACCCTGGCCTCCGGCAGCAGCTGGCGATAGATGCTGCTGTGCCCGCCCTCATGCTCGTAACCCATTACGTCTGCCTGCCTGTCGTCCGTTGCCAATGGCAGGCCGAGCGCCTGCGTCAGCCTCTGCGCATCGATGTCCGAACGGAGAAAGAGCGACTGACGCGCGTAATCGCCCAGTCCCGAGTGGACGTCGATGATGAACAGCTCCGCAACCTTGTTCAGATGGGTGGCCAGCCACTCACCGTAGAGCTTCGGCCCCTCTTCCAGAGTACTCCCTCCGTAGAAT
>JAMPXI010000134.1 GCA_023701265.1 Desulfuromonadales bacterium | reverse complement strand
TGTAGGGGCGTGATTTATCACGCCCTGGGCGCTTTGAATTGCGCCCTTACGTTTGCAATCATACGTCCGAAAGGATTTTCACCCATGTCCACCTTTAAAGAATCCACCCTCGCCGAGTGGGAAGCGGCGGCGAAAAAAGAGTGCAAGAGCGACAGTCTGGCGCGCTTCGACTGGGAGACCCCCGAGGGGATCACGGTCAAGCCGCTCTACACCGCCGCCGACCTGGAAAATCTCGAGACCCTCGGCACCCTGCCGGGGCTGCCGCCCTTCACTCGTGGGCCGATGGCCACCATGTACGCCGGGCGTCCCTGGACCGTGCGCCAGTACGCGGGGTTTTCCACCGCCGAGGAATCCAACGCCTTCTACCGCCGCAACCTGGCCGCCGGCCAGCAGGGGCTGTCGGTCGCCTTTGACCTGGCGACCCACCGCGGCTACGATTCCGACCATCCGCGCGTGGTCGGCGACGTCGGCAAGGCCGGCGTGGCGATCGACTCGGTCGAGGACATGAAGATCCTCTTCGGCGGCATCCCGCTCCAGGACGTCTCGGTCTCGATGACCATGAACGGGGCGGTGCTGCCGATCCTGGCGATGTACATCGTCGCCGCCGAGGAGCAGGGGGTGCCCCAGGAGCAGCTGGCCGGAACGATCCAGAACGACATCCTCAAGGAGTTCATGGTCCGCAACACCTACATCTACCCGCCGGCCCCTTCGATGCGGATCATCGCCGACATCATCGAGTACACCAGCAAGTACATGCCGCGCTTCAACTCGATCTCGATCTCCGGCTATCACATCCAGGAAGCCGGGGCCAACAACGCCCTGGAGCTGGCCTTCACCCTGGCCGACGGCCTCGAGTACGTCAAGACCGCCACTGCCCGTGGCCTCGATGTCGATGCCTTTGCCCCGCGCCTGTCGTTCTTCTTCGGCATCGGCATGAACTTCTTCATGGAGGCCGCCAAATTGCGCGCCGCGCGCCTGCTCTGGTGTGAGCTGATGCAGCGCTTCAATCCGAAGAGCACCAAGTCGCTGGCCCTGCGCACCCACTGCCAGACCTCGGGGTGGAGCCTCACCGAACAGGATCCCTACAACAACGTGATCCGTACCACCATCGAGGCCCTCGCCGCGGTTCTCGGCGGCACCCAGTCGCTGCACACCAACGCGCTGGACGAGGCGATTGCGCTCCCCACCGACCACTCGGCACGCATCGCCCGCAACACCCAGCTGGTCATCCAGGAAGAAACCGGCATCACCAAGGTGGTCGATCCGCTGGCCGGCTCCTACTACGTCGAGTCGCTGACCGCCGCCCTGGTGGCCGAGGCCCGCAAGATTATCGATGAGGTCGAGGCCCTCGGCGGCATGACCAAGGCGATTGAATCGGGGATGCCGAAGCTGCGCATCGAGGAATCGGCGGCGCGCAAGCAGGCGGCCATTGACTCGGGGCGCGACGTCATCGTCGGCGTCAACAAATATCGGCTGAAGGAAGAAGCCCCCATCGAGGTGCTGGAAGTCGACAACACCGCAGTACGCGAAGGGCAGATCACCCGTCTGAAGAAGATGCGCGCCGGCCGCGACGAGGCCGCTTGCCAACGGGCGCTTGCCGCCATCACCACGGCGTGCCAGAATGACCAGGAGAACCTGCTGGGATTGTGCGTCGAGGCCGCTCGCCAGCGCGCCAGCCTTGGCGAAATCTCCGATGCCATGGAAAAGGTTTTCGGCCGCCACAAGGCGGATATCAAACTGGTCTCGGGAGCCTACGGAGCCGTGGTCGAGAGCGACAACAATTTCTCGGAACTGAAGCAGCGCATCACTGCTTTCGCCGCCCGCGAGGGGCGCCGCCCGCGCATTCTCATTGCCAAGATGGGCCAGGACGGCCACGATCGCGGCGCCAAGGTGGTGGCCACCGCCTATGCCGATGCCGGCTTCGACGTTGATGTCGGCCCGCTCTTCCAGACTCCGGAGGAAGCGGCCAGGATGGCGGTGGAGAACGACGTGCACGTGGTCGGCGTCTCCAGCCTTGCCGCCGGGCACAAAACCCTGGTGCCGCAGCTGGTGGCCGAGCTCAAGCGCCTCGGCGCAGCCGAGATCGTCGTCGTCTGCGGCGGGGTCATCCCGCGTCAGGATTACGAAGCCCTGTCCGCCGCCGGCGCCGCCCGCATCTTTGGTCCCGGCACCCCGATCGTCACCTCCGCCACCCAGACGCTGGATGCGATCGAGGAAAAACGGAAATAACCTTGCTTATCGCGAATGAACCTGTAGGGGCACGGCGCGCCGGGCCCCTACAATGGTTTTGATACCGAGATGACCATCCTTCACGAACTCGCCGCCGGCGTGCGTGCCGGCAACATCCGCGCTCTGGCCAAGGCCATCACCCTGGTCGAGAGCCGCAACCTCGACCACTCCCTCGCTGCCACCACCCTGCTTGACGATCTGCTCCCCGATACCGGCAATGCCATCCGCATCGGCATCTCCGGGGTGCCGGGGGCGGGGAAAAGCACCTTTATCGAGGCTTTCGGCCTGCTCCTGACCGGACGCGGCCACAAGGTGGCGGTGCTGGCCGTCGACCCCTCGTCGCAGCGTTCCGGCGGGAGCATCCTCGGCGACAAGACCCGCATGGAGGAGCTCTCCCGCGACGAACGCGCCTTCATTCGCCCCTCGCCGGCCGGAGACACCCTTGGCGGAGTGGCGCGCAAGACCCGCGAGACCATGCTGATCTGTGAGGCGGCCGGGTATGACGTGATCGTCGTCGAGACGGTCGGCGTCGGCCAGTCGGAGATCACCGTGGCCTCGATGGTCGACTTCTTTCTGCTGCTGCAGCTCCCCAACGCCGGCGACGAACTGCAGGGGATCAAGCGCGGTGTCATGGAGATCGCCGACGCCATCCTGGTCAACAAGGCCGAAGGGGAGTATCGCCCCCGCGCCGAGTTGGCTCGCCAGCAGTGTGTCAATGCCCTGCACATGCTCGCGCCGAAGAGCCCGCACTGGCAGGTGCCGGTGCTGCTGTGCAGCGCCCTGCAGCGCGAAGGGGTCGCGGAAGCGTGGGACACGGTCGAAGCCTTCCGCACGGCCATGCAGCAAAGCGGCGAATTCGCCCGGAAGCGCGCCCTGCAGAACAGCGACTGGATGTGGACGCTGCTGATGGACGACCTGAAAGAGACCTTCCTGCGCCACCCCAAGGTCGAAGCCCTCCTGCCGCAACTGCAAGAGAGCGTTGCGGCGGGGGCTACTACGCCAGGGGCGGCAGCCAGACGGTTGCTGGAAGTTTTCCGGAGGGGGTAGGACGTCATTATTGTAGGGGCAGGCCTTGTGCCTGCCCTGGGCACCCACAAGGGGTGCCCCTACGCACACCGATTTAACATCATCGCAATACAACCTTAACGAAAGGTGTCTACCTTAATGCCCAAAAAGATCAGTCATATAGGTATCGCCGTCGAGAACATCGAAGCGGCCCTGCCGTTCTACCGGGAGGTTCTCGGCCTGGAGTTCGAGGGGACCGAAATTGTCGAGGAGCAGAAGGTGAAAGTCGCGTTCCTGGTGATTGGCGAGAGCCGGATTGAACTGCTTGAGCCGACCGCCCCGGATTCGCCGGTGGCGAAATTCCTGGAGAAGAATGGCCCCGGCATCCATCACCTCGCCTATCAGGTCGACGGGTTGGAAGGGCGGCTGGCGAGCCTGAAGGGACAGGGGGTGCGGCTGATCGACGAGACCCCGCGTACCGGCGCCCACCATACCCGTATCGCCTTCCTCCATCCGAAGGCAAGCGGGGGGGTGTTGACTGAATTGTGCGAATCGGGGGATCATTGATGTCGTGAGGAGTGAGGGGTGACCCCCCTGTCGCGCATAGCGCGACATCCCCCCTGCTCCGCAAGGGGGACTAGCCTCCCCTGCGCAGTAGGGGAGGTGGCCGAAGGCCGGAGGGGTCATGAACCGTAGGGGCGCCAGGGGGTTGTGTTTCATAAAAACGTTTGAAAATTAATTTTGTTACAGAAAGCCTGTTGGCAAGTGGCATTGTGCCATTTTTTGTTGACAGGGTTCTCCCGCCTAAATATATTTAGCACGCTGTTCTAAAAGGTTGATGATGAATCATTTCCGCGTATGGTTGCTGGCCTCGCTACTGTTCCTGCTCCCGGCGCTGGCCGGGGCGATCGAGGTCGGCAAGCCGGCCCCCGGCTTCAAACTGCAGACCCTTGATGGCAAAAGCGTCAGGCTTGCCGATTTCAAGGGAAAGGTGGTGCTGCTCAAATTGGCCACCACATGGTGCCCGAGTTGCAGCCAGATGTCCCGAGAGGTTGCCGCCATCGGCGATTTCCTCAAGGAAAAGGAGGTCGTCTTCGTCGAGGTGTTCCTCCAGGACAGCCCGGAGATGATTTCCCGCTATTTCGAGGGGAAGAGCTTCCCGATGGCCCATCATGTTCTGGTCGATGACGACATGGAGGCATACCGGGGCTACAGCATCTACCTGATCCCGCGTCTGCTGGTGGTCGACCGGGAGCAGAAGGTCCGCTATGACAACGGCGCTGCCGCTACCGTGCTCCCGGCGGCGGAGATCAGGAAGCTCGTCGAAGGGGTTTTGTAGGGAATGGCTCCCTCTCCCTTGATGGGAGAGGGTTGGGGTGAGGGAGACCTGTGCGGCCCCTCCCCTTGATCCCCTCCCACAGTGGGGAGGGGAAAGTCGACCTGCTGTGTGTATGCAAGGTTGATGTCGCTCCAGATTCTGTGCATTTGCACAGTCAAGCGTTGCCGATATGCCACACTGTTGTGGCGCAGGTGCAACAACAGATTGAAAATTTCGGCCGAGGCGGTTCGTGCGGCGGGACGGGTTAGAAGCGAAAACACTTGGATTTTCTGAGTAGTTTCGCTAATATCGGCGAGGCACCGGGTATTGGCACCGATTTTGCGTTAGTTCAGAACGGTATTTTGGATATTTTCCGCACGGCCCGGTGGCCGCGGATTGCTGGACAGCAGCAACAATACCGGGAAAGGAGGTGACGGAATGAAGAAGCTGGTTTCCTTGCTGATGGTGGGCGTTTTGGCCCTCTCCCTGGCTGCCTGCGCGGCGACCGGGGGCAAGGACAAGGTACGGGTGAAGTGCCCGGCCTGTGGCTACGAGTTCGACGCTCCGAGCCAACCCTAAAGTTGCGACTGTAGAGTTGACCGGATGGTCGGCCTTGGGCCGGCGCATCCCAACCCACAACCCATGATATTCAGGAGGCAAACGTGAACAAAGCAACGCGTATTCTCTTGGCGCTCGGCCTGATCCTGGCCGTCGCCACCCCGGCCTTGGCCGAGTTCAAGCTGAACGGCTACTATCGTTTGATGGGCTATTCCGGTGAAGTTCGCAGTGGTGGCAGCCTGACCGGCGATAGCCGTGCCGACTTCTCTAGTGCTCAAACTGGACAGCAAGAGGAAGATGGCAACAGCCGTACGCTGATCGACCAGCGCCTGCGCCTGAAGGCGACTTACAGCCTTAATGACAATGTCGCCATCGTCTATTTCGCCGAGATCGACAGCATGTGGGGCAACAGCACCGGCACCGGCACCGGTGGCCAGCTTGGCGCCGACAGCGTCAACGTCGAGACCAAGAACGCCTACCTCGACCTGAAATCCGGCGACACCACCGCCCAAATCGGTATCATCGGTCTGGCCGACGTGTACGAAGGGATGGTGTTCAACCATGACATGGCCGGTATCAACCTGAACCACAAGCTGGGCGCTACCAACCTGAACGTTATCTACTCGAAGTTTTATGAGGGCGATACCAGGTATTATGATGACACCGACCTGTACGGCGTTGCCGTGAGCCAGAAGGTCAGCGACGCCTTCAAGGTCGGCGGTAGCGTTTATTTCCTCGACATCAATGCCGTCGATCGTCTTGCTTCTACTCCTAACGTCGAAAACTATCAGTCCCAGTTGTTCGATACCGATTATGCCGCTCTTGGTACTGACGACTGGAGTGCAGAAATGTTCTACTATGGCCTGAACGCCGACGCGAAATTCGATATCTTCGGCCTGAGCGGCTTCGCGGTCTATCAAGACCTGAGTGTCGATTATGACAATGGTCCGACGGCCCCTGCTAACGAGAGCGCCGACGGCAAGGCTTGGATGGCCAGCGTCAAAGGTGCCGCCAAGCTGGACAACGGCGATGTCGGCCTGCGTTTCATCTATGTCAGCGAAAATGAAGACAAGGAAACCGATTCGAATGATGGCGCCGACCAGTGGTACGGCAACTTCGGCCAGTACGAGTTCGCGAACGAGAACCTGATGCAGTTCCTGGTCGACAAGTTCGTCTGCAACTACGGCAAGGAGCGCTATGCGTTCAACGACGCCGTGTACAACGGTTTCGGTCTGATGGCTCTGGTGGCCAGCGGCAACCACAAGCTGCCGAGCGACATGTATGTGAACTGGGGCGCCGGCTACTTCCGCGCCGTCACCGACGACGTTTATAAAGACGCCGTTGGCAATGTTGATGATGTTGAAGGGAAGACCCTCGGTTGGGAAGCCGCGGTTCGCGTCGGCAAGAAGTATTTCGAGAAGGTCGACGTCAGCCTGAACCTCTCCTATGCTGACTACGGCAATTTCTATGACAAGTCGGTTGACGGTAACGATGCTGGGACGGATACCGGCGGCGCCACCGACGACGATCCGGACGCCACCTACAAGGCGTACCTGATGGTCAACGTGCCGTTCTAAGCAACGCGCATCACAGGCAGTACCGGAAAGGCCGGACCGCAAGGTCCGGCCTTTTTGTTTGTGTAGGGGCGAGGAGTAAGGGGTGAGGCGTAAACCCCGTGATCGGTGATCCGTGACCCGTCGGGGCGCGATAAATCGCGCTTCGACGGGTATTGTCGAGATGGGTT
>JAMPXI010000016.1 GCA_023701265.1 Desulfuromonadales bacterium | reverse complement strand
TATAGCGATCGGCCTGGCGCCAGACCGACTCGCTCTGCGGCTGCACCCCCTCGACCGCGCTGAAGATGGCCAGCGCGCCGTCCAGCGCCCGCAGGGAGCGTTCCACCTCAATGGTAAAGTCGATGTGCCCCGGGGTATCGATCAGGTTGATGGAGACGTCGTGCCAGCGGCAAGTGGTGGCGGTGGCGGTGATGGTGATGCCGCGTTCCCGCTCCTGATCCATCCAGTCCATGGTGGCTTCGCCATCGTGGACCTCGCCGAGCCTGTGGATTTCCCCGGTGTAAAAGAGAAACCGCTCGGAGACAGTGGTCTTGCCGGCATCGATATGGGAGATGATGCCGAGGTTGCGGATCTGAGCGACAGAGGACGGAAGCATAAGAGGCGAGGGTCGGGTCTACGCTGCTTTTCAGGCGGCGTATCCTTTGCGGATCAGGTAAAGGTCCTCCATGTCGAGGTTGTTGAGCTCGAAGTATTCACGTTCGAGTTCCTCGACGTAGAAGCGATCGAGTCCGCTGTTGTCGAGGAAATCCTCGCGCAGGGCCACGTCGCGCTCGGCAACGATCTTCGGCAGGAGGTTGTGCAGGTAGATCGCCTCTTTTTTGATATTGACCACCACGTCGCGGAACAACGCCGGCGGGATCTCCTCGGCCACCAGCCCCTTGTTGCGCAGTTCCTCGGCAATTTCGAGGAGCAGGGCATCCTGTTCAACACGGGTATTGTAACGCGAGTAGAAGTTGCGGATGCGATCTTTCACATGGGAGAGCAGAATGTTGTAGAGGTGCTCCTCCTCCTCGATACCCCGCAGCTGGCCGAGCAGGTCGGGGACCGCCAGGCGGCTCTCCTCGATGGCCCTCAGCCCCTTGGCGAGGCACTGGATTTTCTTGCGGCCAAACTGGCCAAGGTACTTATTCTCGTAGACCTGCTGGAAGAACAGCCCCTTCCAGAGACCCGGGTCGATGATGTCAAACTCCTTCTTGTTGCCGAGCAGGCTGCGGATCTTCTCCTCGCTGTACTTGATGTTTTCCATGAACGCCAGCTCGTTGATGTTGGCGTAGGTGTTATCGTAGCGGTCGAAGTAGGTAATGATATAGGAGAAGTGCTCGAGCGGCGCGAGGTCGCCCCCTTCGTGAATTTTCTCGTCGCAGGCCTTGCCGGTCTCGAGCAGGATGTGCTCGAAGGTGTGGTCGCGGTTCTCCGTGGCCTGGCGCTTGGCATGGAGCAGCAGCTTCATGTCTTCGGCAGTGATGCTGGCATCGATTTGCGCCTCGGTGAGGAAGATTCCCTCCAGCACCTGGCGGGTTTCGGCCAGGTAGTCCTGCTCGTCAAGGTCGACCAGCTTGTCGTGCTTGAGCATCTCGTCGATCGTGTAGAACAGGGCCGAAGGGATCTTGTTGCGCACCGACAGGGTCTTCAGCCGGGTCAGCCGGGCATTCTCCGGCTGATTGATGCTCCCCTTGCGATTGCAGTCGATCAGAATGTTCTTGTATTCATCGACGATCCGCTGGTTGTCGGGATGCTTGTACATCACATCGATGCGGATCCGTTCCTGCTGGTAGCGGTCGATCCCCCATTTTTCGGCGCGCCCCTGCAGGGACTGGAACTCTTCGTCGGGAATCGACTTGTAGGAAAAATAGAGTTCCTTGAAGGCGTCATGGTACGCCTTGTGTTTTTTGTGGATCAGCTTGACCAGATAGAGGGAGCTTCGATGGCCGAGCAGGCTGTAGATCTCGTCGAGCAGCTCGGCATCGTCGCCGAGACCGACATTTTCAGAGCGTTTGAGCGTCTTGCCGAGCAGGCGGGCGATGTTCTCCTGCTGCTCGCGCAGGGTTCCGGCAACCGAGCCGGTCAGAAAGAAGAAGCAGTTATAGAGGGCATTGCCTTCGAAAAAGAGCTTTTCGTAGCTGCTGTACCCCTCGGTCTGCCCGGTAAATTCAAGTTGGTTTTCATCTTTGTAGATGGCGCCGTAGAGCACCAGCCGGTTGCGAACCTCGGTTTTGGCCAGATCGGCAATCGGCTGGTCGACGCCGAACATGTACTCGCAGAACGAACCACCGTTGCCACGATGAACGATCTGCTCGCGCCCGAGAACGAACTCGTTGCCGGGGGAGAAGAAGCGCAGGTTTTCACCGGCCGCTTCGAAGAAGTAGCGGGTATAGGCGTCGCGCGCCGCCATCACGGCAAAGTATTCGATGGTATCGTCAAGATGGCCGTGCAGCCGGATTTCCTGGTGCATGTTCTCTGATCACCTGGACCGCCCCGGTCAGTCCGGGAGCGGCAACGTTATTGTCTGCCCGTCGTAGGCGAATTCCACGCCTTCGGGAAGGCCAGCCGCATGCCGATGATGATCCACCTCGTGACTGAGATGGGTGAGCAAGGTACGGCGGGCACCGATGCGGCGGGCAGCGGCGACTGCCTCGGCCACGTTGAAGTGCGTGGTGTGCGGCGTGAAGCGCAGCGCGTCGATAACCAGCAACTCCACCCCGTCCAGGAGCGGCAATGACGCCTCCGGAACGACACTGCAGTCGGTCAGGTAGGCGAGCCCGCCGACCCGGTAGCCAAACGATGCGACCTGGCCATGCCGGAGCGGTACGGGGACAACCGTCCGGTCGAACAGCGTGAATGGCGCATCCACAGCACTAAGTGTCAGCCGGGGCCGAAACCCGGGTTCCATCTCGTCGCTGAAGATGTAGGCGAACACCCGCTGAATGGTCGCCATCGACTCCGCCGAGCCATAGACCGGGATCGTTTCACCCTTCAGGGTGAAGGTCCGCAGGTCATCGATGCCGTGTACGTGGTCGGCATGGGTATGGCTGAACAACACCGCATCGACCCGCTCCAACCCTTCACGCAGCGCCTGCTGGCGAAAATCGGTGGCGGTATCGATCAACACCCCATGCCCGCCCCACCTCAATAAAGCGCTGCAACGGGTTCGCCGGTTTTCGGGTACTGTCGAGCGGCACACCGTGCAACGGCAGCCAAGCACGGGGACGCCGGTGCTGGTACCCGACCCGAGAATGGTCAGGGTCAGGGAGCCGGCAGTCATACCTTGAAGGCCCCGACCTCCTCCTCCAGCGAGCGGGTCAGACGGCTGAGGGTCTCCACCACCTGATCGAGTTCGGCGGTCCGGCTGGCATTGCTCTCGGCAACCTTGTGCACGCTCCCCGCCCCTTCGACCACCTGACGGCTGCGCTGGGTCAGTTCCTTGGTCGAGGCATCGATCCGGCCGATCATCTGCCGGATCTGCTCCATATTCTGATTGATCTGACGACTCCCCTTGGCCTGTTCACCGGTACTCTGCTTGCCGTGGGCGGCGATATCGCGCATGATCTCGGCCCCTTCGGCCAACTGCCGCGCCCCCTGGGACTGTTCGGTGATGGCGGCTGCGATCTGTTCGAGCATGGCGGCTACCTGGTTCATCGAAGCGGTCACCTGGCGGCTGCCGCGGGACTGCTCCTGGGTGGCCCGAACAATGCCGTTGACCTGTTCCATCGCCTTCAGGGTGCTGGTCCGGATCTTTTCCAGGGCGGTTCCGGCCCCTCGGGAGCGGCTGACCTCCTGGTGCACCCGCTCGCTCCCTTCCTTCATGGCAAGAACCGCCTCCTGCGTTCCCTCCTGGAGAGAACCGATGATCGTGGCAATCTCACGGGTGGATACCGCGGTGCGTTCGGCCAGTTCGCGGATCTCGTCGGCCACCACGGCAAACCCGCGGCCATGCTCGCCGGCCTGGGCAGCGATGATGGCCGCATTCAGGGAGAGCAGACTGGTCTGGTCGGCCACCTCGTCGATCACCGTGAGAATCTTGCCGATGGCGCCCGACTGGCGGCCGAGTTCCATGATCGCCTCGCCGGCGCGGTCAACCGTCTCGCGGATGATCTCGATCCCCCGGATGGTTTCGTCGACCGCCTGCTTACCCAGTTGGGCATCCTCGGCGGCAGCACTGGACAGTTGGCTGGTGAGCGCGGCATTGTCCTCGATTTCCTTGATCGAGGCATCCATCTCCAGCATTGAGGAGACGGTCACCTCGGTGGAGGATGAGAGGATGCCGACGTTCTCGGAGACTTCCTGACTGGCGACCGACATCTGGCTGATTGAACTGGAGATTTCCTCGACCGTCGAAAAAAGTTTCTCCATCTGCCCGGCAATTTCCTCGATGGTCGCCCCCAGTTCGAGGGTCGCCGAGGAACTTTCCTCGACGGAACCGACCAGAAAGCCCGTGCTCTCGGCGATGCCGCCAGCCGCCTCGTCGATCCCCTCGATCGCCCGTGACGTATTTTCAAGAGCCTGCGACTGACGCACCGCCCCCTCCATGACTTCGTGGGAAGAATTGCGGATGCGCTCGTTGGCCTTTCCCAACTCGCCGGTGACGGCATTCAACCGCCCGATCATCTCGCGCTGACGGACCAGAAACCGGTTGAAACTTTCGGAAAGTTCGCCGATCTCGTCGCTGCTGCGCACCGGCAGTTCGCGGCTGAGGTCACCGCCGCCATCGGCAATTTCCCCCAGGTTATCGACAATCTCGCGTAGCGGCCGGACGATGGCCTTGGCGAGTGCAAAAGCGATCAGCACCGCCAGGACGATCACCCCGAAAGCGGTCAGCAGAAGAACCTGCCAATGGTCCTGATCATAAGCTGCCAGGTTGCCGACGATTGCCAGGGTCAAGGTCATCGGCGCGACCGAAGCCACAATCATCGCCAGAAGGATTTTAGTCCGAATCTTCATCGCTTGCGTCTCAACCCTCTGGTTTCTCGGCGGGGGCAAACACGAACAAACCCCCGGCAGGTTTATGCTAGCACAAACGGGGATGGATCAGGGTTGTGTCAAGGGGACGAACTGTTTGGCCATTATGGCCTGACCGCGCGCGCTGGTGGCGAAATCAACGAACCGCTGCAACTGCCCCTTGGGCTGGCCGCGCGTCACCAGCGCCAGCGGCTTGGCCAGCGGATAGCGACCGGCCGCCACATTGACCGCGGTCGGTGCGACGCCGTCAACGGAGAGCGTCTTGACCCGGGCATTATCAACCATGCTCAGGCTGACCGCGGTAACGGCTGCCGGAAACATCGCCACCTGCTGGTCGGCCTGGCCAACCACGCCGGACACCACCTCGTTGGCAGTGAATGCTTTCTCCTTGAGGATCAGATCCTGCACGGAAGTACGCATTCCCGACCCTTTTGGGCTGGTGACGACGACAATCGGCTCATCCTTGCCGCCGACGTCCTTCCAGTTGCGGATCTCGCCGGAAAAGATGGCGCGCAACTGCTCCAGGCTGAGCTTTTCCACCGGGTTGATCCGCTGCACCACGATCGCCAGAACATCCCAGCCGACAAAATGCTCGACCAGCCCCTGCTTCTTCTCGTCCGCGGTAAGATGCCGGCCGGCGCCGGCCATGTCGATTTCGCCGGCCAGCAAGGCGCGGATGCCGGGGTTGGTATTCCCGCCCTCGATCTGGATGCGCACCCCGGTATCGGACTGGAAGGTACGGGCGGCTTCCGGCATGAAGGAACGCTGCAGCGTGGTGGCCCCGGCGTAGCGGAGCAACTCCTCGGCGGAAGCCACGGCAGGAATCAGCAGAAAACTCATGACAATCACTAGCAGCAACCGATAGCGTTCGAACATGGCGTTTCTCCTGATGGTGAAGGCCGGGGCGGCGAACCCGGAGGGAAAGTGATAACCAATGGATAAAGTTAGCATTTACTTAGTCGACTGGCAACAGGAAACCCAACGACCGCAACAGAGCCTGTCATAACTTGCGAAGATGTGGCTTGCGGATATTCTTGAAGAAGGATTACTCTATTCAAACCATGAATGAAGATCTGCACAGCCTGATCGCCAAGGGGGAGAAGGCACTCGCCAACGGTGAGACGCTGGTCGCCCTGGTGCACTTTGAAACTGCGGACCGCCTGCGCCAGGTGCCGGCCGTACAGTCGGCTCTTGCCTACTGCCTGGCCAAGGAGCGACAGCACTACCAGAAGGCTCTGGCCCTCTGCCGGGAAGCACTGGGGGCCGAACCGGCCGAAGCCCGCCATTATTATCAGCTGGGCCGCATCCACTTGTTGATGAAGCAGAAAAGCTCCGCCCTCGCGGCCTTCCGCCGTGGCCTCAAGCAGCAGCGCTACCAACCGATCATCGACGAGCTGCGCCGCCTCGGCGTACGCAAACCGCCGGTGTTCACCTCGCTGCCCCGCGACCACATCCTCAATAAATCGCTTGGCAGGTTACTCACCCGCGTCGGCAGCCGTTAGCTCCAAACTACGGAGTGGCGAGATAGTTCCCGCCACTCCGGCAATTCACTTGAATTCTCTTGGCAGCCGGCCACAGGGCGGATCAAAAGTGCCCAGGTGCAAGGCGCCCACAGCCCGAGGAGTGAGGCGTACCGGAAGGGACGTCGCAGCGACGAGAGCAAGGGCAACGCCGCAGATGGGTGCTTTTCATCAGCCCCCGGTGGCTAGAAGGGTCTTTTGCTTTTCCCTGGCTGATACGCTCCGGTGAATGGCGCCATCCCGATGCTGATGTCTTCGACAAACCCACCGGTCGCCACGGTGACCGGCGTGGCCGTCGCCCCGCCGTATTTGCCGTAGGGCTCGCCCGGCGTAGGCATGTCCCAGGCATGAATGCGGGCGGCCAGGAAATAGGTGCCGCCTTCGGGCAGATAGATGGTGAAATTCCCCTGTTCGTCAGAGAGGGTCGAGGCAAAATCGGGGAGGCGCTTCATCTCGGGATCGGCATAAGCCATGGCAAAGCCACCCATGACCGGTTTGCCGGCCGCATCGACCAGCACCCCGCGAATCCCGGTCGAGGTCGCACGATCGACCACCCGGCTCTTGAAGAACATCGGCGCCTTCATCACCGCTACCGGCAGATCAACCAAAGCGACCTTACCGGCTTCGACCCGGACCATGATGCGCTGGTGCTCGGAGTAGAAGTCGCCGGGCTCGAGCGGCCCCGTCGCCTGTCCGCTGAGCCGCTTGCGCGCCACTACATAGTAGACACCGGGGGGCACCTCGATCCGGTAGCGCCCCTGCTCGTCGGTCGGGCTCGAAATGAACTGCGAAGGACCGAGCAGGTTGGAAATGGTGTCCGGATACACGTTGACGAATGCCCCGGCGAGCGGCGCACCGGCTTCCTTGAGCACGATCTGTCCCTGAAGCCCGGTGCGCCCCTGGCCGTCGATGTAGCTGCCGACCCACTGGGCGCATTCCAGCTGCGCTGCACCCTGTGGAGTCGCCGCCTGGCAGGCCGCCAGCACCAGGGCGACCCCGGCCATGATCGCCAGCCTGAAAAAGAAGAGTCGATCGTGCATGATTTTCCTCCTGGACCGTTCCTGTAGTAATGGCAGACATTCCCTGCCCCGCTTGCCTTCACAGTCTAAATGCCTCCCTGCAAATGTCAAAAGCAGTCGCCAACGGCAGTCATTGCCACTCGCCGGCAGACGGGGTAGCATAGCGCTCATGCCCAAATCGTCATTCGTCACCCCCAAACCCAGGGATACCAGCCGGCTCAGCGGAGAGCGTTTCGATGTCCTGATCATCGGCGGCGGCATCACCGGCGCCGGAATCGCCCGCGATCTGGCCCTGCGCGGGGCCACGGTGGTCTTGGTGGAACAGGACGACTTCGCCAGCGGCACTTCGTCCCGTTCCACCAAGCTGATCCACGGTGGCTTGCGCTACCTGGAAAACTTCGACCTCGGCCTGGTGTTCGAGGCGTGCCGCGAACGCTTTATCCTGCAACAGATTGCCCCTCACCTGGTGCGCCCCCTGCCGTTGATGATCCCGCTCTACCGCAGCGCGCGGCGCTCCCGCACCCTGGTGCATGCCGGGTTGACGCTCTATGACCTGCTCGCCCTCGGGCGCAACACCCATGCGCACCGCATGCTCTCCAGCGACGAAGCCAGCCAGCGCCAGCCGCTGCTCGACCCGCACGGGCTGACCGGTGCCGCCCTCTATTGGGACTGCCGCATGGACGATGCCCGGCTTTGCCTGGAAAATGTCATTGCCGCGCGCGAGGCCGGGGCAGTCGCGGTCAATTACACCAGGGTGTCCACTCTGCTGCGGCACGGTGGACGAATTGCCGGCGCCGTGGTTGAGGACCGGGAAAACCAGGACACGCTGGAAGTTTCCGCCAAGGTCGTGGTCAACGCCACCGGCCCCTGGCTCGACCGGGTCGGCGCCATGGCCGGGAACTGGACACCACGGCTGCGCCCGACCCGCGGTGCACATCTGCTGGTTTCACGCCTGCCCGGCGGCGAAGAGGCCCTGTACCTGAGCGCCGACCGGGATGACCGGAGGTTCTTCGTCATCCCCTGGGGAGATCTGTCGCTGATCGGCACCACCGATCTCGATGATTGCAGCCCTCCGGAAGATGTCGCCGTCACCGCCGGAGAAGTTGACTATCTCCTTGCGGAAGCGGCCCGATACCTCCCCGGAGCAAAGCTTTCCGCGCGCGACATCGTGAGCACCTTTGCGGGCATCCGGCCCCTTCTCGCCGGACACCCCGGCCATGAGAGCAGCGTCTCCCGGGAGCACGCCCTGTTCGAGTCTCCGGACGGACTGATCTCCATCGGCGGCGGCAAATACACCACCTATCGGTCCATGGCCGCCGAGGTCGCCGATCGGGTCATGGCCCGCCTCGGCCGGCCGCGCGGGGAGGTGCGAACCCACGCGCTGCCCCTGCCGGGCGGACAGCCGGGATGGGACGATCTCCTTCGTGACCCACCGGCAAACATCCATCGACACGGACTTGATCCCGATACCCTGCACCGCCTGGTCGATCGCTACGGGACGCGGACAGCTCATCTGTTGAACCTCCTTGACCAGGAGCCGGAACTGGCGGCCCCGGTTGCTCCGGGAGCACCGTTGGGCGTGGAAATCGCCTACGCGGTCGACTTTGAAATGGCCCGCACCCCTGAAGACATCCTGCGCCGCCGCTCCCCGCAAGCGCTCTTGCCCGGGCACGGGCTGGCGGCCGTCGATGCGGTGGCCGCGGTGCTCGGCCGGCGCCTGTCCCTGCCACCCGAGCATCTGGCCACGCTCGCCGGCAACTACCGCCAAACGTATTCAGACCCTTATTCAGGCCGACACCAAGGAGCCCTTGCATGAAGCTGACCCTCCGCATTGCCGAACCGTTGAAAACCCGCACCGCCTGCCTGGTTCTCGGCGCCTTCGCCGACCGCTGGCACGACCCGTTGCTAATCGAACTCGACCGGCAACTCGACGGCCGGCTGAAAGAGGCCCGCCGCAGCGGCGAATTCACCGGCAGGGCCAATGAAAGTCTGTTGCTGCAGCCGGCCACGCTGCCCGCCCGGCGGATTCTGCTGGTCGGTCTTGGCCAACGGAGCGGCGCCGGTCTTGAGCAACTCCGACAGGCGGCCGGCACCGCCATCGGCCAGCTCAGGGGGAAGCGCCTCGCCGAACTGAGCTGTGCCCTGCACCTGCTGGACCTGCCCGGCACCACGCCGGCCGCCCGGATTGAAGCCGTCACGGAGGGGCTGCTCCTGGCCGGCTATCGCTTCGATCGCTACCGCACCGGGGACAACCGGCCAAAGGGCGCGGGTCCTCGTTCCGTCACCCTGCTGCTCGCGCGCGGGGCCAACCGGCCGGAACTGGAAAAAGCGCTGGCCACGGCCCAGGTGCTGGCCCGTGCCGTGACCCTGGCCCGCGACCTGGTCAATGAACCGGGGAACATCAAATCCCCCGCCTATCTGGCCGAACAGGCTGTCGCTGCCGCAGCAGAGGGAGGCTTTCTCTGCACCGTGCTGGGACGGGACGAACTGGCGCGGGAGGGGTGCGGAGCGCTGCTCGGCGTGGCCCAGGGGAGCGTGCGCGAACCGCGCCTGATCGTCCTCGAATATCAGGGCGGCAAGACAGGGGTGGCGCCTATCGCCCTGGTGGGCAAAGGGGTGGTGTTCGACGCTGGCGGCATCTCCCTGAAACCGGCCGAAAAAATGGATGAGATGAAGATGGACATGGCCGGCGGCGCGGCGACGATCGCCACCTGTCTCGCCGCGGCGCTGCTAAAGCTGCCGGTCAACCTGGTCGGGGTGATCCCGGCCGTCGAGAATCTCCCCTCCGGCAGTGCCATCCGCCCCGGCGACATCCTGACCAGTCTCTCCGGGCAGACCATCGAAATTCTCAACACCGACGCCGAGGGCCGCCTGATTCTGGCGGACGCCCTCACCTACGTCCGGCGCTTCCAACCCCGACTGGTGGTCGACATTGCCACCCTCACCGGTGCCTGCATCATTGCCCTCGGCCATCACGCCAGCGCCGTACTCGGCAACGACCCGGCCCTGGTGAAGGCGCTGCGGCAGGCGGGCGAACAGACCGGCGAGCGACTCTGGGAGCTGCCGCTTTGGGCTGACTACGACCAGCAGATCAATAGCGACGTCGCCGATGTCAAGAACACCGGCGGCCGCCCGGCCGGCACCATTACCGCCGCCGCCTTCCTGCAGCGCTTCACCAAAGGACTGCACTGGGCGCACCTCGACATTGCCGGCACCGCCTGGATCGATCAGGCTCGCCCCTGTCACCCCAAGGGAGCGAGCGGTGTCGGCGTCCGTCTGCTGACAGGTTTTTTGCGCGAACAGGCACACGGAAAGCGTTGAATGGAGCGGTCTCCCTCTCCCTTGATGTGGAATGCAAAATCAGACGGGACAAATTGAAGCGAAGCTTGACAGCAAAGAGGGGGGTTGCTAGTTTACAGTGTTCGGCATTCCTTCAGACGGCGACGCATGAAAGTTCTCATTTCCGACAGATTCCCCGCCGAAGGGCTGGAAGTTTTTGATCAGGCCGAAGGGCTCGAGGTTGATTATCAGCCAGGCCTTTCCTTTGACCAGTTGCTGACTGCCGTGGCCGAGGCCGATGCGCTGGTGGTGCGCGGCGGAACCCTCGTCAACGAAGAAGTTTTCCAGGCGGCCCACAAGCTCAAAGTGGTCGGCCGGGCCGGGGTCGGCACCGACAACATGGATCTGGCCGCCGCCAACCGCAAGGGCGTGGTCATCATGCACTCTCCCTTCGGCAGCGCCACCACCACCGCCGAGCACACCCTCGCCCTGCTCATGGCCCTGGCCCGGCAGATTGCCGCCGCCAGCGCCTCCACCAAGAGCGGCCGATGGGAGAGCGAGCGCTTCCTCGGCGTCGAACTGACCGGCAAGACCCTTGGCGTGATCGGCGCCGGCAAGGTCGGCCGACTGGTGATCGAGCGGGCCCAGGCCCTGAAGATGCTGCCGATCGTCCACGACCCTTACCTGGCCGCCGAGACCATCCGCATGTACGGCGCCGAACCGGTCAGCTTCGATGAACTGCTGGAACGGGCCGACTTCATCACCCTGCACGTCCCCCTGACCTCCGAAACCACCGAACTGCTCAACGCCGAGACCCTGGCGCGGGTCAAGCCCGGCTGCCTGATCGTCAACAGCGCCACCGGCGGGCTGATCGATGAAACGGCCCTGGCCGAGGCGATCCGCGGCGGCAAGGTGGCTGGAGCAGCCATCGACGTCTTTGCCAAGGAACCGCCGGAGCCAGACAACCCTCTGCTGGCCCTCGATCAAGTGATCTGCACCCCCCATCTGCGCACCGCCACCCTCGATGCCCAGATCAATGTCACCGTGCAGGTCGCCCGGCAGATCGTCGACTTTTTGCAGCGCGGAGTGATCGTCAATGCGGTCAACGTGCCGTCGATCAGCACCGAACTGCTCGACACCCTGCGCCCCTACATCGCCATGGCCGAAACCCTCGGCTCCTTCGTGGCCCAGCTCTATGCCCGTGAACTGACGGAGGTCCGGCTGGAGTTCGCCGGCGCGGTGACCGCCTTCCCGACCGAGCCGCTGACCACCGCGGCGCTCAAGGGATTGCTGACGCCGATGGTCGGTCCCGAGGTCAACTACATCAACGCTCCCTACCTGGCCGGCGAGCGCGGCATTCGCATCACCGAGACCAAGAGCCCGCGCACCGAAGGCTATGCCAGCCTGATCCGGCTGACCGTCAAGGGGAGCGACGGCGAGCATTTCGTCTGCGGCGCCCTGTTCGGCGAAGAGGATTTCCGCATCGTGCGGGTTGACGGCTACAACGTCGAGGCGGTGCCGAAAGGGCATATTCTGGTCCTGCACAACGAGGACCGTCCGGGAATGGTCGGCTTCATCGGCCAGGTCCTCGGCAGCGCCGGAATCAATATTGCCATGATGAATCTGACCCGGCACAAGATCAACGGCAAGGCGATCTCGATGGTCAACGTCGACAGCCGCATCCCCGACGCGCAACTCGAAGAGCTGCGCACTCACCCGAGCATCCTGGCCGTCCGCCAGATCGAACTGTGAAGCGCGGATCGGAAACAACCGCAGCAACCGGGCTGATCGAGACCCGCCTGCCGACCGGCGTCAAGGATTTCCTGCCGGTCAAGGCGGCCAAGCTCGAGTATCTGCAGACGGCCTTGCGCGGAATCTTCGCCCGTTGGGGGTTCCGCCCGGTCATCCCCGCTTCCCTCGAGGACCTGGCGGTCCTTGAGCTCGGCCTCGGCGGCGACCTGCGCGAAAAGACCTTCCGTTTCGACGACCGCCAGACCGGCCGGCTGGTTGCCTTCCCGCCGGACATCACCCCGCAGGTGGCACGCATTGCCGCCACCCGGTTGCATGACCTGCCGCTCCCCTATCGCCTCTGCTACAGCGGGCGGGTACTGCGCCACGCCGAGCAGCGCCTCGGCAAGGAACGCGAAATCTGGCAGGCCGGGGTCGAGCTGATCGGCCTGGACAGTCCCGAAGCCGACGCCGAGATGATCGCCATGGCGGTGGAGGGATTGCTGGCGGTGGGGGCGAAGGAATTCACCATCGACATCGGTCAGGTCACCTTCCTGCGCGGTATTCTCGACAACCTGCCGCTGCCGCCGGTCGCCGCCGTTGAACTGCGGGCAGCCATTGCCACCAAGGATGCCACCAGCCTGCAGCGCCTGCTCGACACCCATCCGGTTCCCGACCGCCAGCGCGAGGAAGTCCTGACCCTGCCGCGCCTGTTCGGCGGTTTCGAGACTCTTGACCGGGCGGCGGCAGTCGTCGGCAACGACGTCTCGAAGCGGGCACTGGACAATCTGCACCGGGTGCTTGACTTCCTCGGCGTCTACGGCGTCGACGAATATGTGACTATCGATCTGGGGGAACTGCGCGGCTTCGACTACCACACCGGGGTGATCTTCCAGGGGTTCCTGACCGGCTTCGGCCGGGCGGTGTGCGCCGGCGGCCGCTACGACGGCCTGACCGCCCGCTACGGCTTCCCGGCACCGGCCACCGGCTTTTCCTTCAACCTGTTCAACCTGCTGTTCGCCCTCGACCGCGACCTCGACGGCCGCGCCGACGACAGCATCGACGTCCTGCTGTTCTGCCCGGCGGCGGACAAGGCCCCGGCCCAGCGCCTGGCCACCGCCCTGCGCAGCCAGGGGTATTCGGTCGCCCGCGACATCATCGCCCGCGACCGCGAGGCCAGCCTCGACTATGCACGGCGCATGCATTTCCGCACGCTGCTGATCATGAACGAAACGAACGACGGACTTACCCTCCTGCACCTTGCCGATGGCCGGGAAACCTCCCTGAGTCTCGACGCGGTGCTGAATGGTGAGTGCCGCCTGTAATCCTTCACGGAGAACAAACATGGCAAACGTGGTCATTGTAGGCGCCCAATGGGGCGACGAAGGCAAAGGCAAGGTCGTTGACATCTATACCGAGCACGCCCAGCAGGTGGTGCGCTACCAGGGGGGGAACAACGCCGGGCACACCCTGGTGGTCGGCGAGGAGAAGGTGGTCCTGCACCTGATCCCGTCCGGGATTCTCCATCCCGGCAAGCGCTGCATCATCGGCAACGGCGTGGTCCTCGACCCGAAGGTCTTCCTCGGCGAGATCGTCAACCTGAAGAAGCGCGGCTACTTCCAGGACGACAGCCAGCTGGTGGTCGACAGCAATCTGCACATCATCATGCCGTGGCACAAGGCCATCGACATCGCCCGCGAGAAGGTGCCCAACCGCAAGATCGGCACCACCGGCCGCGGCATCGGCCCGGCCTACGAGGATAAGATCGGCCGGCGCGGCATCCGTCTCGGCGATCTGATCAAGCCGCAGGTTTTCCGTCGTAAACTGCAGGAAGTGCTGCCGGAGAAGAACTTCCTCCTCGAGAAATTCTTCGGCGAAGCGCCGTTGGACGAGGAGCAGATCTTCACCGAGTACAGCGACTACGCGGCGCAGATCGCCAAGTACGTCGGCTGCGGCTCGACCCTTTTGGCCGCGGCGATCAAGCGCGGCGACAACGTGCTCTTCGAAGGGGCCCAGGGGACGCTGCTCGACGTCGACCACGGCACCTATCCCTATGTCACCTCGTCGTCAACCTGCGCCGGCGGGGTATGCACCGGCACCGGCGTGGCGCCGCGCAGCCTCGATGCCATCATCGGCATCTCCAAGGCCTACTGCACCCGGGTCGGCGAAGGCCCGTTCCCGTCCGAGCTGCTCGACGAGGTCGGCGACTTCCTGCGCAAGGCCGGCAACGAGTACGGTGCGACCACCGGCCGGCCGCGCCGCTGCGGCTGGTTCGACGCCGTGGCGCTGCGCGAGGCCGTGCGCCTCAACGGCCTGGCCGGGCTGGCGATCACCAAGCTCGACGTGCTCAACGATTTCGACGCCATCAAGGTCTGCACCGGCTACTCCTACCAGGGGCAACTCCTCGAGAACTTCCCGCGCGACCCCGACGTGCTGCGCGACTGCCATCCAGTCTACGAGGAGTTCGAGGGGTGGAAGAGCAACATCTGTGACGCGAAGAGCTATGACCAGCTCCCCGCCGCGGCGCGCAGTTACCTGAAAAAGCTCGAGGAGCTGAGCGGTTGCCCGATCGTGCTGATCTCGGTCGGCCCGCGCCGTGACCAGACGATCCAGCTGAGCAGCCCGTTTGCTTGAAAAAAGGGTTGACACTGCGGGAGAAACGGATCTATAAGAGCAATTCCGTGAGCCGGTAGCTCAGTCGGTAGAGCATCTGACTTTTAATCAGATGGTCGTGGGTTCGATCCCCCCCCGGCTCACCACTTTTACATTGCGTTGCTGCGGGCTCAGTTCCCGCGGGGCACTTGAGATAATCGAGTCCCTATCGTCTAGCCCGGTAGACAGACAGGGGCGCAAACCTCAGGTCCCGTTCGTCTAGCCTGGCCCAGGACACCGCCCTTTCACGGCGGCGACAGCGGTTCGAATCCGCTACGGGATACCAAAAAAGAGAAAGCCCTTCTGCTCGGTGCGGAGGGGCTTTTTTCTGTGGTGCGGCAAGGGTGTTGCTAAACCAGGAGTGAATTGGGAACTGTCATGCCGCATTCAGCATGAAATCAACATGGACCGCATCGTAAGGGAAAACGATCTGTCCTTTGTCAGTTTTCTCCAGAATGCCAACCTTCAGCAGCGCGTGAACATCACCATGCACAGCCTTGACATCCCGGTTCATGCGCCGGGCTGCCTCCCTGATGGTCAGCGGGCCGGCCCCGGTCATAACCTTGAGCAGATCCCAGCGCTTGCCGGAAATCAGTTTGAAAAGCAGCTCAGGCGATTCAAAGCTGATGAAAGATCCTTGTGGCTCACCGTCGAATGCCCGCAAAAAACGGCGACTGACTTTCTCACGGGAAGCAATTTCCAGGGTTACGGTACGCATCTCATGGCCTCCAGTTGTCGACGTCGTTCCAGAAATCGTTGAGCAGCTTCTGCGGAGTTGTGAACCGGTAGCGAGTCTCCTTTTCGCCCGCGTGCCTGTGATCGCCCTTGCCGGATTCGTTATCGTAACGCAACACGCAACGGCCATTCACAACCAGGGCCAGCCGATACTTGAAACCGTGATCGCATCCCGGCAGGGGAGACGGCAAACGCCATACCACCAGTTCGACAAAAGCGACCTCGGAAACCGGATGCCGTTCCTTCAACATCAGCAATGCCTTCATGTTGGACAACATAACAACACCATTGCCTGTTGTCAACAGCTACAACGCTTGCCGGGCGCGGGCTCAGCTCCCACGGGGTACTTGAAAGAATTCGAGCCCCTGTCATCTTGCTCGGCCCAGGACACCAGCAAACGCTAAGGGCCGGGGATTGATCCCCGGCCCTTAGCGTTTCAACTCAGAATGTATGATTTACTTATGATTTACTTCTTCTTCACAGCTTTCGCTTTCGGCGCAGCCTTGGCCTTCGGAGCAGCAGGCTTCGCTGCCGCCTTCTTCCCCCTGGCGGCACGAGCCAGCGCCAGTTTGTCACCCAGGCCGCGATCGATAGCCATCTGCCGGCGGGATTCGGAATAGCTCTTGGCCGCCAGCGACTGGGTACGGGGAATACCGAACTGCTTGCGATATTGACCAGGCTTCAGATCGTGAGCGGTCTTCAGATGACGGGACAGGGTCTTCATCCCCTTGCCGCAGATCATGCAGAACACCTTGTCCTTGCCGAAGGCTTTCTTTTTCGAGACTGCAGGACCTGCTTCTTCGGCAGCAACTCCAGCAGTGACGGCCTCACCCTTTTCGAGTGAAGCCAGTGCCTGATAGACGCTGGCGATTTCCGAAATAAGCTCTTCTTTGCTCATGCTGGTTGCCGATGCGTGGGCGGATACGATTTCAGCTGCCATTTCCAATAACGTTGCCATTGCATTCTCCTTTTAGATTTTAATTATCGTGAATAACGTTATTTAAATACAAAATCAGAAAAATGCAAGATCAAGTTAAACTTTATCTACAGCCCCTCCACACTCTCTGCAATATATTGCCCTGGACATGCGTTGTTTGATGGTTTCGATCTCATCCGGCCGTGCCATCGATGGCCGCCTTCATTTGCTCTTCCTGCGCCAGGCTGACCAACTCATCCTTTTTCGGGCGATAGATGAACATGGCGGCGGCGGAAATCGCTATCAGCACATAAAGGTCCAGGGCGTTCTTTCCCAGGAGGAAGAGTACAAAACCGAAAATCCCGATACTTTCGGACAGTGCCAGCGAGATCATCATTGAGGTTATATATTTCTGAAGAACTGGATGACTCAAGGATTGCGCCGGACGGTTGGCGGAACGTCCTTTCGCTGACAAGACCATCTTGCGAATGAATTTTGTCACAAACAGAATTACGAATGAGAAGACGTAGAATACCCCCCTGAGGATTTCAACGACCTTAGGCTCCATGGACACTTTGACCGTGTCTCCGACCTGCATGGCGACCAGCAGGTACACGACCAGAGAAAACAGCATGGCGAACCAGATAACCTTAAGCGTAACAAGTCCCTTGTCGATTTCAGCTTCGGTGATCATTCTTCATATCCTCGCCATTATCCTATTGATGATGAAAAAACTGGCTCGGCTGCCTGATAAACCGTACAATATCGACAAAATACCCGGTTGGATTCCAATGCTCAAGGGTAATTTCTCCCGCCTTGACCATTGGAGAAGTGCCGGCTATTCCCTTTGCTTTGGTCGCAGCCACCGTTGACGGGAACTGCGTTTATCAGGAGGCATCGCATGAGCAGCTCGTCTTCCAGCCAACCGCAATACGCATCCCCGTGGAAAAGGCTGGTTGCCTTCCTCATCGACCTGCCGGTGCTGGTCATTCTGACGGCAATATGCCGCACCCTGTTGACGCAATTCGAGGGGTTGGAATATGTCGCCGGCTGGATCTACTACGCGGCCATGGAAAGTTCAGGGTTGCAGGCAACGCTGGGGAAGCAGGTTCTCGGCCTGAAGGTGACCGGCCTGCAGGGAAACCGCGTGGGATTTTTGCGGGCGAGTGGCAGATATTGGGGGAAGCTGATCTCCGTGGTATCGCTTGGGGCAGGTTTCGCGGTGATGTTTTTCACCGAAAAGCACCAGACGTTTCATGATTATGTGTCCGGCTGCGTGATTGTCGACGAACGGGCCGCCGCGCAGGCGAGCGCACGGAGCGCGCCCGGGGCGGCGGCTTAGCTTAAGCTCTGCACGAATCTTCAAAGGGCACCTTCTCGCGAAGGTGCCCTTTTTGCGTTACAGCCGGCCAAGCAGGCGCAGCAGACCGTCGAGGGCGGTGTAGGGGTGTGGCGGGCAGCCGGGGATATAAAGGTCGACGGGAAGAAGGTCGCCGATGCCATCGTGGCACTCGGGAGAACCGCGGAACGGACCGCCGGCGATGGCGCAGGCACCGGAGGCGATGACCAGCTTTGGCGCGGGGAGCGCCGCGTAGGTTTCGAGCAGGGCGAAACGCATGTTCTCGGTGACCGGCCCGGTGACCATCAGGCCGTCGGCGTGGCGCGGCGAGGCAACGAACTGGATGCCGAAGCGGGCGAGGTCGAAGACCAGGGTATTGAGGACGTTGAGATCGGCCTCGCAGGCATTGCACCCCCCCGCCGAGACCTGGCGCAGCTTCAGCGATCGCCCGAACAGGCGACGCATCTCCCCCTCCAGTGCCCCGGCCAGACGGTGCCCGTCGGCACCAGCCAGCAGATCCTCGCGGCGGCGCGCGGCCAGACGGTGGTCACGGGAAAATTCCAGCACGCCGTGCGGGCAGGCCGCGGCACAGGCGCCGCAGAAGATGCACCGGCCGAGGTCGAGGCGCGGACCGTTGGCGGTTCCTTCAATGGCCCCGAACGGACAGGCCTTGATGCAGTCGCCGCAACCTTCGCGGCAAAGTTCCGGAACGATCCGCGGAGCGCCACGGAAACGCTCGGGGAGCACCGGCGCCTCCTTGGGATAGCTGGCGGTGCGGTGCCCCTGGCGGATACGTTCACGAATGATCTTCAGCATAGTCCTTCTCTACCCGACTACAGGTCAAACCCGCAGTACGACAGATTGAAACTCTTGTTGCATAGCGGGAAGTCGGAAATCTGCTCGCCGCGCAGCGCCAGCGCCAACCCGGTCCAGTTGCGGAACGACGGGTCGACAATCTTGTAGCGGGAGAAGCGGCCGGCAGCATCCGTCAGGGCGGCGTGGACGATCTCCCCCCGCCAGCCCTCGACCAGCGCCACAGCCAGAGCTTTTGGCCGTGGCGCTCCGCCCTCCGCCCGCACCGGCCCCGACGGCAGCGCGGCCAGGGTGCTGTCGATCAGGACCAGCGAATCTTCGATCTCCCGCTGCCGGACCGCGGCCCGGGCAAAGACATCGCCGCCCCATTTGACGGCGGGTTCGATCCCGGCCGTCCGGTAGGCCCCCAGCGGGTGGTGCTTGCGTGCATCACGCTGCAGGCCGCAGGCGCGGGCCGCCACGCCGACCAGCCCGACGGCGGCGGCGTCTTCGACGGCGACATGCCCGGTTCCTTCGAGGCGGGCAAGCACCGACGGCGTGTCGAAGAACAGCTCCAGGGCGCCATGGGTGTCGCGAGCCACCGCAACGAGGCACTCGCGCAGGGCGGCGGCCTGCTCATCGCTCAGGTCGGCGGCCACTCCGCCGGGGCGCACCAGGCCGCGGCCGAAACGGTTGCCGCACAGCACGGCGGTGGCATTCAGATAATCGCCGCGCAGCCGGCCACAGTAGGCCGCGGTCGGAAGAAAGCCGATGTCGCCGGCCAGGGCGCCGATATCGCCGACGTGGTTGGCGAGCCGCTCCAGTTCCATGGCTACCAGGCGCAGCGCCGCGCCGCGCGCGGGCAGGTCACTGCCGGCCAGCGCCTCGCTCACCTGGCTCCAGGCGCTGGCGTGGCCGATGCTGGTATCGCCGGCGACCGTCTCGATCTGGTGGGGGGTGGCCGGATGCGGGCCGTTAAGGAGCAGCCGTTCGACATCGCGGTGCTGGTAGCCGAGGGCGATCTCCAGGTGCATGATCTGCTCGCCGTGGCACTGGAAACGGAAGTGCCCCGGCTCGATCACCCCGGCATGCACCGGGCCGACCGCCACCTCGTGGACCTCTTCCCCCTCCACCCGGTAGAACTCCTGCACCGCCGGCTGCGGCCGCTCCAAACCGCGCCCCCAGGCGTCCCGCTCGTTCCAGCTGCGGTGAAAACGCACCGGCTTGAACCAGGGGTGACCGGTCGGGATGCTGCCGAACTGTTCGGCGATCTCGCGCTCGAACAGCTGCAGTTCGGGACAGCGCAACGCCAGCGAGGGATATTCGCCGCCGATTTCGGTGCGCAGGATCGCCAGATCGCCGTGCGCATCGCGGGCCAGCACGGCATACAGTTCAAGGGCGCTGCCGACGGGGACGGCAAAACAGGCGGCAACCCGCGCCCCCTCGGCAACTTCGGCGAGCAGCGCCCCGGTGAAATGCCCCCGGCCGAGCAGCGGCAGATTGGCCAGGGGGACCGCACCGCCGTTGGCCAGCGGGACTGCGGCGCGCAGCGGACTCATGTCCCCCCCTCGACCAGCGCCTGCGCCTGCTCGAGCAGCAGACGCAACGACTCGGGAATGTACAGGCCGAGGAACAGGACGGCAAGCAGCAGCAGCAGCGGCGGAGCGACCAGCAGGAAGCGGTCGGTGAAGGCCAGGTCGCGCTCGGTCGGCTCACCCTGGGAGACGGCGAGCACCGAGGCGCCCATGCCGATGAACACGGTGGCCAGCAGCACCAGCACCGCCAGGCCGACCCAGAGCTGCCCGGCGCCGAAGATGCCGCGCAGGATGGTGAACTCGCTCAGAAAAATGCCGAAGGGCGGCGTGCCGGTCACGGCCAGGAAAGCCGTGAGGAAGAGCGCCCCGGAGAACGGCAGGGCGACCAGCGCCCCGCGCACGTCGGCAAGGCGCTTGCTGGCAAAGGCGCGGTGAATGTTGCCGGCGCTCAGGAACAGGCAGCCTTTGGCCAAGGAGTTGTTGATCATGTGCAGCAGCGCGCCGAAGGTCGCCAGCCCGCCGATCCCGACCCCCACCGCCAACAGCCCCATGTGTTCGATGCTGGAGTAGGCGAGCATGCGCTTGAAATCGCCCTGGCGCATCATGAACAGCGCCGCCAGCAGCAGGGAGAGGAGCCCCAGGCCAAGGAGGAGGGGGCGGGCCACTCCCTGGGCACCGGCCGCCGCCATCACCTGCATGGTCCGCAACACGGCAAGGAAGGCCAGACTGGTCAGCCCCCCGGCGAGCAGCGCACCGACCAGCCCCGGCGCCTCGCCGTAGGCGTCCGGCTTCCAAGCATGCAGCGGCGCGAGTCCCATCTTGGTGCCGAAACCGACCAGCAGCAGGACGAAGCCGGCATGCAGCCAGGGACGGGAGAGGACCGGACCGGCGGCCAGCAGATCGCTGAGCAGCAGGCTGACCGGCACCCCGCCGCGCAGGGCGGCATAGGCGAAAAAGAGCAGGCCGAGCATGGCCAGGGCGATGCCCACCGAGCAGATCAGCAGGTATTTCCAGGTCGCCTCGATGGAGAGCCGGTTGCGATTGAAGTAGATCAGCGGCGCACTGGCCAGAGTCGTCGTCTCCAGCGCCAGCCACATCAGGCCAAGATGGCGGGACATCGCCGCCATGCTCAGGGCGGAGAGGAACAGCAGCAGGCAGGGAACCATGGTCCGGTTGCCGCGTTCGCGGCGCATCTCCAGGTAGTCGACCGCATACAGGGCACACCCCAGGTAGAGCGGGCTGGCAACCAGCAGCACCAGGCGCGACAGCGGGTCGAGACCGATCCATTCGCCGGGAGCGGCGTCGGGGACGTTCCCCAGTGCCAGCACCACCAGCAGCAGGTGAATGGTGCCGGCCAACGGCAGCAGCCACGAGCGCACCCGGTACCAGGGAGCGAGCCAGGCGACCGGGACGAGCGCCAGCGGCAGAAGGATCAGGGCGGCGAGCATCATCTCATTCCTTGAGGGCGGAGAGCTGCTCGGTGTCGAGCGTCGAGAATTCACGGTTGATCTGGTCGAGGACGATCCCCATGACGAACACGGCAACCAGCAGGTCGAGGAGCACGCCGGCCTCGACCATCAGCGGCATCGCTTCGGCGAGCAGAATGCCAAAGATGAAGATGCCGTTCTCCAGGATCAGGTAGCCGACCACCTGGGTGATCGCCTTGCGCCGGCTGATCAGCAGCAGAAATCCGGCGAACAGGGTCGCCAGGGAGGTCGGGATGAACAGTCCACCCTGGTGCGCGTCGATCAGCGGCAAAAGGTCGGCAAAGATGAACGCCCCGGCGGTGGCCAGCGCACCGAGCAGCAGGGTCGGGACGAAACCGATCAGCGGTTCCATCTCGCGGCGGATGCGCACCTCGCGGATCGCGCGCAGCAGCAGCCAGGGGATCAGTATCCCCTTGAGGGCCAGGGCGCCGGCGGCCAGCAACAGGGTGTGAACGCTGAGGCCGTGGGTGGCCAGCGGCAGTAGCGCCAGCACCGCCCCCTGCAGGGCCACCGCATGGATGCAGGCACCGAGTCGGGAACTCCCCAGGGCGAAGAAGTTGACCAGGATGACCAGCAGCAGACAGAGGTTGCTCAGTTCGGTCATGGCTTCACGCCTCCGGCGGCCGCGTTCATCGCAGCACCAGGACCAGGGCGAACCCGGAGAGCATGGTGGTACCGATCAGCACTTGCGGGATGCGCACCAGCTTTAAACGGGCCATGATCGATTCGATCACGCCAACCAGCACCGCCAGCAGCAGCATCCCGCCCAGGAACACCAAGGCATCCACCACCCAGAAACCGGTGTTCACCGGCAGGAGCAGGCGCACGATCGGGGCGCCGAGCACCATCAGCTTGAGGGCCGCGCCGTAGAGTACCATCGCGAAGGGCGGTCCGCTGTGGTCGAGGACCATGACTTCGTGGATCATGGTCAGTTCCAGGTGGGTGTTCGGGTCATCGAAGGGGATGCGCGAATTCTCCACCAGCAGGACCACCAGCAGACAGACCACCACCAGCCCGAGGGAAAGGCCGGCGGGTCCGCGCCAGGTTGCGGCCAGGTGCGGACCGAGCAGCGCGGTGAGCGACATGGCGTCGGCGATGCAGGCCAGGACGATCAGGCAGAAGAGCACGATCGGCTCCGCCAGACAGGCAAAGGTCACCTCGCGGGCCCCCCCCATCCCTTCAAAACTCGAACCGGTGTCCAGCGCCGACGCCACGGTGAAAAAACGTGCCACACCAAAGAGATAGACGAACAGCAGCAGGTCGCCGGTGAAGGCAATCGGGGCGGGGAGCGCGCCGAACGGCATGAACAGGGCGGCGAGGATCGGCACCGCCACGCCGGCCGCCGGTCCGGCCAGGAAGACCCAGGTGGTGGTGCGGCTGAAAACGCACTCCTTGCGCAGCAGCCGTGCCAGATCGTAATACGGCTGCAGTAGCGGGGCCCCGACCCGACCGGCAAACAGCGCCTTGGTCCTGACGATCACCCCCTGCAGCAGCGGGGCGAAGAGCAGGAGCAGGGTCAGGTGCAACGCGGTGCGGGCCAGCATCTCCATGAAAGTCGGTTTCTCCCCTCAGCGCGCGGTCACGATCAGCAGGATCAGCAGGGTCAGGGCGACATACAGCAGATAGGTGGGCACCCGGCCGTTCTGGACGCGGGCGCGCAACCAGCTGCAGCCGCGTGCCAGCCTCCGGAACCCCGGCAGCAGGGCACGGTCGAGCACCGCGTCGGGCGTGTGGCTGGCAAACTCCCCGGTCGCCGGGAAAAGCCCCTTGACCTTGCCGCCATGGCGCTCGGTCCACAGGCCAAAACGGAACTGGCTGACCAGGGAGTCGGCGAACGACGAGGCCGTGTACTGCATGCGCGGCGTCGGCGCCACATAGCCACACCCCCAGGTCGACACATCGCGCGGCGCCTGCCGGGTGCGCCGATGCAGCCACCAACCGAGCCCGGCAAGATAGATCAGCAGCACCCACCCGGTCGCGCCGACCAACGGCAGCGGCGCAAGGGGCGCCGCCAGGCTGACAGCCTTAGCCGGCATCACCCAGGTTGCTACCGCGCTTTGCAGCAGCGGCGCCAGGGTGCCGGGGAGCAGGCCGATCCAGGCACAGGCCAGCAACAGGGTCAGCATCGGTCCGCGCATGCTTGGCGCGGCATCGTGGTGGACGGCTGCCGCCGCCGCGGAACGCGGCGCGCCGAGGAAGGTCACGCCGAACACCTTGACGAAGCAGGCGACCGCCAGCCCACCGATCAGCGCCAGGGCTGGCGCGGCAAGCACCGCCAGGCGCAGGCTCAGGCCCTCGCCCCGACTGGCGCCGAAGGCCGCCAGGTAGATCAGCCACTCGCTGACGAAGCCGTTGAACGGCGGCAGGCCGCAGATCGCCACGGCCCCGCCAAGAAAACAGACCGCCGTCCATGGCTGTTGCCGGAGCAGACCACCGTAGTGATCGATTTCGCGGCTGCCGGTGGCATGGACCACCGACCCCGCACTGAAAAAAAGCAGTGATTTGAAGAGCCCGTGATTGACCACGTGCAGCAGCGCGCCGGACATCCCCAGCAGTGTCAGCTCACTCATGCCGAAGCTGCGCCCGAGCAGGGCCAGGCCGATACCGATGGTGATGATGCCGATGTTCTCGACGCTGTGGTAGGCAAGCAGGCGCTTCAGGTCGTGCTGGGCCAGCGCCAGTGCTACGCCGAAAACCCCGGAAACCACCCCGAGCAGCAGCACCGTCCACCCCCACCAGGCAGGGATGACGGCGAAAAACGAGGTCAGCCGCAGCAAGCCATAGATCCCGGTCTTGAGGACGATTCCCGAAAGGAGTGCGGAGGCGTGGCTGGGGGCGGCGGCGTGGGCGATCGGCAGCCAGATGTGCAGCGGCATCAGACCGGCCTTGAAACCGAAGCCGAACAGACCGAGGAGGAACAGCAGGGTGGCGCTGCCGCCGGCCAGGCTGGCCGCGGCCGGGAAGTGCAGGGAACCGGTCTCCTGTGCCAGCAGGGCGAACATGGCGAACAGGGCCAGGGCTCCGGCATGGGCTGTAACCAGGTAGATGAAGCCGGCCCGGCGGGCTTCGGCGCGTTCCTGCTCGGTGGTGACCAGGAAGAAAGCGGCGACCGCCATCACTTCCCATGAGAAGAGAAAGAGCAGGCTGTTGTCGGCGGCCAGCACCAACATCATGGCGGCGCCGAGCAGCCCGTAGAAGAGCCGGAAGCGCCGGCCGTTGCCGGGGTGATCACGCTGCGGCCAGTAGCCGAGGCCGTAGACCGCGCCGCCGCCCACCACCAGGCACAGCGGCAGGATGAACAGCGCGGCGAGAGGGTCGAGCCGCAGGGCCAGTTCGCCACCGGGAACCGACCATGGCCGCGTCAACAGGGCCGGTGCCCCTGAGGCCAGGGCAGCGATCACTCCGCCGGTCGCGCTTGCCGTTCCGGCCAGCACCAGCAGACAGGCAAGCCGCTCACCGCCGCGCCCGAACCGGTCGGCGAACAGCCCCGGCACTCCGGACAACGCGGTCAGCAGCATCCCTGCAACAAACCAGATCATGAACACTCCGGCAATGCATCGTCAGCAAAACAATGTCTCACGATGAAATAACCCGCGGGGCACTGTCAAGGAAGTTTTCCCCGGCATGTCGAAAAAACGGGCCGCCCGGCGCCGACAAATTAGGCAACGACCGACAGTTACAGGCAGACGTTGTTCGTATTCCCCCATTCCCTTAAGGTTGGCACGATCGGTGCTTTTGAATTAATCGTATCAGCATCACCAGGCACAAGGTCGTGCCGACGGGACGGGCAATGGCGCGCGGGGGTTTCCTCGTGCGCCTTTTTGTCGGGCGAACCGCGACGTGACGGTGGACACAATGCGCGACTGCCATTACGATTGGGCATTATCACTCCATTCTCAAGCGAGCGCCAATGTCCGAATCCCGTCAAACCGAACACCACGTCGCATCGCTGGTCGAAATCTTCGCCGACGGCGCCTGCTCCGGCAACCCCGGCCCGGGCGGCTGGGGGACGATCCTGCGCAGCGGCGGCCACGAGCGGGAACTCTCGGGCTTCGCCCCGGAGACCACCAACAACCGCATGGAGCTGACCGCGGCCATCGCCGGGCTGGCGGCCCTCAAGCGCCCCTGCCGGGTGCACCTGACCACCGACTCCGAGTACCTCAAGAAGGGGATGACCGAATGGGTCGCGGGATGGATCAAGCGCGGCTGGAAGAACAGCCAGAGGCAACCGGTGGCCAATCGCGACCTGTGGGAGCAGCTGGTCGAACTGAGCAGCCGGCACCGGGTCGAGTGGCACTGGGTCCGCGGCCACGCCGGCCATGCCGAAAACGAGCGCTGCGATGCCCTGGCGCGGGCCGCGATCGACATTGGCCGCGGCAAATAAGCACTTGGTTCACGGGGGATCATGTGCTAAAAATTACTCTTTGTGTAAGTTGAATCCGGCTCACACTTCATCCGGGACATTTCTGGTCATCTGATCATGCCAATCGAGACCCTGCCATCGTTCGAAGCGCTGCTGTCGCTGGGGCTGTACACCGCGATCGCCGTCGGCCTCGTCGGCCTGCTGATGCTCCTTTCCTGGGGGATCGGCCAGCGCACCCACAGCAAGGCCAAGGACGAAGCCTACGAGTCGGGGATCGAGCCGACCGGGCCGGCGCGCCTGAGCGAACCGGTGCCGTTCTACCTGGTGGCTATCTTTTTCATCGTTTTCGACGTCGAGATGATCTTCGTCGTCTCCTGGGCGGTCGCCTATGACCGGCTCGGCTGGGCCGGCTTCGCCCAGGTGGCGTTCTTCATTCTGGTGCTGTTCCTCGGCCTGGTCCACCTGTGGAAATCGGGCGGCCTCGACTGGGGGCCCAGCGCCGACCGGCGGAGCGGCGAATGAACGACGCCCTGCCCGACAACATCGTTCTCACCTCTCTCGACGACGCCATCAACTGGGGGCGAAAGAACAGTCTCTGGCCGATGTTCTTCGGCCTGTCGTGCTGCTTTGTCGAGATGATGACCAGCATGACGCCGCGCTTCGACATCGCCCGTTTCGGCGCCGAGGTGCTGCGCAACTCCCCGCGCGAAGCCGACCTGATGATTATCTCCGGGACCCCGTTCAAGCGGATGGGTGATGCCATCCTGCGCGTCTACGAACAGATGGCCAATCCCAAGTGGGTCATGGCCATGGGGAGCTGCGCCAACTCCGGGGGGATGTACGACGTCTACAGCGTCATGCAGGGGATCAACCAGATCCTGCCGGTGGATGTCTATGTTCCCGGCTGCCCGCCGCGACCCGAGGCGTTCATCCAGGGGCTGCTGCTCCTCCAGGAGAAGATCGCCAAGGAGGAGCGTCCGGCCCGCAAGGTGTTCGGCCTTCAGGGCGGTAGCGAGGGGTCGACCGGGCCGGTGCTGGTCGACGGCGTCAGCAAGAGTCGTGACCCGCGCGGTCCGGGCTACGGCAACACGCCGCTGCGCGGCAGCGCGCAACAGCATCCGCGCTTCTGGGGGCGGCGCGACGGCGAGATCTGGCGCCCACCGCAACCCAGGATCGAATTTTCGCCGTCAATCCCCGCTCTGCGCCACGCCGTTTTCGAGCGTTTCGGCGGCCGGGTTCGCGAGGATGATGCCGCCGACATGCCGACCTTCCGAGCGGAAGCGGCCGATGCGATCAACCTGCTGCGCTTTCTCAAGGAAGGGGCGCCGCGCCGTTTCCGCCGCTTGGAAGACCTCACGGCCATCGACGAACGCGAGCGCCATCGTCGTCCGGAGCACCCCTTCACCCTGGTCTACCACTTGCTCTCTTTCGACGAGCCGGGCTACGTACGGGTCAAGGTGCCGCTGCATGGCGATTATCCCGAGGCGCCGACCGCCACCGGGGTCTGGAGTTCGGCCAATTGGTACGAGCGCGAAGCCTTCGACATGTTCGGCATCCGCTTCACCGGCCACCCCGACCTGCGCCGCATCCTCATGCCGGAGCAGTGGGACGGGCACCCGCTACGCAAGGAGCATCCGTCGCGCGCGACCGAGATGGCCCCCTTCACGGCTGCAGCGGCGCTGGCGATGAAACCGGCGGCCGGGCCGTTGCGGGCCGACAAGCACACCATGATCCTCAACCTCGGCCCGCACCACCCCGGCACCCACGGTGTGCTGCGCCTGGTGCTCAAGCTGCACGGCGAGGAGGTCGAGGATATCGACGTCGACCTCGGTTACCATCATCGTGGGGCCGAGAAGATCGGCGAACGCCAGCACTGGAACCAGTTCATTCCGTACACCGACCGGATCGACTACATCTCCGGGGTGCAGAACAACCTGGCCTACCTTTACCCGCTGGAGACGCTGCTCGGCGTCACCGTGCCGGAGCGGGCGCAGGTGGTGCGCGTGCTGCTCTGCGAGCTGTTCCGCATCGCCAACCACCTGGTGTGGCTCGGCACCTACGCCCACGACGTCGGCGCCATGACCCCGGTCTTCTATGCCTTCGACGCCCGCGAGCGGATTTTCGACATCGTCGAACTGATCACCGGCGGACGCATGCACCCGGCCTGGTTCCGGATCGGCGGGTTGCCGGCCGACCTCCCCGCAGGCTGGCGCGAGACCGTGGACGCCTTCACCCGCGACTTTGCCAGGACCGTCGATGACTTCGACAAGCTGATGACCGACGGGCCGATCTTCCGCCGGCGCACCGAAGGAATCGGCGTCACCACCCTCGACCAGGCTCTCGATTGGGGAATGACCGGACCGAACCTGCGCGCCTGCGGGATCCCCTGGGATCTGCGCAAGAAAATGCCCTACTCGGGCTACGAGCGCTTCGATTTCGACATCCCGACCCATGGCAGCGGCGACTGCTTCAGCCGTTACATCGTGCGCCTGCACGAGATGCGCCAGAGCCTGCGCATCGTCAGACAGGCGGCGGCGGACATGCCGGGCGGCCCCTATGTCAACGCCGACTGCCGCTACACCTACCCGCCGCGCGAGGCCGGGCTCAACGACATCGAGACGCTGATCCCTCACTTCCTCAACGTCAGTCGCGGGATGACGCCGCCGCGCGGCGAATGCTACCGGGCGATCGAGTCGAGCAAGGGGGAGTGCGGCTACTATCTGGTCAGCGATGGCGACAGCATCCCCTACCGGCTGCGCATCCGCACCCCGAGTTTCCCGCACCTGCAGGCGCTGCCGGCCATGTCCAGGGGCTGGCTGCTCTCCGACCTGATCACCATCCTCGGCGCCGTCGATTTCGTTTTGGCGGATCTGGACCGATGAGCGAATTGCTGCCACAGGTCCAGGTCAATGCCTTCCGCGCCAAGGCTGCGGCGATCGAGCATCCGCACGAGCTGATCGTCGATGCGTTGCGGGCGGTTCAGGCACACCACGGCTGGGTGCCGGACGCCGGGGTCGATCTGGTTGCCGAACTGCTCGGCGTGCTACCGGTGGAGGTCGAGGAGATCGCCACCTTCTACGACAAGATCTTCCGCCGGCCCGTGGGGAAACGGGTGATCCATGTCTGCGATTCGATCTGCTGCTGGGCCGACGGCGGGGACGCGATTGCCGCGCACTTGCAGAAGGTCCTCGGCATCGGTTTCGGTGAGACCACCAGCGATGGAATGTTCACCCTGCTGCCGACCTGTTGCCTCGGCGCCTGCGGCGAGGCGCCGGCGATGATGATCGGTCTGACCACCTTTGGGACGCTGACGCCTGAGAAGATCGATGCAATTCTTGATGGTTACCGCAATGAGGCATGATGTAGGGGCGGCCCCCTGTGGCCGCCCACAAGCAGGGCAGGCACGGGGGCCTGCCCCTACCGGGACACACGAATTGATTTCAACTGAATGAACAATTACCCGCAAATTCTCTTCAAGAACCGCCGACCCGGCGCAACCGCTTTCCTGGCCGAGTACGAGGCCGGCGGCGGCTACCAGGGGTTGCGCGCCGCGCTGAAGATGGCGCCGCAGGAGGTGCGCGAGCAGGTCAAGGCCGCCAACCTGCGCGGGCGGGGCGGGGCCGGCTTTCCGACCGGACTCAAGTGGTCGTTCTTCCCGACCGACCAACCGGGGGAGAAGTACCTGCTGGCCAACGGCGACGAGATGGAGCCGGGCACCTACAAGGACCATCAGCTGCTGCTGGCCGACCCGCACCAGTTGGTCGAGGGGATGGCGATCGCCGCCTACGCCATGCAGATCCCCGTGGGCTACGTGTTCCTGCGCTATGCCTATGAGACCTGTGCGCAAAATGTCGAGCGCGCCATCGCCGAGGCGACAGGCAAGGGTTATCTCGGCCGCGACATCCTCGGTTCGAGATTCGGCTTCGAGCTGCACGTGCACCGCAGCGCCGGCCGCTACATCCTCGGCGAAGAGACCGCCCTGATCAACGGCCTGGAGGGACGCCGGCCGAACCCGCGCAGCAAGCCGCCGTTCCCGGCACAGTTTGGGCTGTTCGGCAAGCCGACCAACGTCAACAACGTCGAGACATTCGCCAACGTGCCGCACATTTTCACCGGCGGCGCCGAGTGGTACCGGAGCCTGGCGCGCACCCCCGAGGGGGCAGGCACCCTGCTGGTCGGGCTTTCCGGGCATCTCGAGCGCACCGAATGCTTCGAGCTGCCGATGGGGATTCCGCTGCGTGAAGTGGTCGAGCAGTGCGGTGGCGGAGTGCGTGGCAGGCGCACGTTCAAGGCCTGCCTGCCGGGCGGGGCGTCGACACCGTTTCTGACTGCGGCACAGCTTGACACCCCCCTCGATCACGTGCACATGGAGCAGGCGGGGAGCCGCCTCGGCACCGCCGGGATCACGGTGTTCGACGAAACGACCTGCATGGTCGCGGCGACGCTGAACCTGGCGCGCTTCTTCGCCCGCGAAAGCTGCGGCTGGTGCACGCCGTGCCGCGACGGTCTGCCGATGGTGGTCTGGCTGCTGGAGGAGATCGAGGCCGGGCGCGGCAGCCAGGAACTGCTCGACATGTTCCGCGACCAGGTGAAAAACATCAGCGGCCGCTCGTTCTGCGCCCTTGCCGAAGGGGCGATGGGGCCAGTGGGCTCCCTGCTGACGAAATTCGGCGACGAACTGGAAGATCACGTGAAGCGGGGACGATGCCCGATAAGCTAATAACCTGATTATATTTTTCAATCTCATTTGCCTACTGAAGGGGGACTTCATGGGGAGCAGGCAATTCGACGATTTTCTGTATCAGCGGTACCTGACAAGAGCAAAGCAGTTGTTGGCCGAATTCAACCGCAAAATGTCAGTACTGGGCACTCGTGAATCGCCTTTCTGCAAGGAAGGCTGTGCCCACTGTTGCAACCATATTTTTTTCGTGAGCAGTGCCGAGATTGATATTATCGCCGCGCAACTGTTGCAGGATGAGATGCTTTTGGCCCGCTTCATTGAGCGGGCAGCACAGCGGGAAAGACAACTCATGAATCACGCGGAATTGCTCAATGCCTGCGAGGACCCGGGTGAGGCCGGAAGCCTGGCGGCTCAGAATTTCATGCGCCTGAAGATACCCTGCGCACTGTTGGACAACGATCGATGCCAGATTTACGAGATTCGGCCGATGACATGCGCTTCGTTCGTCTCCATCGTGCCACCGCGGATCTGTGCCAGCGATCCGAAAGGGAGCATGTCTGCTGCAATGAACCAGCTTCTCGCTGAAACCAGGCAGGCGTTGAGAAAACTGTCGAAAAGTATCGGAGGCGCCCACTCTGACCGCCTCGACATCTCCCGGCAGGTTCTGAAACGCCTTGCTGAAATCGGAAGGATCCCGGCGTCCCCTTAGGGCTCGTCGGAAAGTAAGACCCCATGCCAACCCTGACCATCGACAGCCGCGAGATTACCGTGCCCGAGGGGACCAACGTCTTCGAGGCGGCGCGCGCCCTCGACATCGTCATCCCGCACTTCTGCTACCACGAAGCGCTCGGGGCGGTGGGGGCGTGCCGGCTGTGCGCCATGCGGATCAGCGACGGCAAGGCCAGCGGAATCCAGATGGCGTGCATGGTCAAGGCGAAAGACGGCATGATTGTCTCCACGCTCGACCCGACCGCCATGGAGCTGCGCAGCCACGTGATCGAATGGCTGATGACCAACCACCCCCATGACTGCCCGGTCTGCGACGAGGGGGGGGAGTGCCAGCTGCAGGAGATGACTGTGGCCGGCAGCCACGGCATCCGCCGCTACACCGGCAAAAAACGCACCTACCAAAATCAGGACCTCGGCCCGTACATCGCCCACGAGATGAATCGCTGCATCGCCTGTTACCGCTGCGTGCGCACCTACCGCGACTACTGCGGCGGCACCGATTTCGGCGTGTTCGGCTCGCGCGACCGGGTCTACTTCGGCCGGGTCCGTGACGGTCAGCTGGAGAGCCCGTTTTCCGGCAACCTGGTGGACGTCTGCCCGACCGGGGTCTTCACCGATAAAACCTTCCGTTTCAAGAGCCGCCCCTGGGACCTGCAGGAAGCGCCGTCGATCTGTCCCTTGTGCAGCCTGGGATGCGCGACCGTTCCAGGCGCACGTTTTCGCGAGCTGCAGCGAGTGCGTGCGGGGATCAATCGCGACGTCAACGGCTTTTTCATCTGCGACCGCGGCCGTTTCGGCGCCGGGACCAACAACGATCCGGCGCGACCCCGCCGCGCGCACGTCGACGGACTTCACGTGGCCATGAACACGGCCATCGACGCGGTCCGTGACCGGCTCGCCGCGATCATCGCCAGCCACGGCCCGCAGAGTGTGGCCCTGCTCGGCTCACCGCGCGCCAGTCTCGAAGCCAACGTGCTGCTGCGCGACTGGGCACAGGCCCTCGGCACCACGCGGCTGGTCTTCGATGCGCACGCTGAGCGCGATCGCGCCGCACGCATTACTGAAGCTCACCTTGAACGCTACGCCCGCAGCCTGGCCGATGTTCGCCGCAGCGATCTGGTGGTGCTGGTCGGCGCCGACCCGCTGGCCGAGGGACCGCTGCTCGCCCTGGCGATCCGCCAGGCGGTACGGGCCGGCGGCCGGGTCGTGGTCATCGATCCACGCCCGGTGGAACTCCCCTGCAGCTTCACCCATCTGCCCCTGCCCGCCGAACAGCTCGACGATGCCCTGCACTTTTTCACCGAGGAGGCTTCGGGTGCCCTCGACGCACCCTGGCAGGCCAAACTGGGCGAGCTGCGCACGCAACTGGCAGCGGCGCAGCGGCCGGTGCTGGCAGGCGGCAACCTGCTCGGCAGCCGCGGCGTCAATACCCTGTTCGATGC
>JAMPXI010000015.1 GCA_023701265.1 Desulfuromonadales bacterium | reverse complement strand
GGGACTGCGCCGCCGGCAGCGGCCAGGCCTCAACCGACCTTGCCGCGCACTTCGCGCGCGTGGTGGCCACGGACGCCAGCCCTGCACAGATCGACGCGGCCCTTCCACACCCGCGCATCGAATACCGGGTTGCGCCGGCGGAGGCGTCCGGACTGCTGGACTCCTCGGTCGACCTGGTCACGGTGGCGCAGGCACTGCACTGGTTCGACCTTGCCGGTTTCTACGCCGAGGTCCGGCGCGTACTGCGTCCGGGCGGAGTGCTGGCGGTGTGGACCTACGGCGTGCTGACGGTCGAAGGGACGGAGGTGGACGCTCTGGTCCAGCACTTCTACCGCGACACGGTCGGTCCGTACTGGCCCCCCGAACGGGCTCATGTCGAGAACGGCTACCGCTCGCTCCCCTTCCCGTTCGTGGAGATCGCCGCGCCGCCCTTCGCCATGGAGGCCGACTGGACCCTGCCGCAACTGCTGGGGTATTTCCGGAGCTGGTCGGCGACGGGGCGGTTTACTGCGGCCAACGGTTGTGATCCGGTGATTTCACTGGAGAATCAACTGGCGCCGCTATGGCGGGAAGAGGAACAACGAAGGAGGGTGATCTGGCCGCTGTCGCTGCGGGTAGGGCGGTGACGATCGGTCAACGTTCGACCGCTGAAGCGTCGGGCGGGCCGGGCTGTCGCGCCGCCCGTTTCTTCAGGTAATCGTAAAACGACACTTTCCCCTTCTTGTCGTCTTCGATGTACTTCCCGAGGAGATCCTTGACGTCTTCCCGGCTCATCCCGAATTCGTCGGAATACCGCCGGAGCGTCAGCCTGATCAGAAAAAACAACAGCAGGCAAAGCGCGAGGGCGATGGCGTTCAGCCACGGAAAGAGATACGGCCCTTTCGGGATATAGGCGATGATGTTGGCCAGCAGGAAAACGTAACAGGAATTCTTCAGAAGGTAGAGATCAACCTTGTGCATTTCTTCCTCCCGGCCATTTTAATACCATAATGATATCCGATTGTTGGCCGATAGTATTCCTTTATGGCCATCCTGTAAAGCCGCACTGTGCTTTTGCCCAGTTGCCACCCGCGCTTTGCAATCCAAAAATATACGGGCTTCCACGTTTATTTCCTTTGGGCCGGGGAGTAAAGTTCTAACCATCAGAAACAAAACTTCTTCACGCACAGCCTCCTAACCTTAGCCCCACAGCTCACCTCCTGCTGTGGGGTATTTTTTTTGCCCGGCCCTCATGCTATCCTTTCCTCCAGTCATCCCCGTCAGACACCATGCGTGAAGGAACCTGCTGCAATGGAAACCATCAAAACCGCAAGCTTCGAGTATCTGATCGACTTGGCCAAGGAAAACCCCAATGGCGGGTATACGTTCGTCCTCGACGGCACCAGCTACCAGATCCAGGACGTCCTGGAAATCTCCCGCATCGCCACCCGGCACGGTTATATCGTCATCTATTGAAGGGCCGCGTTTCATCCAACCCCCGAAGGAGGCAACAATGCGCACTCTGGTCAAATTATTGATGGCAACCCTGCTGGTCTTTGCCCTGACCGCACCGGTTCTGGCCGCCGACAAACCGGCCGCCCCGACCAAACCGGCCGCAGCGGCAGCCCCCCCCGCGAAAGCGGAACCGATGGACATCAATTCGGCGCCCGAAGCCCAGTTGAAGACCCTTCCCGGGGTCGGCGACGCCTATGCCAAGAAGATCATTGCCGGCCGCCCGTACGCGAAGAAGGACCAGCTGAAGACCAAAAACATCCTCCCGGCGGCGACTTACGACAAGATCCAGGACAAGATCGTCGCCAAGCAGAAGTAAGCACATGTTCGTCCTGCCCGAACATCATCGCACTTCGGCAACGGCCCAGGACCTGTCGCGACAGGTTCTTGGCCAGCACGATCTGATCGAGATCCTCAACCACCTCCCCTACATGGCCCTGATCCTGACCGGGCAGCGCGAGGTGGTGTTTGCCAACCGGGCATTACTCGAAACGCTCGGACTGGCTGGAATCGACGAGAACTTGGGCATCCGTCCGGGCGAGTTGCTGCTCTGCGTCAACAGCCGCGTGCATGCCGAAGGGTGCGGCGGCGCGGAAGGCTGTCGCCACTGCCAGGCGCTGCAGGTCTTGAATGATTGTCTGCACAAGCGCCAGAAAGTCGTAAGGGAGGCCCGGGTATCGGCCCGGGTCGGGGGGAGGCTGGTGGCCTACGATCTCAAGATCACCGCCACACCGCTGGAGTTGGCCAGCCATGAACTGGCGATGGTTTTTCTGGAGGATATCGGCGCGCAAAAGCGCCGTGAGCACCTGGAAAGCATCTTCCTGCACGATCTGCTCAACTCCGTCGTCGGCTTGCAGCTGTCAGCCGAACAGCTGCAACACGATCCCGCCCGGTTCCGTCCGGCGGAACTGTCCCGGCAGGTGCAACTGCTGACCGACGAAATCCGGGCCCAGCAAATTCTGATCGAAGCCGAGCGGGGCGATCTGCAGCGGGATATCCTGTGCGTGCCCGCCCGGGGTTTGCTCGAAGATACGCTGACCGGGATTCAGGACTGGTGCAACCGGCGCGGCATCGCCATCACACTCGCTTTGCCGGCGACCCCGATTTACCTGGCGACCGACCCGTTGGTCGCGCGGCGGGTGCTGCTGAATGCGGTCAAGAATGCCGTGGAGGCCTCGATCGCCGGCGAGGCCGTCAAGATCGGCGTGGTCGACCAGCCGCCGCATGTGGTCATCACCGTCTGGAATGCCGGGGTGATGGCCGAGCACACGCAACACCAGGTGTTTCAGCGGTCCTTTTCCACCAAAGGCGATGGGCGGGGCCTGGGAACCTACAGCATGCGCCTGCTGATGGAAAACTACCTCGGCGGGACGGCCGGCTTCACCAGCGACCCGGCCGCCGGCACGATCTTCACCCTCACCTTTCCCTCCATGCAGAGCTACCTGGCCAACGTGGGCTGAACGGTTCAGCGTTTCCTGTCGAGATGAAAATGGGGACAGAATTAAATTCTGTCCCCATTTTCATTTTATGTTTTTTCCCGCAAGCCGGTATCGCCTGCCCCCAACCGGCGGGCTATTCGTAGCGCAGTGCGTCGATCGGGTTGAGCTGGGACGCCTTGCGCGCCGGGTAGAAACCGAAGAAAATTCCGACCGCCGCAGTGAAGGCAACCGAGCCAAAGATGACCATGGGACTGACCACCACGGCCGTCCCCATGACTTTCCCGAGCAGTTCGGCCCCGCCGATGCCGGAGAGAATGCCGAGCAGTCCGCCGATCAGGCTGAGAATCATCGCTTCAATCAGGAACTGCAGAAGGATGTCGCCGGGGCGGGCGCCGACCGCCATGCGGATGCCGATCTCGCGGGTGCGTTCGGTCACCGACACCAGCATGATGTTCATGATGCCGATCCCTCCGACCAGCAGCGACACCCCGGCGATGGCGCTGAGCAGCATGGTCAGGGTGCCGGTGATGCGGGTCAGCATCTCGTTGATTTCCGACTGGTCGCGGATATCGAAACCGACATCACCACCCGCCGGGATGCGATGGGCTTCGCGCAGCAAGGCGCGGATCTCGGTCTTGGCCTCTTCCATCTGCGTCTCGCTGACCGCGCTGGCCATGATGGTGCGCACGGTCTTGCCGTCGCTGAGCCGATAAAGCACGGTGCTCCAGGGGGAGAGGATGATGTCGTCCTGATCCTGGCCCATGGAACTTTGACCCTTCGACTGCATGACCCCGATGACGGTGAACGGCACGTTGCGGATGCGAATCTGCACGCCGACCGGATCCTGTCCCGGAAACAGCTCGTTGGCCACGGTCTTGCCGAGCACCGCCACCTTGTTCCTGGTCTTGACGTCGCGCTCGCTGAAGAAGTCGCCACTTTCCATGACATGGTTGCGGATTGTCTGGTAGCTGACGCTGACGCCGTTGATCTGGGTATTCCAGTTGCTGTTGCCGGCGATCACCTGCTCCTGCACGCGGATTACCGGGGAGACCTCCTGCAGCATGCCGGCGTTGTCATCAAGCAGGGCCACATCGTCCATGGTGAGCGTGTTGAGCGTGCCGCTGCCGGCGCGCACGCCGGCGGTCTGGCTGCTGGTCGGGTGGATGATCAGCAGGTTGGTCCCCAGGCCGGCGATCTGCGCCTGGATGTCGGCCTGCGAGCCGCGCCCCAGGGCCATCAGGGCGATGACCGCACCGACGCCGATGATGACGCCGAGCATGGTCAGCAGGCTGCGCAGCTTGTTGCGCGCGATGCTGCGCAGGGCGGCGAGGATCAGGCTGCGCCACTTCATGACCGGCCGCTCCCGGTGACTGAACCGTTTTCCGGCCACGCCAGCAGATCGCTGTCGGCCAGGCGCGGCGCGGCGACCGGCTCGTCGCGGATGATCAGACCGTCGCGCAGTTCGACGATGCGTTTGGCGTAGCAGGCGATATCCGGTTCGTGGGTGACCAGCAGGATGGTGATCCCCTGGGTGTTGAGGCGCTGGAAGACCGCCATGACTTCGACGCTGGTATGGGTGTCGAGGTTGCCGGTCGGCTCGTCGGCAAGGAGGATGGCCGGCTGGTTGATCAGGGCCCGGGCGATCGCCACCCGCTGTTGCTGGCCGCCGGAAAGCCGCGCCGGCTCATGGTGGGCCCGGTCGCCGAGGCCGACCTGCTCGAGCACCGCCATGGCCTGTCGCTGCGGGTCGGCGATCCGGCCGCTGCGGTCGTAGAGGAGCGGCAGTTCGACGTTCTCCAGGGCCGAGGTGCGTGGCAGCAGGTTGAACCCCTGAAAGACGAAACCGATCTTCTGATTGCGGATATCGGCCAGTTGGCGCCGGTCGAGGCGACTGACCTGGATGCCGTCGAGAAAGTAGTCGCCGGCGGTAGGCTGATCGAGACAGCCGAGCAGATTCATCAGCGTCGACTTCCCCGACCCGGAGGTCCCCATGATCGCCACGAACTCCCCGCGGGCAATGGTCAGCGACACCCCGCGCAGGGCGTGAACGGACGTGTCGCCCATGGCGAAGGTCCGACTCAGGTCACGCAGTACGAGGGTGTCCATGCCGTGGCAAGGGCTCAACGCGGGCCGCCGGCGCCGCGCGGCGGCCGAAGGAACGAGAAGAAGTTCCCCTTGGAGGCCTTCTCCGCCGGCTTGAGACCGCTGACCACCTGCAACTCTTCGCGGACTCCGGCGCCGCTGACCACGGTCTTGACCCCATCGGTCTCCCCCTTGGTCACCGTCACGCTTTGCAGGCGGCCGTCCGCGCCGAGGGTAAAGAGCCGGCCGGTTTTTTCGTCGGCCGCGCCTTTATCGGCGACGGTCGCGGCCTTGCCCTTGTCGAAGGTTTCGTCCTGGGGCTGGAAACGCAGCGCCGCATTCGGTGCCAGCAGGGCATTTTCCACCCGGTTGACCACAAAATCGATGGTGGCCGTCATTCCCGGCAACAGCAGCCCCTTGTCGTTTTTCGCGTCGATCAGCACCGTGTAGTTGACGACGTTGGAAATGGTCCTTGGCTGCAGTCGGATCTGGCTGACCGTCCCCTGGAAGGCTTCGCCGGGCTGGCTCTGCACGGTGAAGCGGACCGGTTGACCGTTGCGGATCTGGCCGATGTCGCTTTCATCGACGTCCGCTTCGATCCGCATCTGCGCCAGGTCGCGGGCAATCAGGAAGAGCGTGGGGGTGTTCAAACTGGCGGCGACGGTCTGACCGGCTTCGACGCTGCGCTTGATGACCGTACCGTCGATCGGCGAGCGGATCACCGTGTAGGCGAGGTTGGTCTGCGCCCGGGCCAGGCTGGCCTCGGCAGCCGCCAGCGCGGCCTTGGCCGTGTCAACTCCGGTGCTGATCGGCAGAAACTCCTGGGCCGAGAGGAACCCCTTGTCAAACAGCGGCCGGTTGCGGCGGTATTCATCCTCGGACTGGGCCAGTGTGGCACGCGCCTTGGCGACGTTGGCCTCGGCCTCCCGAACCTGGGCGGCGAACAGCGCCTGGTCGAGAACCGCCAGCACCTGCCCCTTGCGCACGTGATCGTTGTAATCGACCTCGAGCCTGGAGATCGTCCCGGAGACCTGGGTGCCGACCTCCACGGTCTCAAGGGCCGCCAGGGTGCCGGTGCTGGAGACCAAGGTCTCCAGCGGCCCCTTGGTGACGGTGGCGAACAGGTACTGCGGCTGGTCGGCGGAAGCTCCCCATGAGGTGAGATACGGGGCGACCAGCTGTCCCAGAAAAATCAACCCGCACAGCATCAGGAAATATTTGAGGCCGGCGAGGCACCCTTGCTTGAAGGTCATTGCGGAGTCTCCCACTGAGCGAGGAGCGTCTGCATCCGCTCCCAATTTCCCTGGTAATAGGCGACGGCCGCACCCTGCTTGATCAGCCCGTAGCGGGCCTTGACCCGGTCATAGCCGGCCTGGACGAACAGGGCGCGCGCCTGGGTCAGCTCGACCAGGGTGGCGGCGCCGACCCGGTAGCGTTCCTCGACGGCGGCCAGCGCCTGGCGGGACGCTGTCAGCCGGGCTTCCGTGACCCCGATGAGCTTCTGCGCCGTACCGAAGTCCTGCTGGGCCTGGCCGAGTTCGGTTTCGGCCTGCAGCTGCTGCTGCAGCAGCGACAGGCGGGCATTGCTCTGGCGGATGCGGGCCTGGGCAACCTGGTTGCGGGTCTGTTGACGGTCGAAGATCGGGACCGAGAGGGTCAGGCCGATGGTGGCGCTGGGGTTGTCGTCGAGGAACTGATCGGAAAAACCGGACCTTTTGTACAGACTGGAATAATCCGAGTCGAGGCTGGTGGCCAGGTTGAGCGCCGGCCAGTAGCCGGCCTGGGCTTCGGACAGTTGCTCACGGGTGGCCTCCAGCTGCTTCTCCCCCGCCAGCAGGTCGGCCCGTTGTGCCAGCACGTCGCTCTGCATGGTTTCCGGAGGGCGCGCCACCAGCGCCGTTTCCAGCGACTCCAGGGGTGGCGCTGTCAGGGTTGCCGCAGTGGTCGGGGCGAGTCCGATGGTCTGCAGCAGCTGCAGTTGCGAGACGGCGTAGTTGCGCTCCGCTATCAACAGGTCGAGTTCGGCGCTGCTGGTTTCCGCCTGTTGCTGGTAAAAGTCGCTGACCGGCCGGTTGCCGGCCCGGTAGAGGGCCTCGATCTGTTCCAGCTGCCGACGGTTCCCTTCGAGGTTTTCCGCGCGCACCCGGATCAGTTCCCGATCGCTGAGCGACTGCAGGAAGGCCGACACCGTCGAGAAGATCAGCGTCTGTTCTTCCCGGGTGAAGGTATCGTGCTGCCCTGCCAGCTCCCACTCGGCGCCGCGCAGGGCGGCGACGTCGCCAAAGCCGTTGAACAGGTTGACGCTGGAACCGAGCGAGCCAGAAACGGTCTCGTAGTCGCGGCTGTCACTGCCGCCGACCGAATCAAGCGCCTTGTCGAAGCGCTCGGCACCCGACAGGGTCAAGCTGAGGTCGGGGGCGAAGTCCGCACGGCGCTGAGCGACGTTGATGGCGCTGGTCTCGACCTGGTTGGCGCTCTGCTGCAGTCCGGGATTTTTCTCCAGGGCGATGCGGAGGGCCTGCCGCAGCGAGAGCTGCAGTTCCCCCGGTTGGCCGACGACCGGTTCCTGGGCAAGACCGACACCGGGAGGGACAAGGCCGATGAGCAGCAGGGCAAGGATGAGGACAAACCGGACATTCAGGGGCAAAAGCATTCCAGAGGTTTCCCATCACTGACGATGACGATTGGTGTACCGATAACGGCTCTGACTGGAAGAGACGTACGTGATTGCAGAAAGTTTACCCTCAACAGACGAATTTATAAAATAAATCTGTTGTCAGGGGGCCGCTGAAAAACGTCGCAAGGCGGCCGGGCGCAAGCTCCTCGGAACACAGAATCCGCTCTGGGTAGGGAATGGGCGCCATGCCGCCGACGGCTTTCCACAACAGTTTTTCGGCAGGTGGTCAGGCAGATTCGACGGCGTCGCGGGTCGTCTCCTTCACCCGGTACATCGCCTGATCGGCCAGGCGGATCAGATCGTCCTTGGAATGGGCATCATCGGGATAGGTGGCCAGGCCGAAGCTGGCGGTAAGATTGAACGGGCTGCCGTCCTCATCGCGGAACTCGTGCTCGCGGAACAGTTCGCGCAGCTTGGTGGCAAGGGTCATGGCCCCGCTTTTGCCGGTGTTGGGGAGAACGATGACAAATTCGTCGCCACCGTAGCGGGCCGCCTTGCAGATCTTGCGGATGTTACCGCGGATCATTTGGCCGATCTCGGCCAGGGTACGGCTGCCGACCAGGTGTCCGCGGCTGTCATTGATTTTCTTGAAGAAGTCGAGGTCGATGAAGATCAGCGACAACTTGCCGCCAAAACGGTGCACCCGTTCGATTTCCTCTTCGATCAGCGCATGCAGATGGCGGCCGTTGTAGAGCCCGGTCAGGTCATCGGTGATGACCAGTTCGGAGATGCGCTTGAAATTGCGGGCGTTTTCGATAGCGATTGCGGCGTAGTCGGCGATGGTCGAGAGAATCTGCAGGTCCGCGTGGGTGAAGATCCCTTCCCCAGGCCCGTTGACCAGCTCGATGACACCGAGCACGCAGTCCCGGCTCTTGATCGGAACGCAAACCACCGAGCGGGTGACAAAGGCCGAAGCCCGGTCGATCTTGTCGGAGAAACGTGCATCGATGCGGACATCGGGGATCAGGAGCGGCTTGCCGTTTTCGGCCACCCAGCCGGCGATGCCCTGACCGCGCGTCAGGCGCAGCCCCTTGAGTCGATCGGCGGCAGGGGATACGGCGATTTCGAAAGCGAGCTCGCCGCTTTCGTTATCGCGCAGCAACAGCGACCAGGCCTGTGCTTTCAGCAGGCGACTCAACTGATCCATGATCAGCTTGAGCACACCCTCGAGATCGAGCGTCGAGGTCAACGCCTTGCCGATCTCGATGAGCACTTCGAGTTCGCGGTTGCGTCGTTCCAGAGTAATGAGCAACTGAGGATCGGTGGTCACTTCTTCTGTCCCCGGAAATCAGATGAGAAAAAATACCACAAAAAATTCCCTTGGTCACTAGGCAAATCCCCGTTTCGTGCGCAAAGTTGGGGGTCTGATATATCGAAAGGCATAAACTTTGTCAGCTGAATGCGGGGGCACGAGCGAGCGGCTGCTGGCGACGTTCGATGAAGAATTCCGGCGCCGGGCAGAGGTGCTGGTCGAACCGGTTCTGCGCTGCGAGATCCGCGGCAGGCCGAACGCGAGACCTATGTCCGGCAGAAGCGGTTCAAGGGATACAATCCGGGGCCGCATACACTGAACACATGCCATTGCCTGCCGTAACGTTTAGGGGAAACACCCCTCGATCCCCTCCGCATAACTCACCGGCTTGAGGTTGAAGTCCGTGGTCCACGCCGTCGTGTCGCAGACATTCCCCTGCAGCAGCATTTCCACCTGCTCCGAGGTGATCGGGAAGTGCTCGGCGTGCTCCATCAGCTTGATCATCGGCTTGACCATGAACAGTGGCTGGTGCGCCTTGCTAACGTGTTTGTGTCCAATTGCATTGCCGGTCAGGTCGAGGATCTCGTCGTAGCTGTAGCTTGCCCCGCCACCGAGATGATAGGTCTGCCCGACGGTCTCCGGCATGGCCAGGGCCCGCACGAAGCTCTCCGCCACCTGGGAAATCGCCACCGGCTGCAGGCGATAACGGCCGTCGCCGATCACCGGCACGATCGGCGACTTGCGGATCAGGTCGGCGAGCATGGTGACAAACTCGCCCCCTTTGCCGAAGATCAGCGACGGGCGAAAAATCGTCCAGTCGCGGTCGGAAGTGCGCACCGCTCCCTCCGCCCGCCCCTTGGTGCGGTGATAACCGGTGCTGCCGGCAGGGTCGGCGCCGTTGGAACTCATGTGCAGATAGCGTTTGACCCCTTGCGCCTGGGCTGCCGCCAACACATTGCCGGTCGCCTCGACGTGCAGGCGCTCGAAGGTGATCCCCCGGGCCGGAAACTCACGGATGATGCCGACCAGGTGGACGACCGCGTCGCAGTCGGCCAAAGCTTCGGTCAGCGTCGCCGGCTCGGTGGCATCGCCATGCCGGACCTCGACGTTTTCCCGCACCACCAGCTTCTGCTCCGAACCCGGCCGCACCAGCGCCCTTACCCCATGCCCCGCCGCCACCAATTGGCGCAGCACCTCGCTCCCCACGAACCCGGTCCCACCGGTTACAAATACCTTCATGGTCTGTCTCCCGAAAATGTAGGGGCAGGTCTGTGACCTGCCCTGGGCGGGTTTGAAACCCGCCCCTCCCTGCCTGTCTCTAGCCTTTGATAACCGCCATCGGCCGCAACCTGGCCACAATCCTGCCGATCCCGGCCTCTTCCACCACCTTCACCACCTCGGCCACGTCCTTGTACGCCTCGGGGATCTCCTCCGCCACCGTGGCCCGCCCGGCGGCACGCACCAGGATGCCTTTTCTCGCCAGTTCGCCGATGACGTCGTGGCCACGCGCCTTTTTCATGGCAGCATGGCGCGACAGCACCCTTCCGGCACCGTGGCAGGTCGAGCCGAAGGTCTCGCGCATCGCCCCTTCGGTGCCGACCAGTACATAGGAATAGCGTCCCATGTCGCCGGGAATCAGCACCGGCTGGCCGATGGTGCGGTAGGCCGCCGGCGTCTCCGGATGCCCCGGCGGGAAAGCACGGGTTGCCCCCTTGCGATGTACGCACAGGCGGCGCATTTTGCCGTCGATTTCGTGGGTCTCCCACTTGGCGATATTATGACAGACGTCGTAGATCACGCTCAGCCCCAGATCAGCCGGCCCCCGGCCGAGCACCTGTTCGAAGCTCTCGCGCACCCAGGCGGTGATCAGCTGACGATTGGCGAAGGCGAAATTGGCCGCCCCGGCCATCGCCGCCAGGTAGTCGCGCGCCTCGGGGCTGGTCAGCGGCGCACAGCAGAGCTGTTTGTCCGCAAGCTCGATGCCGTATTTGCGACTGGCCTTGAGCATGACCCGCAGCGAGTCGTCGCACACCTGGTAGCCCAGCCCCCGGCTGCCGGTGTGGATGCTTACTGTGAGCTGGCCGGGAAAAAGGCCGAGCACCTGCGCCGCTGCTTCATCATAAATCGCCTCGACCTGCTGGATTTCAAGGAAGTGGTTGCCCGAGCCGAGAGTGCCGAGCTGGTCGTGGCCGCGTTCGAGAGCCCGTTCGGAGACCAACTCCGGGTCGGCGCCGGGGATCGTCCCCTGCGCCTCGATATGATCGAGGTCGGCCGCTTCGCCGAACCCCTGTTTCACTGCCCACGCCGCCCCCTGTTTCAGGACTTTGCGGGTTTCGGCCAGGCTCAGTTTCAGGTCGCGGCGGTGCGAACCGACCCCCGACGGCACATTGCGAAAGAGGGCGTCGGCCAGGCGGTCGAGCACCGGCCGGATCTCGGCCGCGTGCAGGTCGCTGCGCAGCAGGCGCACGCCGCAGTTGATGTCGTAGCCGACCCCGCCGGGGGAGACCACCCCCTCGTCAGCGTCGAAGGCGGCCACCCCGCCGATCGGAAAGCCGTACCCCCAGTGGATGTCGGGCATGGCCATGGACGGGCCGACGATCCCGGGAAGGGTGGCGACGTTGCGCACCTGCTCCAACGCCTGCTCGCGGCGCAATTCCTCCATCATCGCCGCGCTGGCGAAAACCAGGCCCTCGGTGCGCATCGCTCCTTCACGGGGGATGCGCCAGCGGCAGCTGTCGATTTGCTGGACCTTGATGGTCATGTTTTCCTTCGGGGGCTGCTGAAAAACGCCCATCTGCGGCGTTCCCCTTGCGCTCGTCGCTGCGACGTACCTTGCGGTACGCCTCGCTCCTCACGCTTCGGGCGCCTTGCACCTGGACATTTTTGAGCAGCCTGGCAAGTAATTGTTTCACAAATCAATATACACCCTTGCGTACCATTCGCTATGTCGTTCCTCGACCACTAGTTGATGATAGGTCACCGCCTTGGCGGTTCGTTCGACCACGTGACGGGACGGGTCGAACGGCTCGCCGGCAAGGGTGGCTGTCAGCCGGCAATTCTGGAGATCGCTGATCAGGAAGGCGGCGGGGACCACCTGCGCTGTCTCACTGAAGACCAGAATTTCGTTCAGCCACGTTACCAGCAACTCGGCGCTGTCTCCCGCGTCCAGAGTGACCGTCCGGCAGATCGAAGCGATCGCCGGCGACTTGCCGAACAACAGGAACGTCAAGCCCCGAGCCGCAACGACAAAAAGCTCTTCGCGACTCGGGGCCGTTGCCTCAAGGCCGATGTCAGCCGTATGCGCCAGCAGGCGAAAGTGCCCGCCGTCGGTCAATGCCAGCGTTCCCACTGCACCCGGCAGACCACCGGGGAGCCCTGCCAGTCGATCTGCAGTTCGCCGCTGTGGGCCTTCTGCAGAGCCCGCCCGAGTTGCTCGGCGAGCTTGTTGTCAGTGGTCTCGATGACCAGGGCCTGCTCGGAGCGGTCGATGCTGATGACCCGTTCCAGCGGATTTCTCATGCTGATGCGCTCGGCAGCGTTGAGCAGGATGTTGCGGATCTCCTCCTCATGATTCCACAGGTAGCTGCCGCGCAGCGTCAGGATCCCTTCCGGATAGTGCTCGGCCACTTTCTGGCAGGCGGGGCAGGTCACCCAGTGGGCTGCGTGGTCATGCGCCAATTTACCGGCCATGACCGGGTCGAGCTGCCAGCGTTTCTGACGGTAGACGGCTTGGCATGTCTGGCACACGGCCGGCTCCTTGATGCCGGCCTCGGCAAGATAGGGATCGGTGCTGGTGCGGGTTCTGCCGCGTTTGTCGCTGATACCGAATTTCTGCACATTCCTTTGCATGGCATGGACCTCCTGTCCGGTTGCGAGGATCACCACTCCATTCCTGATTCAAGTATAGCAAGCTTCGTGGTCTTCGGGAGGAGATATCAAACTATCCTGCCGATCGGGTGCAACCGCTGGGAAATTTGGTAAACTTCCTGAAAAGACTGGGGTTCAGGATGGGATCCTTCGTCAGTTTTCGCGCTTGACACCCGCGAACGGCACGAGTAGAAAGGTGTTATATATTTTTGACAGGAATGTAACCTATCGTCATCATATAGAGATTTTGACATTGTCAGGGGCGCCGAAACGAGGATTAAACCCCTGCTCCCGATTGTTGCCGGGGGCGAAAGGAGAAGGCATATGAGTTCGGATCACATCTTGAACCTGGCCGCGATCCCGGAGGAGATCCTGACGCGTGTCGAAGCCCGCGGCATCAGCCGCCGCGACTTCATCAAGTTCTGCACGATGACCACGGCCGCTCTTGCCCTGCCGATCACCATGGTCGGCAAGGTCGCCGCGGCCGTCGCCGATGCCCGCGTGCCGGTGATCTGGGTTGAATACCAGAGCTGTTCCGGTGATTCCGAAGCCTTCCTGCGCGCCAACCAGCCGACCGCCACGGAGCTGATCCTCGACCTGATCTCCCTCGAATACGCCGAGGTGGTCATGGCTGCCGCCGGCCACCAGGCCGAGGCGGCCAAACAGCAGGCGATGGAGAAATACCAGGGGAAATACATCCTGGTGGTCGAGGGCTCGGTGCCATCCGGTGCCGACGGCGCTTACTGCACCATCGGCGGACACAGTGCGCTGGAGGATTGCCGGAAGCTGGTGAAGAACGCCTACGCCACTATCTGCGTCGGCACCTGCGCTACCTTCGGCGGCATTCCGGCGGCGGCACCCAACCCGACCGGGGCCATTTCGGTCATGGAGGCGGTTCCCGGCGCGGCGATCGTCAACCTGCCGGGGTGCCCGGTCAATGCCGAGAACCTGACCGCCACCATCGTCCACGTGCTGACCTTCGGCCGACTGCCGGCCACCGACGGTCTCGGCCGGCCGAAGTTCGCCTACGGCAAGCGCATCCACGACAACTGCGAGCGCCGCAGCCATTTCGACGCCGGCCAGTACGCCCAGGCTTTCGGCGACCCCGACCACCGCCAGGGGCATTGTCTCTACCAGCTTGGCTGCAAAGGGCCGGAAACGTTCCACAACTGCCCGACGATCCGCTACAACGAGGGGACGAGCTGGCCGATCATGGCCGGGCACGGCTGCATCGGCTGTTCGGAGCCGGGGTTCTGGGACACCATGAGCCCTTTCTACCGGCGCCTGCCCAAGGTTCCCGGCTTCGGCATCGAGGACACCGCCGACAAGATCGGTCTCGGTCTGGCCGCCGCCACGGCGGTGGCTTTCGGCCTGCACGGCGTCGCCAGCTGCTTCCGCAAGCACGACGCGATGGAAGAAGACAAGGTCGTCAAGGAGGACTAAGCCATGGCCCAGAGAATCGCCGTCGATCCGATCACCCGCATCGAAGGTCACCTGCGCATCGAGGCCCAGCTCGAGGGAGGCAGGATTGCCGAGGCCTGGAGTTCTTCCACGTCCTTCCGCGGCATCGAGACGATCTTGAAAGGGCGCGATCCGCGCGACGCTCATCACTTCACCCAGCGCTTCTGCGGGGTGTGCACCACGGTGCACTCGATGGCCAGCATCCGCGCCGTCGAGGATGCCCTGAAGATCCAGATCCCGGACAACGCCCGCTTGATCCGCAACCTGATCATGGGGATCCAGAACGTCCAGGACCACGTCATTCACTTCTACCACCTGCACGCCCTCGACTGGGTCGACATCGTCAGCGCCCTGTCGGCCGATCCGGCCAAAACCGCGCAGATCGCCCAGTCGATCTCCGACTGGCCGAACTCCAGCCCCGAGTACTTCCAGCAGGTGCGCGACCGCGTTGCCGCCTTCGCCGGTACAGGGCGGCTCGGTCCGTTCCAGAACGCCTACTGGGGGCATCCGGCCTACAAGCTGCCGCCGGAAGTCAACCTGATCGGCGTGGCTCACTACCTTGAGGCGCTGGAGTGGCAGAAGGACGTGATCCGCATCCACGCCATCCTCGGCTCGAAGAACCCTCATCCGCAGACCTTCCTGGTCGGCGGCATGGCGATCCCGGTCGACCCGGACAGCCAGAACGCCCTCAACGCCGACAAGCTCGCGCTGATCCGCAAATTGCTGCGCAAGGCACGCACCTTCGTCGAGCAGGTCTACATCCCCGATCTGCTGGCGGTGGCCCCGGCCTACCTCGACTGGGCCGGAATCGGCGGCGGGGTGGGGAACTACCTCTCCTATGGCGACTTCCCGATGGACAACAGCCCGGGGACCGGCAGCCTGTTCTTCCCGCGCGGCGTGATCATGGGCAGGGATCTGGCCAATGTGCAGCCGATGGACGAGAAGAAGGTCAGCGAGTACGTTACCCACTCCTGGTACACTTACAGCAAGGGCGACAACGCCGGATTGCACCCCTACGAGGGGGAAACCAGCCACAAGTACACCGGGCCGCGACCCCCGTACGAATTCCTCGATACCGACGGCAAGTACTCTTGGGTCAAGTCGCCCCGCTACCTCGACCAGCCGATGGAGGTCGGCCCGCTGGCGCGCGTGCTGGTGGCCTATGCCAAGGGGGTCCCGGAGGTCAAGGCGGCCGTCGACTTCGTTCTCGGCAAACTCGGCGCCCCGGCTTCCGCGCTCTTCTCGACGTTGGGGCGCACCGCGGCGCGCGGCGTCGACTGCCTGGTGCTGGCCCAGAAGAACGAGCAGTGGCTGGACCAGTTGGCCAATAACATGGGACGCGGCATTTACGAGACGTTCAACAAGGAGAAGTGGGATCCGGCCACCTGGCCGCGCGAGGCCCAGGGGTTCGGCTATCACGAGGCGCCGCGCGGCGCGCTGGGCCACTGGATTCGCATCGAGCACGGCAAGATCGCCAACTACCAGGCAGTGGTCCCCTCGACCTGGAACGCCGGGCCGCGCGACCCGAAAGGGCAGCCTGGGCCGTACGAGGCGGCGCTGGTCGGCACACCGATCGCCGACCCGCAAAAGCCGCTGGAGATCCTGCGCACCATCCACTCCTTCGACCCCTGCCTGGCGTGCGCGGTGCACGTGCTCGACGGCACCGGCACGGAGATCGTCAAGGTGCGGGCGCTGTAACGGCGGCAATCCGTGAAGCGTGATCCGTAATCAGTAAACCCCCTGGGGCGTCTGGTTACGGATCACCGATCACTGATCACTGATCACGGAGGTTCTTATGCTCGAGATCCGCTATACCTGGGAGTGGCCGGTCCGCATCACCCACTGGGTCAACGTGCTGTGCATGATCCTGCTGTCGATCACCGGTGTTTACATCGGCAATCCGTTCATGACTGCCAGTGAAACGTCCCAGTACATCATGGGGTGGATGCGCTTTCTGCATTTTTCCTTCGCCTACCTGTTCACAGTCTCGGTGGCGTCACGAATCCTGTGGATGTTCATTGGCAACCACCACGCCTCGTGGAGGGCGTTCTTCCCGTGGCTGTCCGCTGACGGCCGGCGCAACTTCGTCAAGATGTTCCGCTACTACACTTTCACCGGCAAGCAGATCTCCTACGAGGTCGGCCACAACCCGGTGGCGGCAACCGCCTATCTTGGCATTTTCATGCTGTTTCTTTTCCAGATCGGCTCCGGTTTCACCCTCTACGGCCAGTTTGCTCCCGGTGGCTTCTGGAACAGCCTGACCGGCTGGGTCCTGGTGTCGATCAGCAGTCAGTGGCTGCGCCTCGCGCACCACGGGGTGATGTGGCTGCTGGCCGGCTTCTTCATCAACCACCTCTACAGCGGCTGGCTGATGGACGTGAAGGAACGCAACGGGACCATGAGCGGGATCTTCAGCGGCTACCGCTTCATCGAGCCGAAGGACCTCTAGATGATGATCCTGGTCCTCGGACTGGGCAACACGATCATGACCGATGACGGTTTCGGGGTGAGAGCGGTCGAAGCGCTCTCATCCCGTTATCGTTTTCCGGGGGATGTGCGCCTGCTCGATGGCGGCACCCTCGGTCTCGACCTGCTCCCCCATCTGGAGGAGATCGACCATTTGTTGATCATCGATGCCCTGGAAATGCAAGCGCCTCCCGGCACGGTCTTTCGCCTCGAGGGGGACGAGGTGCCGCGCGCCTTCGCCAGCAAGCTCTCGGTGCACCAGATGGGCGTGCAGGATCTGCTGGCGGTTTCCGAATTGATGGGACATCTGCCACGGGAGCTGGTGGTTTGGGGGGTGCAGCCCGAGTCGATTGAGATGGGCACCGAGCTGACGGCCACGGCGACGACGGCATTGGCGCCGGTAATCGAAGGGGTGGTTGAGGAGTTGAGGAAGTGGGGGATTGAATGTGAATCGTAGGGGCGAAGCATGTTTCATCTGCTTCGCCCGGCAAAAAGGGCAAAGCAGGTGCATCTTGCTTTGCCCCTACAGGATACGCCGATGATCAGAACGATTATATTCGCTGTTGCCCTGACCCTCGTCCTCGCCGCCTGCGGCGAGCAGACGCCCGGCTATCCCGCCCGTCAGGCACCGGCCGGGGTCCTGACGGACGCCGCCCAGATCGCGGCGGGGCGGACGCTGTTCCACGACAAGTGCGCCACCTGTCATGGTCACCCCGACGAGGGGCGTTCGCCGCGCGCCGACTTTTTCCAGCCGCCGGCCTCCGATTTCTCCTCCCCCGCCTACCGCACGGCCGATCCCGCCTACCTCTTCTGGCGGATCGAGGTCGGCAAGACCGTCGAGCCCTACCTCTCGCGCGGCTCGGTCATGCCCTCCTGGCGCGGCTTGAGTGACGAGGAGATCTGGCAGCTGGTGGCGTATCTGCGGGCACGGGCAGGGTGAGGTCGACGAATCGTCGAGGCAAAAAGGGCCGGATCACTCCGGCCCTTTCTTGTTTCACTCTATGCGCGAGGGTTTACTCGTTCCAACCTTCCGGATGCACATCGCCGATCTGCTCCCAGTGCTCCGGCGAGCGCCACAGGCTGGAGGTGATCAGCTGGCGCATGTGCAGGAACTCCTTGGGCAGACGGTCGTAGAGCTTGACGAACAGCTCCTCGTGGGCGATCAGCTCATGCTGCCAGACGTCGCGATCGACGGAGGTCAGCTCGTTGAACTTCTCGCGGTTCATCTCCAACCCATCCCAGTCCATGTCCTGGTAGCGCGGCATCCAGCCCAGCGGCGATTCGACCGCGGCGGCCTTGCCCTGGACGCGCTCGACGATCCACTTGAGGACGCGCATGTTCTCGCCGTAGCCGGGCCAGATGAACTTGCCGCTGGCGTCCTTGCGGAACCAGTTGACGCTGAAGATGCGTGGCGGGCGCGGGACCGAACGGCCGAACTGCAGCCAGTGGCTGAAGTAGTCGGCCATGTGGTAGCCGCAGAACGGCAGCATGGCGAAGGGGTCGCGACGAACGTTGCCGGTGGCGCCCACGGCCGCGGCGGTGGTTTCCGAGCCGAGGGTAGCGGCCAGGTAGACGCCGAAGTTCCAGTTGAAGCTCTGGTAGACCAGCGGCACGGTATCCTTGCGGCGGCCGCCGAAGATGAAGGCGCTCATCGGCACCCCTTTGGGGTTTTCCCAGTCGGGGTCGATGCACGGGCACTGGCTGGCCGGGGAGGTGAAGCGGGCGTTGGGGTGGGCGGCCGGACGGCCGCACCCGGGGGTCCACTCGTTCCCCTGCCAGTCGGTGAGCTTGGCCGGCGGCTCGTCGGTCATCCCTTCCCACCAGACATCGCCTTCCGGGGTCAGGGCCACGTTGGTGAAAATCGTGTTGCTGGCGCAGGAAGCCATGGCGTTGGGATTGGTCTTGGCGTTGGTGCCGGGGGCGACGCCGAAATAGCCATACTCGGGGTTGATGGCGTAAACCTGGCCGTCGGGGCCGGGCTTGATCCAGGCGATGTCGTCGCCCAGGGTGCTGATTTCCCAGCCTTTGTCCTGCAGCGGCTTGGGCGGGATCAGCATGGCGAAGTTGGTCTTGCCGCAGGCGCTCGGGAAGGCGGCGCCGACGTAGGTCTTCTCGCCGGTCGGCGATTTGACGCCGAGGATCAGCATATGCTCGGCCAGCCAGCCTTCGTCCTTCCCCTGCTTGGAGGCGATGCGCAGCGCCAGGCACTTCTTGCCGAGCAGGGCGTTGCCGCCGTAGCCGGAGCCGAACGACCAGATGGCGCGCTCCTCGGGGAAGTGGACGATGTATTTCTCCTGGTTGCAAGGCCAGGCCGAATCCTGCTGGCCGGGAGCCAGCGGCGCGCCGACCGAGTGCAGGCAGGGGACGAACTCACCGTCGCCGAGCACGTCCAGCACCGCTTTGCCCATGCGGGTCATGATCTTCATGTTGACGACGACGTAGGGGGAGTCGGAGATCTCCACGCCGATCTTGGCGATCGGCGAACCCAGGGGGCCCATGCTGAAGGGGATGATGTACATGACGCGGCCCTTCATGCACCCCTTGAAAAAGCCCTTGAGCTTCTCCTTCATCTCTTTGGGGGCCATCCAGTTGTTGGTTGGGCCGGCATCCTGCTTGGAGAGGCTGCAGATGAAGGTGCGGTCCTCGACCCGCGCCACGTCGATCGGGTCGGACCAGGCCAGATAGCTGTTGGGGCGGAGCTGATTGTTCAGCTTGCGAAAGGTGCCGCTCTGCACCAGTTGACCGCACAGTTCGTCGTACTCCTCCTGGGAGCCGTCGCACCAGTGGATCCGCTCCGGCTGGCACAGCGCTGCGACCTCCTCGACCCACTTGAGCAGTTTTTCGTTCTTGGGAACTTCGAAACTCATTGCCTTTGCCTCCCCATTGAGTGAAATAATCGTTTCGATCGGTCGCCGCTGCCCGCCTGCAGGCAACGATTTTTCTGGATACTGAAAAAATTTACTTTACATAAAACATGGTGTCCGGCCAAGGGAAAAAGAATATGATTGGCTGCCGGCAAAGGGCGGGATGCTTGATCTTGACATTATCACAGAATCAAATAAAAGCTTGTTTAGCCACGTATAAATGCGCTTGAATCGATCCAACCAATCAACAGTTCAACGATTCAACATGGTTTCGTGTTGATCGGTGCCGGAAATAATCAGTGAACGGATATGTCCGATGAAACTTGGTGATTTGGGCGAATTTGGATTGATCGATTCGATCCGGGCGCGGGTCGGGGCGGCCCCCGGCGTATACCGCGGCATCGGTGACGACGCCGCCGAACTCGAAATCCCTGCCGGCCACCGCCTGCTCACTTCCACCGACCTGCTCCTCGAAGAAGTGCACTTCCGCTTCGCCTGGACCTCCGCATATGATCTCGGCCGCAAGGCCGTGGCCGTCAATCTCAGCGACGTCGCCGCCATGGGAGGACTACCGCGTTTTGTCTATGTCGGCCTGGCTTGTCCTGCCGATGCCGAGGTGGCACAGCTCGATGCGTTTGTGACCGGGGTGCTCGACGAAGCTGCCGAGCATGGTGTCATCCTGGTCGGCGGCGACACCTGCCGCAGTCCGGGACCGTGGGTCATCTCGGTAACGGTCGAAGGGACGGCGCCTGCCGGGACGGCAGTCGGCCGGGATGGTGCCCATCCCGGCGATCTCGTGCTGGTGAGCGGGACACTCGGCGACAGCGCCCTGGCCCTCGACCTCTGGCAGCAGGGGAAAACTCCTGACCCCTGGCTGGCGACCCGGCACAACCGACCATTGCCACGGATCGCACTGGGCCGTGAACTGGCCCTGGCTGGCCTGGCCACGGCGATGATCGATCTTTCCGACGGGGTTGCCTCGGACTTGGAGCATATTCTGCAGGCATCGAAGGCAGGGGCCGAGATTCTGAGTTCGGCCCTGCCATTGTCACCCGCGTTCCGCACCCAGCTTGAACGGCGGCCGGAGCTTTTCGATCTGGCTCTCGGCGGCGGCGAGGATTACGAGCTGCTCTGCACCGTTCCGGCGGCGCGGGCAGAGGAGGCATTGTCAGCCGGAACCCGCACGGGTGTGCCGCTGACAATCATCGGAACGGTCATGGAACGCGGTGCCGGGTTCCGGTTGCGGGATGCCGCGGGAGGGGTGCGGCCGCTGCGTGTCAGGGGTTATGACCATTTTTGTCGCTGAGCAGGGGAAACCATCCTTTTGAATTCCGAGTCCATTGATAATGCCATGCCGTTGATCGGCGACGAGCTGCCGGATGCGATCTTCGAGGCAATCATCGAACTGCTGCGCACCCGGCGACAGTTCGATCTCGGCGCCTACAAGGATCGCTGCATCCGCCGCCGCATCGCCAAGCGCCTGCGCAACAGCGGCGCGTCCGACGTTGCCGGCTACCTGAAGCTGCTGACCGATGACGAGGGCGAGCTCGACGCCCTCCTGGCCACCCTTTCCATCCATGTCTCCCAATTTTTCCGCAACTCCGATACCTTTCTGGCGCTGGAGCGACACGTGCTGCCCGACCTGTTCAGGCTGGCCAGGGCGACCGGCCGACGTGAGTTGCGGCTCTGGAGCGTCGGCTGTGCCGGCGGCGAGGAACCTTATTCGCTGGCGCTGCTGATTGACGAACTGTCGCCGGCCGGGCTCAAGGTCGACATCCTGGCCACCGATGTCAGTGAGCCAGTGCTGGAGAGCGCCCGCGCGGCGCTTTACGAGCCCGTCCGACTGACGGAAGTCCCGCCCCCGGTGCTGGCCCGCTACTTCACCGCGGAGGGAGACCGCTACCGGCTGATCGAGAAGGTGCGCGCCCTGGTGCGCTTCGAGCGGCACAACGTGATGACTGCGGCGGAGTTTCCGCCGGCGGACCTGATCCTCTGCCGCAATGTCCTGATCTACTTTACCCGCGAAGAGCAGGCGCGCATCCTGGCGCGCTTCGCCGCGGCCCTGCCGGAAGGGGGCGCCCTGGTGCTGGGACGCGCCGAGGCCCTGACGGGCGTGGAACGGCAGCTGTTCCGAACGGAATTCCCCACCGAGCGCATCTACCGGCGAATGGCGGCAGCGGCTCCCGGGGCGGATAGCTGACGATGGCCGGCGGTTAACAAGGGAGGATGAACGATGCGTGTCGACATCAGCTACAAGTTCGTCATGGGTTTCCTGTTGGTGATCGCCTCGGTGGTGGTGATCAACATGGTGGCTCCCTACCTGGAGATCGCGCCGGAGTGGCGGCAGATGTTCACCATCGTCTGCGCCATGGTGGTCGGACTGATCCTCGGCGGCATCTTCGCACGAGCTTTCGCCGCCAACATCCGCCGGCTCAAAGCCGCCGGCGAGCGGCTCGGACGTGGCGATCTGGCTGAGGATGTCGGCGTCAAGGCTGGCTTATTCCCCGATGAAACCGTCGATCTGGCCGAATCGATGAGCCAGGTTCAGGACAACCTGCGCCAACTGGTGGGCGAGATCCGGGCCATTGCCTTCCGCGTTGCCGGGTCGGCCCAGGCTCTGTCGGCCACTTCGCAAGAGACCACTGCCTCATCGCAGGAGGTCGCCCGCACGGTCGACCAGATCAGCAAGGGGGCGGAGACTCAGGCGGAGATGGTCGAGGAATCGAACCGCCTGTTCAAGGAGATGGCGATGTCGACCGATCTGGTGGCTGCCGCCGCCAGAAAGGTTGCCGCCGCGGCCGAAGAGACCGTGACGACGGCGGCACGCGGCAACGAACAGGCCGGAGCGAGCATGGAGACGATCCGCCAGGCACTGGCCGAGGTCGAAGAGAGCAGCCGGCAGATCGTTTCCTTCATAGTCCGGGTACAGAAGGTTGGCAAGATCGTCGAAGTGATCAACGTTATCGCCCACAAGACCAACATGCTCGCCCTGAATGCGGCCATCGAAGCGGCACGGGCCGGCGAATACGGCCGCGGCTTCGCGGTGGTCGCCGAGGAGGTGCGCAAGCTCGCCGATTCCACCACCGATTCCTCCGGGGAGATTGCCACCCTGATCGAGGAACTCCAGGACGAAGGGCAGCGGCTGCAGGGATCGCTGGCGCAGATCACCCGGGGGATGCAGGAGGGGCGCACGGCCGCCGACCGTACCGGCCAGGCGTTCACGGAGATCAACAGTCATGCGGGGAACACCCTGACCAAAGCAAATAGCATTGCCGAACTGGCCGAACAGCAGATCAGCGGCGCCGAACGGATCACCCGGGCCATCGATGAAATCGACAAGGTGGTCTCCGACAATGCCGCCGCGACCGAGGAGGTCTCGGCGGCGACCGAGGAGCAGTCCGCGGCGATGGCGGAGATGGCGCAGTCCGCCCAGGAGCTTTCCGCCATGTCGGAGGACCTGCTGACCACGGTCAAGCGCTTCCGCCTGGTCGGCGAGCAAATGGAGTAGCCAATGCCGAGAATGCTGCTGTTCCGGGTCGGCGCCGAGCAGTACGGACTGGAGATCGAGGCGATCCAGGAAGTGGCCGATGACCCGCCGCTCTACAGCGTGCCACAGGCCGGCGCGTTTCTGCTCGGGGCGGTCAACCTGCACGGGCGGGTGCTGCCGGTGATCGACCTGCCGGCCCTGCTCGCTGTGGCTGCGGGCCCCCGCGACCAGCGACTGGTGGTCCTGGGCCCCGAGTGCCACTCTCTGGTCCTGGCCGTCTCCGGAGTCGGCCGCATCGCAGCGTTCGAAGCTGCCGATCTGCGGCTGCCGTCCGCTGACGAACGATTGAAAGTAATCGCCGGGGTGGTCGAAATCGGCGATCAGAACGAAAAGGTTAACCTGCTCGATGCCGGCGCGGTCGTCGAGCGACTGGAAATCATTTACGCTGCCTAGGAGAAGATCATGGCCCTGCGGGTGTTGATTGTCGATGATGCATTGTTCATGCGCAATATGCTCAGGGATATCTGCGTGCGGGCCGGCTTCGAGGTGGTGGCCGAGGGCGATAACGGCGAGGCGGCGCTGGAACTTTTCCGCGAGCACCGCCCGGACCTGGTGACCATGGATATCGTCATGCCGAAGCGCAGCGGTATCGAGGCGCTTCAGGACATCATGGTGGAGGACCCCCAGGCGCGCGTGGTGATGGTCAGCGCCCTCGGCCAGGATTCGCTGGTGCTCGAAGCGGTGGAAGCCGGGGCGCGCGATTTCATCGTCAAGCCGTTCAAGGAAGAAAAAGTTGTTGATATCATCCGGCGGGTCGCAGCCTGCGCCTGACCGCTCCCGGCGTTCCAGTGTCCCGTGCGGTTAGTTCGCCGCACAAATTGTGAGGGATTTCGGTCTCTGGCAAGACGCGGTGACGCAGGCATAGTGGGGCTAAGCCGAGGAACCGCAACGCAGCCAGAGGACGCATGAGCCACAATTTGAAGGCATAGAATTAACCGCACGGGACACTCGTATGGACATGTCCAGATACCGGGAGCTGTTTCTCAGCGAAACCCGGGAACATCTCAACCAGATGGGGCGACTGTTGGTCGTCCTGGAGCAGGAGCCGTCCGGGCGGGAGACGATCGACGCCCTGTTCCGCGAGGCCCATTCGGTCAAGGGGATGGCGGCCTCGATGGGGTACGAGCGCACGGCGGCGCTGGCGCATCATCTGGAGGACATGCTCGACGGATTCCGGCGCGGCGGCGGGGTGCCGGTCGGAACGATCGACCACCTGTTGTCCGGGCTTGACCTGCTCGAGGGGCTGCTCGAGGATCTGCAGGCCGATCAGCCGGAACGCGATATCGCCGCTTTTCTGGCGGCATCTGCCGACCCCGTGGCACCGGTCGTGATTGCCCCCGAAAACGCCAACGAGGGGAACCTGGAACTTATCGACGTCATCGCAAGCGAGGACGCCGAGCCGGGCGAAAAGACCCCGGCTACTCCGGCACTGACTGCAGTGGCTTTGCAGCCCCCCCCCGCCAGCTCGGTTTTTCAGGTGACCGTCGTACTGACAGAGGAGGCAACTGCCCCGGCGGCGCGCGGACTGCTGATCCTGCGGGAACTGGAGCGAGCCGGTGAGGTTGTCAACGCGACCCCGACCAAGGAGACCTTGCGGCAGGGCGGGGGCTGCCCGCGGGTGCAGGCCTGGCTGCGCACGGTGGTGCCCAAGCCGAGACTCGAAGAGGCCTTGCGGGCCATTACCGACGTCGACAAGGTCATTTTCGTCGATGATCGCCGCACCGACAGCAGCCGTCGCGGCGGCGAAGCCGGGCGCAGTGTGCGGGTACGCACCGACCTGCTCGACCAGGTGGTCAATCTGACCGGGGAATTGCTGACCCACCGCTTCATGTTGCAGCGCGCCGCGACCCAACGCGACTGGAACGAACTGGATACGGCCCTGGGGCAGACAACGCGCCTGATCGGTGAATTGCACCACCAGGCACTGCAGGCCCGGTTGGTGCCCCTCGAAAACGTGGCCGGACGGCTTCCCCGCCTGGTTCGTGATCTCGCCCGCAAGACCGGCAAGCAGGTCGAATTCAGGATGACTGGCGGCGGCGTCAGCCTTGACCGGCTGATCCTCGAGGAATTGTCCGATCCGCTGGTGCATCTGATTCGCAATGCCGTCGATCATGGCATCGAAGTGGGGAAACCGGGCGAGGTGACGGTCGCGGCGCGGCGGGAAAAGGATCTGGTGCTGATCGAAATCAGCGACAACGGCCGCGGCATGGATCCACAGGAGCTGCGCCATCAGGCGGTGGCGCGCAGGATCCTCGCCCCGGAGCAGGCCGGCGAGCTCTCCGACCGGGAGGCGCTGATGCTGGTTTGTGTGCCTGGTTTTTCCACGGCCAGGGAGGTGACCGACACTTCCGGCCGCGGCGTCGGCATGGATGTGGTCAAATCCGCGGTGGAAAAACTCGGCGGCACCCTCGACATCCAGTCGGCCGTTGGTGCGGGAACCTGCTTCCAGCTGCGCCTGCCGCTGTCGATGGCGATCATCAGGATCCTGCTGATCAGCAGCGGCGGTCACGCTCTGGCGATCCCGCTGACCCGGGTGCAACGAACCCTGGAACTCCCAGTCGAGGACGTAACGACAACCGGATTCCGGCGGTTTTTCTCGCTCGGCGAGGAAGAGGTCGAGCTGGTGGCGCTCGACAGCCTGCTTGGCCTGGCCGGCAACCCCGCGGCAGACGGCCTGTGTGTCGTCCTGCTCGAGTTGCCGGGGCGTCGCGTCGGGCTGCAGGTCGATAGCTTCCTCGGCCAGCGCGACGCCTTCGTCAAGAATCTCGGCTTTCCGCTGGATCGCCTGCCGGGGATGAGCGGGGCCACTGTCGAAGGGGATGGCAGGGTGCTCTTCATCATCGATCCTCACCCCCTTCTCGAAGGACAGACAGCAGCCATCCTATTCCGCGGCAAGGAGACTTTCGATGCCCTTTCGTGACCTGAATGACATCCAGCTCGACGCCCTCAAGGAAGTCAGCAACATCGGCATGGGCCATGCCGCCACCGCCCTCTCGCAGATGATCGGCCAGCGTATCAGCCTGCGGGTGCCGCGGGTATCGGTCACCGAGATCAGCGCCGTCCCCGAGCATCTCGGCGGTGCCGAGACGTTGATGGTCGGCGTCACCCTGCAGATCCTCGGCGACGCCCGGGGGAGCATCATGCTGCTCTTCCCGCAGGAGAGCGCCCATCGCCTGCTCTGCTGCCTGCTGCAACACGAGGAACGCACCCTGGTGATGAACGAGTTGAACGTCTCGGCGCTCAAGGAAGTCGGCAACATTCTGGCCTCGGCCTACCTGAGCGCCATCGGCAATCTCCTGCACAAGACGCTGATCCCGTCGGTCCCATTGCTCTCCTACGACATGGCCGGCGCGGTGGTTGACTACGTCCTGATCGACCTCAGCCAGACGGGCAACCTGGCACTGATGGTCGAGACTGATTTTTCCGGCGATGCCGGCTGCAGCAACCAGATCAAGGGCCATTTTTTCCTGATGCCCGATCCGCAGACGCTGGAAATCTTCCTGCGGGTGGTGGCGGGGGAGCCATGAGCGAACGGGTCGGAATTGCCGAACTGCGCATCGGCCGCGCCCCGGAAGTGCTCAAGGCCTATGGTCTCGGTTCCTGCCTGGCCATCGCCCTGTACGACCCCGGTCTGCGCGTTGGCGGCCTGGTCCATAGTCTGCTGCCGCAGCGCCGGGCCAGAGATCCACTCGGCGAGCTCACCAAATATGTCGACGCCGCAATCCGGCTGATGTTGGAGGAACTGACCAAGACCGGAGCCGATCCGGCACGGCTGCAGGCCAAGATCGCCGGCGGAGCCAACATGTTCGAAACCGAATACCTGACGTTGATGCACAGCATCGGGGTGCGCAATGCGCGCAGCGCCCGGGAGACCCTGCTGGAGCTTGGCATCCCGCTGGCGGGGGAAGAGGTCGGCGGCAACCGGGGCCGGACGGTGGCGTTCGATCTTGCCAGCGGACAACTGTTGGTTTACTGTGCAAGAGATAATCGGGTCACGACCCTGTGACCTGCAAACGGCACTGCCGCTGATCTTTTGGGGCGGGAGGAGGATGACATGCGGCCTGGATTCTTTGCGATCCTGATGGTTCTGCCAGTGATGGCATTGATGGCGTTGCCTGCCCGGGCAGCCGGTCTGCGCGATGTGATCAGTGCCCTGGAAACCCCGTTCAAGGCAACGGCCCCGGATGCTCAGCGCATCCAGGACTACACGGCGGAGTTTTTCCAGGAGTCGCGGATAGCGTCTCTCGACCGTCTGCAGCGGGCCAGCGGGCGGGTCAGTGTACGCTTCGACTACCGCCGCGGGCAGGTGCCGACAGTAATGTTCCACTGGGAGTATGAAGAACCGACCACTCAGGAACTGGTCTCCAACGGCAAAACGCTGTGGGTCTATCTGCCGGAGAACAACCAGGTGATCCAGTCCGATGTCGAGATGGTATCACAGGCACGAGAAGGCAACCCGATGACCTTCCTGACCGGTCTGGGCAACCTCTCCCGCGACTTCCAGATCAGCTACGCCGAACCGAACCACGATGCCGAGGGGAACTATGTGCTCGATCTGCGGCCGCGGCGCTCATCGGCCCTGCTCAACCGCATGGTGATTGTGGTCGATCGCGACGCAGTGAATGCCCCGGAAACCGCGGGCCGCGATATCGGCTTCAAAGACGAGACCCCTGCGGTCGAGCCACCGAGTCGCACGTCGCGCCACAGCGAAGTACCGGCCATTGAGCCACCGACCCGTGCGCCGCGTCCCGGTTCGATCAAGCTTGGTCCGGAGCCACGTGGCGGGATGGTCTTCCCGATACTCTCCACCACGGTCTATGATCCGAACGGCAACAGCACGACCATCGAGTTCAGCGATCTGCGCCTCAACCGGGGGCTCTCGACCAACCAGTTCAACTTCATCCTCCCGGCCGGAGTCGAGGTTGTAAAACCGACCGGCAAGGAGATGGGTTTCTGAGCGGCGGCCCGCTTTCTGACAAAGCCTTACCCGGTCAAATCCGCCGCTCCGGAAAGCCCTTGGTTCCGGGGCGGTTTTGTGTTATAACCCCCTGAATATTTGATGAAATTTCATCTGACGCCCCACGAGGCGGAAGGAGTGCCGTGAGCAAACATACCGTCAGCCTGGTCAGTCTCGGCTGCCCGAAAAACCTGGTCGATGCCGAAGTGATGCTCGGCCACCTGCCGCCGGAACGCTACCAGATCGTCACCGACGAATCGCAGGCCGAGGTGATCATCGTCAACACCTGCGCCTTCATCCGCGAGGCCAAGGAGGAATCGGTCGACACCATTCTGGACGTCGCCGAGCAGAAAAGCAGCGGCCGCTGCAAGCTGCTGGTGGTGAGTGGCTGCCTCTCCCAGCGGTATCAGGAGGAACTGGCCAATGAACTGCCGGAAGTCGACCTGTTCGTCGGCACCGCCGACGCGCCGCGCATCGTCGAACTGCTCGACCAGGGGCTGGCGGGGAAAGCCCCGCGCCGTGCGATCGGCCTTCCCGATTTTCTTTACGACCACACCACGCCGCGCGCGCTCTCCTCGCCGTTCTATACCGCTTATGTGAAGATTGCCGAGGGGTGTGCCAACCACTGCTCCTATTGCGTGATCCCGAGCATCCGCGGCACGCTGCGCTCGCGCAGCATCCCCTCGGTGGTCGCCGAGGTCGAAAAACTGACGTCCGGAGGGGTCAAGGAGATCAACCTGATCGCCCAGGACGTCACCGCCTTCGGTGCCGATCGCGACGACGGCGCCAACCTGATCGATCTGCTTGAACAACTGGTGAAGATCGACGGCTTGCATTGGCTGCGCCTGCTCTATGCCTACCCGGACGGAATCAGTGACGCACTGTTGGAGTTGATGGCCCGCGAACCGAAAATCTGCCGCTACCTGGATGTGCCGATCCAGCATATCGACGACCGGATGCTGCTGGCGATGAACCGCCGGGTCGATGGTGCCGGCCTCCGTGCCCTGATCGAGAGAATCCGCCGCTATCTCCCCGATGTGACGCTGCGCACCTCGCTGATCGTCGGCTTTCCCGGCGAAACCGACGACCAGTTCCGGCGTTTGCTGGCCTTCGTCGAGGAGGGGCACTTCGAGCGCCTCGGCGTCTTCCGCTACTCGCGCGAGGAAGGCACCCCCGCCGCGACTCTCCCCGACCAGGTGCCGGAGCGGGTGCAGCTGGCGCGTTACCGCCGCCTGATGAAAGCCCAGTCGCGGGTATCGTTCCGCAAGAACCGCGCCCTGGTCGGACGCATCGAACCGGTGCTGGTGGAAGGGGTCAGCGAGGAGAGTGAACTGCTGTTGAAGGGACGCAGCGTGCGCCAGGCGCCGGATGTCGACGGGCTGGTCTACATCAATGCCGGTCAGGCCAATGTCGGCGACATCGTGCAGCTGAGAATCACGGATTCTTCAGAATACGATCTGGTGGGCTCGATTGTTGGTGCGGAAGAGCAAGGCTGATCCCCCTCATCCCGGCCCCTCTCCCTCAAGGTTGAGGGGAAATGGTCAAACGGACAGTCCACTCCGGATGGCTTCCAACGCCGGCCGGTCGAAGTGGTACGGTTCCTTGCAGAAATCGCAGGTGACCGTAGCTTCACCGGGATCGGCAAGCAGTTCGTCAAGTTCCGCCGCACCGAGCAGCTTGAGCACGCCGGCAACCTGCTCCCGACCGCAGGTGCAGGCGAAAACGAGCGGGATCTGCCCGAGATTGGTGGTGGGGATGCCTTCGAGCAATCGCTCGAGGATGGCGGCGGGCGCTACCCCTTGGCGGAGCAGGGTCGTGGTTGGCGGCAGATGCGCCAGACGTTCCTCAAGCTGGTCGACCAGGGCCGGATCGCCGCCGGGGAGGAGCTGCAGCAGGAAACCACCGGCCGCGGTCACTTTCGCGTCGCGGTCGAGTTCCACCCCCAGGGCGACAGTCGAGGGGATTTGTTCGGAGGTGGCCAGGTAGTAGGCCAGATCTTCACCGATCTCGCTGGTGGCCAGCTGGACCATGCCGCGGTACGGTTCCTTCAGGCCAAGATCCTTGACTACGTGCAGGAAACCGGCGTGACCGACTGCCCCGGCGACATCGAAGCGCCCCTCGCGCGGCGGCAGGCCGGCGACTGGCACCTTGAGTGTCGCCCGCACCCGGCCACGGGCATCGGTTTCAGCCTGCAGCCGCTGCAACGGCCCGCTCCCCTCGACGATCAACGCCAGGCGTTGCTCCCCCTTGAGCAGCCCTCCCATCAGGGCCGCGGCGGTGGCCACCCGGCCGAGGGCAACCGTGGCGGTCGGGTCGGTCTGCTGGCGATGCCGGCACTCCTCGACCAGCAGGGTGGTCTCGGCGGCGACGGCGCGCAGCATGCCGTCACTGGTAATCAGGCGTACGAGGTGATCGGCCATGGTCATTCCTTGTCATGCTAAAGGGGATGCCGGTGATATTAGCGGATAGCAGCGCGGCGGTAAAGGATTGTAGCGGGCAGGAGGTGCCATCATGAATTTGAACCCGGAACTGGAAATCCGTCTGGAGCGTGTGCTCGCTTCGGTCGAACAGCTGCTCCCCCCGGCTGCGCCGCCGGTCGACTGGAGCATGACCTGGGCCACCAACTGGCGGCGGCACTCGTTCGCCGGCTATCTCGAGGCAGTGCCGCGGATTGAGGAAACCCGCCTCGATGACCTGGTCGGCATCGAACGCCAGCGCCAGATACTGGAAGACAACACCCGCCAGTTCCTCGCCGGCTATCCGGCCAACAATGTGTTGCTCTGGGGTTCGCGCGGCACCGGCAAGTCGTCGCTGGTACGCGCGCTGCTGAACACCTACGCGGAACAGGGGCTGCGTATCGTTCAGATCGACAAGCAGGATCTGCCGTCCCTGCCGGACATTTTCATCCGCATCGTCAACCTGCCGTACCGTTTCATCCTGCTGTGCGACGACCTCTCCTTCGAACCGGGTGATCCTGGTTACAAGATCCTCAAGAGCGTTCTCGACGGTTCGGTCTACGCCGCCCCGGACAATGTGCTGATTTATGTCACGTCCAACCGCCGCCACCTCATCCCCGAATACCACACCGACAACCTCGGCGCCAAAATGGTCGATGGCGAGATTCACCACGGCGAGGCGGTGGAGGAGAAGATTTCCCTCTCTGACCGCTTCGGTCTGTGGGTTTCCTTCCACGTCTTCAAACAGGATCGCTACCTGGAGGTAGTGCGCCGTCATATTGCCCGTTTCTGCTCAGAGCATGGCCTGGAACCGGTCTGGCATGAGGATCTGGAGCGCGAGGCGATCAAGTGGTCGCACGACAAGAGCAAGCGCTGCGGCCGCACCGCCCTGCAGTTTGCCCGGCACTGGGTTGGGCAACGGCTCCTGGCCGGCCCCCCCCCCTTGCGCAATCAACGGACGCTTTGATAAAATAACTTTATTGCAGCGGTGGTCGAATTCGTTTTCGGTGTAGCATCGTCGAAGTGCCAGAGGAACATATGCAGACAATACATCGGCCGCCTTGGAATTTCAGAGGTGGCCTGTATAAGTTTTGTGAGCAAGGGTCCGACTGCTTGCGGGAGAGGTTTTATGTCTTTGTTTAATGTCAGAGTCACCCTCTGCCTTTTGTGCGCATTCAGCTTGTTTGCCTTCTTTCCCCCACCGGCGGCCGCCGTTCTGAATGATGACACCGAATTTGCCAGGCAGGCATATCGGGACTTCCTGAATCGGGAGCCTGATATTGAAGGTTTGAATTACTGGACACTGCAACTTCAATCAGGGACGCATGATCGTGCCGAACTGGTCGAGCAGTTTCTGCTGAGTGCCGAGTTCGGGGGGCAGGTTGCCCCGGTGGTGCGGTTGTACTTTGCCTATTTCAACCGCCTCCCTGATTTCAGTGGCTTGATGTACTGGGTGAAGGAACACTCCAGCGGCAACCTCACGCTGGACAACATTTCCGACTTCTTTGCCTCATCACCGGAGTTCCAGCAGACTTATGGCAGCCTGAACAACGGCCAGTTCGTGGAGCTGGTCTATCAGAATGTTCTGGGGCGCGAGCCGGACGCCGCTGGCCTGGCTTACTGGACGGGCCAACTGGATACGGCAGCCCGCACCCGCGGACAGGTGATGACGGGCTTCTCAGAGTCAGCCGAATACAAGCTGCTGCAGGAAAACCCGGTGTACGTGACCATGACTTACGTCGGGTTGCTGCGGCGGACGCCGGAGCTGGATGGCTTTAATTATTGGGTCGGGATCATGGACCAGGGCGCCACCGGCTTGGCATTGATCGATGGTTTCCTGTATTCCAGCGAATACGAAGGGCGGTTTAACGGGACCTGGGTCATCACGGGCCTGGAGATCAGTGGTCCGTCCAGTGTTGAGGAAAACCGGAGCGCCGGCTATTCCGCCACCGCCACCTGGGAGGGGGGCCGAACCAGCCTGGCAACCCCGCTCTGGTCTGAAAATTCCGGGTATGCCAGCATTGGCGCCGACGGGATTTTGACAACCTCGCCGGTCAACGCCGCTCAGGACATAACCATCACTGCCAGCCTTACCTCGGGAGGGGTTACGCGGGAGGACACTCATCCCGTGACCATCACGAAGGCACCCGCGACCGTGGTCAGCCTGGCAATCGACGGGCCTGCAACCGTCAGTGAAGGCAGTAGCGCCGGCTATACGGCCACAGCCTTCTGGAGCGACGGCAGTTTTAATACGGTCACGCCGACCTGGGATGAGAACTCCCCCTTTGCCAGTATCGCCAGCAATGGGATGCTGACCACGACCAATGTGAGTGGTAATCAGATCGTTACCATTTCCGCCAGCTATACATTCGGTGGAATTACGCAAAACCAGACAAAGCCTGTAACGATTGAAGATTTGGATTGGGTTCCCTTTTTGGCTGTTGGTGTGAATCACGTTCTCTCCATTGATGCATACGCAACCAATG
>JAMPXI010000133.1 GCA_023701265.1 Desulfuromonadales bacterium | reverse complement strand
CAATTTAGTCAACAAATAAACAACGTCCCCCAGCCATCCCAGCCATCCAACGGAAATCCTTGGCCGCGCCGGTCATTTCCGGTATTTTTATGAAATACACCCGAGTTTAACCTATTCCCCGACGAAGGAGCCGCACCGTGCGCCTGCCGGCCTTGACCAGCCTTCTTTTCATTCTGATCCCCTCGATTGCGGGCGCAGCGCAGCCCGACGCGGAGGCCCTGGCGCGCCGCCTGCTCAATTCGCAGGGGTGCAAGGCCTGTCACCTGATCGAAGAGGCGGGTGCCAGCACCGGCCCCAACCTGGAGAAGGTCGGCGGGCGGTTGACCAGGGAGCAACTGCGCCTCAAACTGGCCAATCCACAGAAACGTCATGCCAACGGTCGCATCGCCGATTTCAGCCATCTGCCGGGCAACGAGATCGATGCCCTGACCCTGTTCCTGAGCAACCGCAAATGACCGAGACGCAACCCTGCCTGGAAGCGGAATATCTCAACGCCGCGGTACGGCCTCGCACCCAGCGGGTCATCCCCATCGTCTCAGCGCTCTTCATCCCCACTGAACGGCTGACGGCACCGCTCGACCAACCGGCCATGTTCGGACGCCTGGCGCCGCTGGCGTTGGAGATCGGCTGCGGCACCGGTCACTTCATTCTGCAGCGCGCCATGCAGCAGCCCGAAACCGATTTTCTGGCCATCGATATCTACAACAAGGGGTGCCTGAAAACCTGCAGCAAGCTCGAAGCCGCCGGGGTCACCAACGTCCGCGTCCTGCGCATCGAAGCCCGTGAACTGCTGCTCAACAACATCCCGGCCGGGATTCTGCAGGCCATCTACATCAACTGTCCCGATCCCTGGCCGAAAAAACGGCACCGTGACCGGCGACTGGTCGGCCGCGACTTTCTGGAACTCGCGCAGTGTCGTCTCGTTCCGGACGGCGACTTGTTTTTCAGCAGTGATCAGCGCGACTACGTCGAAGCGGTGGCCGAGGTGCTGGCAGGGATGCCCGGTTTTCGCAACCAGCTTGCGGCAGCGTTTGTCGAAACGCTGCCGGGGTACCCGCTCTCCAAGTACATGCGCCGCTTTCTCGGCCAGGGACTGCCGGTGCACTTCATCCACCACCGGCGCGACCCCGCGGTCGCCCTCCCCGATTTTCAGGCGGCGGAGCTCCGACGCGGCTACCGATCCAGGCGTCCCGGGAGAGCCGATGAGTAACTACCTGACCGCGATGCTCCCCGGTACCGGCGGCACCTTGCGCCAGGAACCAGCCGATTTTTTCGTCGAGGAGATCCCCCTTTACGAGGCCTGTGGCGAGGGAGATCATCTGTATGTCACTGTCGAGAAGAGCGGCATCACGACCTTCGACCTGCTCCACCATCTGGCCCGGGCATTGCACTGCCCGGAACGCGAACTCGGTTATGCCGGGCTCAAGGACGCCCGCGCCGTCACCCGCCAGACCGTCTCCATCCCGGCGCGCCGCCCGCAGGACGTCGCCGGGCTGGAACTGCCAGGCGTGCGCATCCTCGGCGCCCGTATGCATCGCAACAAGCTGCGCCTCGGCCATCTGGCCGGCAACCGTTTCCACATCCGCATCCATCGCCCGCAGCCGGAAGCCCTGCCCAGGGCGGAAGCGATCCTCGGCGTTCTTCAGAACCTCGGCGTGCCGAACCGCTTCGGCGACCAGCGCTACGGCGTGCTCGGCAACTCCCATCGCATCGGCCGGGCAATCCTGACCGGCGATTTTACTGCCGCGGTCCGGGAAGTCATCGGCAATCCAACGGAGATCCGCCACCCTGACTGGCAGGCGGCCGCATTGGCCTACCGGGCCGGGAATCTTGACGAGGCCCTCTCCCTCCTGCCGCGCCACTGCCACCCGGAGCGTCATCTGCTCGAGGCGCTGCGGGCCGGCCGGGCCCCACGCGAGGCCGTGCTGAGCCTCTCCCGCAAGTTGCTGCGGCTGTATCTGTCCGCCTACCAGTCCTCCCTGTTCGACCGTCTGGTTGATATGCGCCTCAACTCGCTGGAGCGGCTCTGGCCCGGCGACCTGGCCATGAAGCATGTCAATGGCGCCTGCTTCGAGGTGGCCGATCCGGCGATTGAACAGCCCCGTGCCGATGCGTTTGAGATCAGTCCGACCGCACCACTGTTCGGATGCAAGGTTCCGTTCGCCGGCGGGCAGGCCGGGCTGCTCGAACGCAGCCTGCTTGACAAGGAACAGCTGACGCCGAACGCCTTTCGCCTCCCCGGTGGGTTGACCATGGAGGGAGAGCGCCGCGCCCTGCGCGTACCGCTGCATGAAGTGACGGTAAACACCGATGCGGACGACCTGCTGATTGCCTTTCGCCTGCCGAAAGGGAGCTTTGCCACGGCCGTTCTCCATGAAGTCATGAAAAACGCCACCGACCCGGCTGATTTGCCGGATATCGTGGATTAACTTTTTCTGCTATAAATGCGGTAACCTGGCCATACCGGCATCATCAACGTCATGGAGATGGGTCATGCACCGTCCGGAACCCGAACAACCCACTGACGATCTGCGGGTCAATTTTCTGAGGCCACGACGCGGCTTCATGCGCCGTGAGGTGACCATCATCTGGGTCACGCTCACGGCCTGGGCCTCGCTCACCTTCGGCTTTCCGCTCTACCTGGCCTTCTGCCCGCAGGCACAACTGCCCGGCCGCACAATTTTCGGCATGCCGCTGCACTACTGGTTCAGCGGTCAGTTCCTGATCTTCTGGTTCATCCTGATCTGCTGCATTTTCAATCTGTTGATCGACTGGCTCACCGAAAGCTATCGCCGGCGCCGCCAGGAAGGGGTGTAACTATGTTCGGAGAGTTCAAACTCCTGCCGACCCTGGTCCTCGGGGCGACGCTGGCCATTACCCTGGTGATCGGCCTGTTCAGCCGCCACCGGGCGGAGCAGGCCTACGGCGTCAGCCGGCGCCAATCCGGGCACGCCAGCATCGGGGCAGCCATCGCCTCCAACTGGATGAGTGCCGCCTCTTTCCTCGGCATCGCCGGGGTCTTCTACCTGCAGGGCTACTTCGCCTTCGCCTACATCCTTGGCTGGACCGGCGGCTACGTTCTGCTGCTGGTGCTGATGGCCGGCCAGATCCGGCGCTTCGGCAAGTACACGGCCCCCGACTTCGTCGAAGCGCGCTACGATTCTTCCCTGGCGAGGATCTGCTCGGCGGTGATCGCCATCCTCATCACCCTGATCTATTGCGTTGCCCAGTATAAAGGGATCGGACTGATCTTCGCCTGGCTGTTCGGCATCGACTACACCCGCGCCCTGTTGCTGGGTACCGGCGTGGCCCTTACCTATCTGGTGATCGCCGGGACTCTCGGCGCCACCCGCAACCAGCAGTTCCACTACGTGACCCTGATCCTCTGCTTTGTCATCCCGCTGATGTTCATCGCCAAAAAACTCGGCTATTCCTGGCTGCTACCGCAGCTCAGCTACGGCGCGGCACTGACCGAGCTTCCCCCGGCAATGGCCAGCGCCTATCTCGAACCGTGGACGTTCGGCACCCCTTATCAGTGGATCGCCCTCAGCTTTACGCTGATGGTCGGCACCGCCGGCCTCCCCCACGTCCTGTCACGCTTCTACACGGTACCCAACACCCGCGACGCCCGCTGGGGTGTCGTCTGGGGGTTGTTCTTCATCGGCCTGCTCTACTGGAGCGCCCCGGCATTCGGGGCTTTCGCCAAGGCCTGGCAGTCGCGCTCCGGATTCACCCCCAATCCCGCCGAAGCCGGTTTTCTCGCCGATCTGATCGTGGTCAAAACCGGTGAATGGGCGGGAATTCCGGACCTTCTGGTCGGCATGCTGGCGGTCGGCGGGATCCTTGCGGCCTTCAGCACCATTACCGGCCTGCTCATTACCGGCGCGGGAGCCTTTGCCTACGACATCTATTACCGCCTGATCAATCCGCGGGCCAGCGAGCGTCACCTGCTGAAGGTGGCCAAAGGTGTGACCCTGCTGCTGGCCGTCCTGATCCTGGTGATTTCCGTCAACCCGCCGGGACTGATCGCCGAGATAACCGCCGTGGCCTTCGCCCTGGCCGGCAACACCCTGTTCCCGGTGTTTCTACTCGGCATCTGGTGGGATCGGGCCAACAAGTACGGGGCGGTCTGCGGGATGGCCGCAGGGGTGGCTCTGACCTTTGCCCCGGTGCTGTTCGGCCACCTCATCCCGGAACTCCGCGAATGGCTGCCGCCCACGTCTTCGGCCCTGATCGGCGCCCCCCTGGTGACGCTGATCATGATCGTCGTGTCGCTGCTGACCCCGCCGCCGCCGGACCACGTGCGCCGGTTCCTGGTCGAAAAAGTCCATCACCCCTGAACGCACTGCGGTAACACGACGTCCCATGAAACTGATCCTTTCCGCCGGCACCCTGTTCACACTCCCCGCTCCCAGAGTATTCGAACTGGCGCGCGAGGTCGGTTTCGACGGTATGGAAGTCATCATCAACAATGATTACGGCGGCGGCCACGACGTCAGGCTGCTCCGCTCCCTGCAGACCATCATGCCGGTCAACTCGATCCACGCGCCGTTTTTCGACATCGACGGCTGGGGAAACAAGATCGATCAATTGAAGAGCAGCGTCGACCTCGCGCTCGAAACCGGGGTACCGCTGGTCAATTTCCACCCCCCTTCGTGGCTCAATTTCGAATTGAAATTCTGGCGCTGGCTGAAAGGCATCGATGATTTTCAGGTCGATCTCGGCCAGGGACAGGTCACGCTGGCACTGGAAAACATGCCCTGCCTGCCGAAACCGAAGATCAATCCGTACATGTTGTCGACGCCCGAAAAGATGATCCCGTTTCTCAAGGCACACAACCTGTACCTGACCTTCGATACCGCCCACTGCGGATCGATGCATACCAACTTCATCAACGATTTCTATGCGTATTATGCTTCAGGAATGATGCGCAACATTCACTTTTCGGATTACACCAACGGCGAGGAGCACCTGATGCCGGGCCATGGGGCGCTGCCCTTGACCCGTTTCCTCAATCATCTGCGCGAAACCGACTACAACCATTCCCTGGTGCTGGAACTCTCTCCCTACGAGTTCCCCGAGGAACAGGAGGCAATCCGCGACACCCTGGCGGAAGTGTACCGGTATCTTTGCCTGGAAACCCGGCATTCGGCCCAGGCTGACATCATACTGGAGAATGGGATCGGTCTCGAATAGGTTGTTCTGGTCGTGAAGAAACCCGTCAAGCAACCAGCAACCGGTTACCTGACGATATACACCGAGCACTGCGCCTGCAAAGCGACCTTGGTCGAAACACTCCCCAGCACCGTCCGCTTGACCTTCCCTTTGCCGGACGAACCGATGACGATCACATCGCATCCTTTCTCCTTGGCAAAGTGAATCAACTCCTCGGCCGGGTCGCCATAGAGGACCAGCGATTCAAAGGTAACCCCGGCCTCACCGGCGGATTTCTCCACCACATAAAAGAGCCGGTCGCGCTTCTCCTGCCAGTCGGGTTCCTCGGTGGGGGGCTTGGAGGGGAAAAAATCGGTGAACGAGGGGGGTTTGAGACTGGGCAGCACCAGCACGGCAAAGACCTGGCTGCGTAGTTTCGTCCCGGATTGGGCGGCCAGGCGAATCGCTTCCTCGGCAGCCTTGTCCGACTGTGGTGAGCCGTCGATCGCCACCAGGATTTTCTTGCTCAAGGTCAGCATGCAAAGGCCCCCAGGAAAGCTTTTTCATCACAATCTACCTGTCCCGGACAAGAACTGTCAACGGCCTGTAAAAGATTTTCATTTTGAAGGCGTTTCCCGTTTGACAATTGTAGAACGCTATTTTATAATTTCCACATTGTTACAGGTGGGCAGGTTTGGCCATTTTCCCTTGACAGCCCACGTCCCTTTCGTTACAAAATGCGAGATTTTACTCGATTTGATAACCATGTTGAATTCGCGGGGAAGGTAGTCCTACCATGGCCAGAAAAGACAAATCCGAATATATCATTCAGGCTGTTTCTCACGCCCTTGACCTCCTCGAGCAGTTCCACGACGATGTCGACGAACTGGGTGTCACGGAACTGAGCAAGCGGCTCAAACTTCATAAGAACAACGTCTTCCGCCTGTTGGCAACCCTGGAATCGCGCGGCTACATCGAGCAGAACAAGGCCACCGAGAACTATCGTCTTGGCTTGAAGGCACTCGAACTCGGCCAGACCTTCATCAAACAGATGGGGCTGCTCCGCCAGGCCAAGCCGATCCTCGAGAAGATCGTCGGCAGTTGCAACGAGACGGCCTATGTCGCGATCTTCAAGGAAGGTTCCGTGGTTTATCTTGACGTAATCGAGACCGATATGACGGTACGCGTGGTTTCGCGCGTCGGTTCACGCCTGCCGGGCTACTGCACCGCGTCGGGGAAAGTCCACCTGGCGTACATGTCCGAGGACGAAATCAATGAACTTCTGCCGAACCGGCAGTTCAAAGGATACACCTCAACCACCATCACCGATCGCGAACAGCTCAAGGAGAGCCTGAAAACCATCGCCGAGCAGGGTTATGCTCTCGACGATGAGGAGATGGACCTTGGCGTGCGCTGCGTCGCCGCGCCGATTCGCGACTATACCCGCCGCATCGTCGGGGCGATCAGCGTCTCCGGTCCGACCATGCGCTTGAGCGACGATCGCATTAAAAACGAATTGATCCCGCTGGTTCAGGGCTCTGCCGAAGAGTTGTCCGCCCGCCTTGGCTATCACAAGTAGCCAGCGCCATCTGCCACCCAGAGCCCTCGCCGCCAGGCGGGGGCTTTTTTGTTGGCGAATCAGCGATTGGACGCCGCATTCGGCTTCCAGTATAATTAAAATAGTTGTGATATCGGATTGTTGGCCCATATGACAGCACTGCCTGCTGGTTTTTTTCTTTCAAAGACCAGCAGGCAGCGCGGTAGTGTAAAGAATCTTTCGCTTTTTCTCGGCAGTGCCCCGTCGGTCTAGATTGCCTCCGCCGCGATCGCCAGTTCCAAGTCCTGCTCCTTGAGCAAGTCCATGTTTAGATACCGTCTCGTTCCCCAT
>JAMPXI010000132.1 GCA_023701265.1 Desulfuromonadales bacterium | reverse complement strand
GTGGCATAGGCTGCGCCGATCGGCAGCAGGAAGTAATAGACGGTGGAGAAGATCCACCAACCAAACAGGAACCGCTGCTTGCGGTGATGAAGTTCGACGAACTTCGGGTTCTTGGCGATCGCCGCCCAGTCATACGTTTGAGTTGCCATACGTTCTCTCCTTGTTGGATTTGTGCCCCCTGGCCGCGACCTGTTCCGGGTCCCCTCCGGAAATTGCTGCGGAACCGATTGTTAGCGGGGCATAGCCTGGAACATTGCCGGGGAAAGAGAGTTGGGCGCGCGCAACCAACCCTTTTTCCCATGTCGTGTGCGCTATTTTTGGAATATTGTTTTATTTCTGTCAATAGAAATAATGTTGATATCGACGAGTGTTTTATAAGTGTCTGAAATGGCAGTAATATTTTTTCGTAAGAGAAAGCAACGATTGTTTTTTTGTGTGAAATAAACAATGAAATTGTTGGCGTGTTTCACTTGGTGAAACAAATTGCACCGCATTTTCAGGCAATTGCTCCGCATAACGGTGGGCTGCGTGGATCTGCCGAGAGGGATTAGAACGAGCGTTTTATCAGCTGAAACGGGTTCCAGTCGTCAGCCGATTACCGAGGTCGCTTTGTGAGGAATGCGTCGGTGGCAGCGTAGGGGTCACTGGCGGCAATAATGGCGGAAATCACCGCAACACCGTGGATGTTGCTGCCGCCCAGCTCTGGAAGCCGGCTGTTTTTGATGCCGCCGAGAGCGAAAACCGGCAGGTGAGAAGCGGCACACGCCATGCGCAGGGCATCGAGACCGAGCGGTGGTCCATAAACGGTTTTTGACGGGGTATCAAACACTGGACCGAAAGTGACAAAGTCGGCACCGCCCGAAGCGGCCGCGGCGATTTCGCCAGGGTGATGGGTGGAGACACCGATCAGTTTGTCCGGTCCGAGCAAGCTTCGGGCCGTTGCGACCGGCAGTGAGTGGCCGGCAAGGTGTACGCCGTCGGCGCCGACAGCCAGGGCCACGTCGATGCGGTCATTGATCAGCAGGCGGGCATCGAAGCGAAGGGTGATGGCGCGCAGTTTCTCCGCCAGTGGCAGCAGTTGCGCGGCCGGAAGGTCTTTTTCGCGCAGTTGCACGGCGCGCACGCCGCCGCGCAGGGCTGCCTCGACGGTTGCCAGCAACGTCCGTCCGGCCGGAACCTGATGACGGTCGGTGATCAGATAGAGGGTGAAATCAATTGGATTGGACATAGAATTTAATTGTAGAGGCGCATGGCCTGCGCCCGTGGAACGTGGTCGAACCCGTATGCCCGGGAGCACGGCCGTGCGCCCCTACGTGACTTTTGGGGCAGGATGAAAGGCCGTGTCCCAATCCTTCCACACGGGCTCATACCCTCGTTGTTGCAGCATGGCCGCGACTTCGGCGGGGGTACGGTCGTCATCGATGACGAACTGACGGCCGCTTTCATCCTTTTCTGCATAACCGCCGGGGGACGTGCAGGAACCGGCGCTCATCTGGGTGATCCCCAGGGGGAGCAGGTTGTCGCGCAATTGCGCGCTCTCGCGGGTGGAAAGAACCAGCCCGGCGTCGGGGAGGAGCAGGCGCAGGGCGCAGATCAGTTGGACGAAATCGCGATCGGAGACCGGGTTGAGCGGCTGGAAGCCACCGTCGGCCGGTCGCATGCGCGGGAAGGAGACGGTCAGATGCGTCCGCCAGAAGTACCGGGCCAGATGCAGGGCATGCAGCCCGGTGCAGAAGGCCTCGACGCGGAATTTCCCCAGGCCGAGCAGGGCGCCGACGCCGACGCGGCGCATGCCGGCCGCGGCGGCGTGTTCCGGGGCGCACAGGCGGAAGTCGTAGTCGCGCTTTCTGCCGAAGGGGTGCATCTCGGCATAGAGCGTGCGGTCGTAGGTCTCCTGATAGATGGTCAGTCCGTCGACCCCGGCGGCGATCACCTGCCGGTAGCCGGCCTCGTCCATCGGGTAGACCTCGATGCTGATGGAGGAGAAATGCGGGCGGAGGCGTGCCACTGCTGCAGCGAGATAATCGGTGTCGGCGGCCTTGGGGGCCTCGCCGGTGACCAGCAACAGGTGACGAAAGCCGCGCTCGAGCAGGACCCGTGCCTCGGCTTCGATCTCGTCGAGATTCAAAGTGCGGCGCGGGACTTTGTTGTGAGCGTTGAAGCCGCAGTAGCGGCAGCCGTTGGTGCACTCGTTGGAGAGGTAGAGCGGCGCGTACATCTGGATCGTTTTGCCGAAGCGCTGCACGGTCAGGCGGTGTGCCCGCTGCGCCATCGGTTCGATATAGGCGGCTGCCGCCGGCGAAAGCAGGGCCATGAAGTCGTCGGGACCGAGATGCGCTGTCGCCAGGGCGGCTTCGACGTCGGCGGGAGTCCTGGACTCAATCCGGTCTGCGATTTCGGCGAGGTTGTAGCTGTCGAGGGTCTGCTGGAAGTGCATAGATCTTATCGGTCCCATAGGTCTTATACGACCTATAAAAAGCTTCTAGTTGTGCAAAAACCCCGTCAACGGGCTGCTCGCTGCGGCGCGGTCCTGCTGTTTGCCGAGACCGGCGAGCCAGGCTTCGCGGCCGGCTTCCACCCCTTTGCGGAATGCCTGCCCCATCAGGCCGGGATCGCGGGCCACGGCCAGGGCGGTGTTGACCAGCACGGCGTCGGCCCCCATCTCCATGGCCTCGGCGGCGTGGGACGGTGCGCCAAGGCCGGCATCGACCACCACCGGCACGATGGCCTGCTCGATGATGATGGCGATGCTGTCGCGGGTGCGTACTCCCTTGTTGGTGCCGATCGGCGCGCCGAGGGGCATGACCGTGGCGGTACCGGCTTCCTGCAGGCGTTTGGCCAGCACCGGGTCGGCGTTGATGTAGGGGAGCACGACGAAGCCGTCCTTGACGAGGATCTCCGCGGCCTTGAGCGTTTCGATCGGGTCGGGGAGGAGGTAGAACGGATCGGGGGTGACCTCGAGCTTGACCCACGGTTCGCAACCGGCGGCGCGGGCCAACCTGGCCAGGCGGACCGCTTCCTCGGCATCGCGGGCACCGCTGGTGTTCGGTAGCAGCAGGTACTTCTCGCGGTCGATGTGGGCGAGGATGCTGTCGTGGGGGTTGTCGATATCAACCCGGCGCAGGGCGACGGTAACGATCTCACACCCCGAGCCTTCCATGGCGGCGACCATGGCGGCGTTGGAGGCGAACTTGCCGGTACCCACCATCAGGCGGGAGCGGAAGGTGCGGTTGGCAATTATGAGGTTGTCCATAAGTCTGACCTTTGTTTGGGACAAGGAATTCAGAATTCAGGAGTCAGAATTCAGAAGCCTTCGGTTAAATGGTTTGCGGGGTTGATATTCATTCTGAATACTGAATTCTGACTTCTGTATTCTTCTGTTTGTCAGCCGCCGCCGACGAAATGGACGATTTCGAGGGTGTCGCCGTCAGCGAGAACTTCCTCGCCGAAACGCTGGCGAGGGACGATGTCACGATTGCGTTCGACCACCACCTGCCGGCAGTCGAGGCGTAACTGGTCGAGCAGGTTCTGGATCGTGCTGCCGGCGGTGGTTTCGGTCGGCTTGCCATTGATGGTCAATTGCATGTTGTTGTTGCCTTCGGTCATTGTTGGGCGACGGGCCACGTTGAAACTTTCAGTTGCCGCCGAAAACTTGCTGCACTTCAGACAAATCGTCGGCGCCTTCCACTTTCGCCGTGCCCCGTTGAATTTTTTTGTAGGGGCGCGGTTGCCGCGCCCTGGGCGGGGAGACCCCGCCCCTACACCGGATCCTCTCCGAGCAGCAGTCTCAGCACCGCATTCGCCTGATGATGGGCGGCGACGCCGACTCGTGGGGCCATCAGGCCGACGCCGGGGGCGGCTGCGGTGGTGCCGTCGCCGCACAGGTACAGGTTGCCGAAGCTGCGCCGGGTCTGCACGCTGTTGGCGGGCCCGAAGCCGGCCATGCCGGAGCCGGCCACCAGCGGCTTGTCCGGGAAGCGGACCGTGAATGTCTCCACCAGCATGGCCTTTTGGTCGGCCCGGTCGAAGGCCTCGACCAGGACGTCGACCGCGCCGAAAATCTCGGTGATATTCCCCGGCGTCAGGCGCAGGTGACAGGCGGCTACGTGGACGTGCGGGTTGATGCGGGCCAGGGTGTCGCGCAGGGCGTAGACTTTGGGGAGACCAAGTTGGTCGAGAAAGTACTGCTGACGGTTCAGGTTGGACGGTTCGACCAGATCGAAATCGGCAATGATCAAACTGCCCACGCCGGTGCGCGCCAGAGCGATGGCCACCGCGGAGCCGAGCCCGCCGACGCCGGCGATGCCGATCGTCGCTTGCTTGACCCGCGCATGGACTCCCGGGGTGTGGCGGGCGGTGAGCAGGGCATCCAATTCTTCGGCACTTGGCACTTCGCCGCGGCGGATCAGAACCAGTTGGTCGCCCTCGGTCAGCAACTGGTCGGGTTCGGTGGGGAAGCCGTTGACGATCAGTACATCGGCGTCCGGTTTGACCCTGTCGCGAACTGCCCCGACGGTGCTGGTGGGCGTTACGTCCTGAAGTTGTTCGTTGACTGAGATTTTCATGGTCGTTAAATGCAAAAAGCCGCTTAATAGCGGCCTCAGTCGAGCTTGCTTGCCCGATGTGATGCGCCGCTTCCCTCCGCCGGCATGACCCGGATCAGGTTCGAGGGGTCGTCCGCGTCGCGGACTCTCAGCAGAGCGTTTCTGCTCCCCCAGGGCGTTGCTGCACTTCAAATTTAGAGGCACAGTAACAGGTGCCGATGCTCGAAGTCAACGGCGATGCCGCCTTTTCGGTTGTCAGGGTCGATCGCAATAGCATAGGATTGGAGTCGATGTTGCCGGAGGCTCTCCACCGCCGGATCGAAAGGACCCGACGATGACCATTTCCGATCGCTACCGTGAAATCACCCGCGAGGTGCAGCTATTTGTTGCCGGCCTCGGTGAAGGTGGCGAAGGCGAGGCCCATCGCCGGATTCGCGAGGCGGGGAAAGCCGTGGCTGCTCTCAACGAGCTGATTGAATCGGTTGGGGACATCCCGCGCATCAAGCTGGAGTCGACGCTGACCCCGATTCTGCTCAAAGCCCACCAGAAGCTCGACCAGGCACGCCTGCTCTTCGAGGAGGTCGGCGAGGAGGATCGCGCCGCCAGATCCTGGGAGTTGGAGCAGAAGATCTATAGACTGTTGAATGACCTGTAGCTGCCTTACGCCCTCTGAACCGCAGCGTTCCATCGCCCCAGCAGTTCCTTCCGCCATTCCACGTCTGCCTGCGGTGTAAAGCAACGCTCCTCGCGCCAGCTTGCCGCCAGTTCCGCCTGACCGTGCCAGAAACCGACCGCCAGCCCGGCCAGCATCGCCGCGCCAAGGGCGGTTGTCTCCACGGTCTGCGGTCGGGATACCGGCTTGTCGAGCAAGTCCGCCTGCAACTGCATCAGCAGGTCGTTCTGAGCGGCGCCGCCATCGACCTTGAGGACAGCCAGCGGCTCACCCTTGTCGTCGGCCATGGCTTGGCAGAGGTCGACAATCTGCAGGGCGATCCCTTCGAGGGTCGCCCGTGCCAGATGAGCGGCGGTGGTGCCGCGGGTGATGCCGCTGATCAGGCCGCGTGCGCCGCTGTTCCAGTGCGGGGCGCCCAGGCCGGTGAGGGCCGGGACGAAGACCACGCCGCCGCTGTCGGGAACCTGGCGGGCCAGGGTTTCGATCTCCGCCGCGGTATGCACCAACCCCAGCCCGTCGCGCAGCCATTGCACCGCGGCCCCGGCGATGAAGGAACTCCCCTCCATGGCATAGCTGGTCTGTCCGTCGATCTGCCAGGCGACGGTGGTGAGCAGGCCGTTGCGGCTGGCCACCGGCCTGCTGCCGGTGTTTTCCAGCAGGAAAGCGCCGGTGCCGTAGGTGCATTTCGACTCACCGGGGCGGAAACAGGCCTGACCGAAGAGTGCCGCCTGTTGATCGCCAGCCATCCCTGCCACCGGGATACCGTCGGGGAGGAAGTCAAGTCCCGCGGTCTTGCCATACACTGTCGAAGAGGGCTTGATCTCAGGCAGGAGCGGGGCGGGTACCGAGAAAGTCCGTAGCAGGTCGGCATCCCACTGCAGGGATTCCAAATCCATCAGCAGGGTGCGCGAGGCGTTGGAGACGTCGGTGACATGGACTTTGCCGCCGGTCAGGCGCCAGACCAGGAAGCTGTCGATGGTGCCGAAGGCGAGCCTGCCGTCCCTTGCCTGACGTTGCAGTTCGGGTTGCTCGCGCAGCAGCCAGGTCAGTTTCGTCGCCGAGAAGTAGGGGTCGAGGACCAGCCCGGTCTTTGCTCGCACCGCCGGTTCCAACCCGGCGGTTTTGAGTTCATTGCAAATGTCGGCACTGCGCCGGCACTGCCAGACAATGGCGTTGGCCACCGGCCGGCTGCTGACCCGTTCCCACAGCACGGTCGTCTCGCGCTGGTTGGTGATGCCGATGGCGGCGATCTGTCCGGCGGCGGTGCCGGTGCTCTCGAGCAGTTGGCGCACGGCCTTCCGAGTCGAGTGCCAGATCTCTTCGGGGTCGTGCTCGACCCAGCCGGGGCGAGGGTAGAGCTGAGGGAAGTCGACGGTCTGCTTGCCGTGGACCGCAAGGTCGCGGCCGACCAGCAGGGCGGTGGTGCCGGTGGTTCCCTGGTCGATGGCGAGGATGTAGTCGGCCATGCGGCCTCCCTGAAGCGGTTCTTTTCCGCCCTGGCGGTGTCAATCTGCGGTGCTGCTTGTGCGGCGTACCGCCTGGTACGCCTCCGCGCATCCCCTGGATTTCCTGGCCAGGACGAAAAACTCCTCGCTTCTTAACCAGAACATCCAGTGAAACTTAGTATCGGTCAGGACGGAGGAGCCGTCAAGGTGGCATGATTGTTGCTGATTTTCCAAGGCTTGCGCTGAGATTCCAATCCATGAAACGGAGTGGTCATGCATAGACGTCTCAAGAACCTCTTCTACGAAGTCCGCGACCCGATCCTCAGTTGGGACGACATCGGCGGCTATGCCGACGTCAAGGAGACCCTCAAGGAGATGGTCTGCCTGCCACTGAAGAAGCCGGAGATGATCAGCCACCACGGCCTTGGCCTGCCGGCCGGGGTCATGCTGTGGGGGCCGCTGGGCACCGGCAT